>JASHOY010000181.1 GCA_030038435.1 Acidobacteriaceae bacterium | reverse complement strand
TCCCGGCCGGCGAGAGCATCGGCGCATTGCGCCAAAAGATCGAACCCTTTCTGATTGGCGAATCGAGAAACCATGCCGATCACGGGCGTGGCATCGTCCACAGACTCCAGCCCAAAGGCGTGGAGCAGGTCTCTGCGGCATTCGTGCTTGCCGGCCAGATCGGCAGCGGAAAAGTGCGCGGCGAGGTGGCGATCGGTCTCCGGGTTCCAGTCGGAATAGTCGACGCCATTGAGGATGCCGCGCAAGTCAGCGGAACGGCGGCGAAGAACACCATCGAGGCCATTGCCGCCATCCGGTGTTTGGATTTCTTCGGCGTATTTGCGGCTCACCGTGGTGAGCATGTCGGCGTAGACCATGCCGCCTTTCAGGAAATCGAAGCGGTCGTAGAATTCGAGGCGCTCCATCGTGAATATCTCCCAGGGAAAAAGCAGCTGCTCGGTCGTGCCGGGCGGGAACCAGCCCTGATAGCCGGCGTTGTGAATAGTGAGCAGGGACGCGGCATGCTGAAGCGTGGGATCAGCACCATAGAGGGTGCGCAGATAAACAGGAATGAGTGCGGACTGCCAGTCGTGGACGTGGAAGATTTGCGGCACGCCCAGTTGCTTTGCGGCTTCAACGACGGCGCGGCAAAACAGGCCGAAGCGCTCGGCGTTGTCGGCGTATTCTCCGCCGTGTGCGCCATAGAGATCGGAGCGATCGAAGAGTTCGGGGCAATCGACGAAGTAGTACTGAACGCCTTCGTGGATGCCGCCATCCACAATCCCGGCGAAGCGGTTGTAATGACGGAAGGGAATGGTGATGGAACGGACGGCGTATCGGGGCTGGGCGGGCAGATGAGAATGGACACCTGCGTAGAGGGGAATGTAGACCGTCATCTGATGGCCAAGTTTAGCGAGTTCGATAGGAAGCGCGGCGACTACGTCGGCAAGTCCGCCGGATTTGGCGAAAGGAGCGCATTCGGAGGCGGCTACGATGATGTGCATGGGGACTCCGGCGGGAGCTTGAGTGATGCTCCAATGGGGAGTCTACTACGAGGGGCGGCGGGAGATGGGGCAACGTGGAATGTGCGGAAGGTTTCAAAAAACTGTGCAGCTGTGCAAATTTGGGGGGTAAAGTTCCTGGAATGAACGAAGCACAGTTGCACAGCGGGAAATTTCACGTGAGCTATTTCGGATTAGAAAATCGCGTGATCGCGCAATTGCGGCTTCTATTTCTATTCTCGAAGTTCAGCATATGGATACAAGATCTCCTTTTCGAACCGGGTTTCCTTTCCCAGCTCGACGGTTCGGCGCAGGGGGCAGGCCAATGTATTGATTGTGCTCCCATGGCGGAGTTTTTCGGCAATTTATAAGCCCTTCAGGACGAATTATTTACATGATTCAGCACTTGACAAATCCGACCCTCTCCGGGGGGACAGTCCATCGCTTTCATGGCCGGGAAACAGTCCGGGGCACGGGGGCGCGGAAGGTTCGACCGGGGCGATCAGGGCGGGAAAGTTGTTGCGGACATTGCCTACCGCGCCGGCGACTTTCCAGGCTCTCATTTCTTCCGCCGGGTAGGGTTTGAGGAGATCGAGGGGCAGGCGCGCGGGATCGGCATTGGCCATCCAGCGCGCGTAATCCGCGCGGGCGACGATGACCGGCATGCGATTGTGGATGGGCTCCATCAGCTCATTGGGGTCGGTGGTGAGGATAGTGAAGGTGTGAAGCTCCAGACCCGTAGTTTTGTCCTTCCATTTGTCCCAAAGGCCGGCGAAGGCGAAGAGGGAGTCATCTTTCATGGCGATGGCATAGGGCTGTTTGTGCCTGGCGTCAAGCTTCTGCCATTCATAGAACCATTCGGCGGGCACCAGACAGCGGCGGCGCTTCCAGGCTTCGCGGAAGGTGGGACTGGCGGGCACACTTTCGGCTTTGGCGTTGATGGTGCTATAGGCGATTTTGGTGTCTTTGGCCCAGAAAGGCACGAGACCCCAGCGCATGACAGTCAGTTCCCTTTCGCCACTTTCAGGATCGATACGGACGACGGGCTGGAAGCTCTGCGGGGCGATGTTGTAAGACGGAGCGAGGCAGGTGTCGTCGAAGACATTGGTGTTGTGGGTCTGCATCCACTCGGCGATGCGCTGCTTGTCGGCGCGGCGCCCGTAACGGCCACACATCGCGATTCACCTCACGCCGCGATTATTGCAGCGCTGAAGCGGGGCGGCAAGGCAGCGGGAAATTGAAGGAGCGCCAGGGCTGTGGCTGATGATTTCCCCGGCGGACCTTAAGGGGGGTGACCGATCCGGGAGAAAACGCGCATCCAAGCTACAAGTGATGTCGCAGGCGCAGGGAATATCCCTCACAAGACCGGCAAGGATCGGCGGGCGCTGCTCGCAAGCAGCGATGGATCCTGCCTGGACCTCGAGGCTGATCGCTGCATCGTCGCGCGTTGTAGTTGAGGAGTCGCGGCGGATGATGGTGGAATCGCGGCGGCGGGTGGAAATGACGAGCCGCAGGATTTTCGATTCGACGGTGCTTCTCGACCGCACGAGCAGTTCCTTTCAACGCCTTTCCAGCTTCCTGAGGGGAGGGATTGACTCCGCCAGGCGCATCGATTCGCAATAACCTGAGGAATGGGAATTGCTTCGCGCGCGGGCGGGTAGTGTCCTAATTTGGGTTTTGTGGTGGATCTATCCGAATCCACTTCGAATGGTCAAGCTGCAAATCGGAGGTGTACTCCTCGCCATTTTCGTTTTGGTTAACTACTGCGTCCTCAACGATTTCAACGTCTTCATGCCACAACAGATGCATGACGGCATCCGGCATCTTTCCGAAGATGTCCCGGTAGGAAACAACCACGTAGATATGAAGAAATGTCTCTTGATCTTCAAGAGGATTGAACTCAGCGTTGCCTCTGTAATCCATAAACACACTGAACGACTGCCA
>JASHOY010000024.1 GCA_030038435.1 Acidobacteriaceae bacterium | reverse complement strand
GCTTCGTCACGATTCGTTTCCGCGCATCACGATGCGCCATTCCGTCGCGGTCTTTACAAAGATAAGACCGTGGAGAGCCATCATCGCGCAGATAATTTCGTAAATGGGCGAGAAAACTTCGATGGACGGCCATTCGTACTCGTTACGCCATAGTTCGTCCAGCGTCTGTCTCAGGCGGTATATCAGCTTTCCAATCTCAAGATGCTTCGCAAGGAATGCCGACGCTTGAGGCGCATTTTGTTCTATTTGAAGTCCGAGTCCGTCCACATGCCCGAGAAAATAACCGGCGCAGACGAAGACATCTCCAAAAAGTTGCTGGATGTCTATAAAGCCGTTGGGAATATCGCCACCTTCCCGATACTCTTTGATTCGCTGCTCGCAGGCCGAGAAGCTGTCTTCCAACGCGCGGCAGAAGACCCTCTCAAACTCTTCAGCGGCTTCCGGACGGAACATCGCAGAAGATCGACACGCTGCGTATTCGCTCCAGACATCCATCGCCTTAAGGAACGTCTGACAGGCACGGTCACCACAGGGTATCGGTCTCCCGTAGATTTCCGGGAATCTGCGATACAAATGACCTTCGTGCTCGACATGAGCCGCCTCGTGAGCCAGGCACGCGAATGCCAGAGCTTGCATTCCGTTGTCGCCGTTGAGCATTCCGATACCGAGGCCGGCTCGCATGACAATGTGGAATCGCAACTCGTCGCCTCGCCATACCGGCACCGTTCGCGCCATCTCCATTGTGTTCGGTTGCTCCCCCGCTTCCAGCGGAAGCTGGCCTTCGGGTAGTGTCTGGATCGCGGTAGATGCCGCGGCGCAATCTGCCGTCAGCGTTACTCCGTCCAATCCCCTCAGATCCATACCCGTTCGGGCGAGAGATTGAAACGTGCCTTGCAGCGTCGCAGCGACGAGCTCTTGAATTTCTGGCGGTTCATAACAAGACACCGCAACACTACAGGCCACCGGCAAGAGCTGCTGTAGTTTATCGTCACGCTGAAAAACAAGTTGGCGCGGTTCGGTCATCCCGAACTCCTGTTGCAAGGCGCACCGCAGATATAAAAGGCGAGGTGTGAAGACGTAGCACTCAGTGAAGCACGCTCCACCGCTGCGTGTGAATGAGGAAATGTCCTAATTTTGGAAAGACGCACCAGGACTCCTCCGCTGGGTTACGGGAAACATCTGCGGTGCGCCCCCGCAGAATGCCCTAAGAACCCGAGGTCGGGGAGTTGGAAAAACCGTCGAAACACGGTCCCCGTGACCTTTAGCTTTAGGGGCCTGGACATACGTCACAGGCTCCCCGACCGCAAAGGTAAGGGAGATCTCAGTGCGCCAACTCAGTGGCACACCATAGTTTCGACAGGGGTTTCCACGCCCCAGGACGGTGCGTACCCGTCCCGCATCCATCATCCAACAAGAAGGGCAGACGCAGCAACCGCTAGGTGCTATACAGGCACGTCCTCATCGCCGACCTCATACCAGGGCACATCTCTTGTGTTGAAAAGATTCGAATAGGCCGAGGTGAGATGGGTCGCTCACCGCCAACGTGGCTCGGAAGAATGCCGAATAGCGCGAGCTCGCAATTCCTGCATTTCCAACCGGGGAGCCTACCGTGTGCCATTCGCAGCGTATCTGCTAGTCGCTTCGGCCTTCCAGCCGCAAACGTGCAGTCTCGACCGCTTCGTGCAGCTTTGCGCGGAGAACCTCCGGCGCCGGTAGAACGGTGAGGTACTCAGCCACATGGATACCGGCAGTCCCGAGTTCCAAAAGCTCGATCTGCTCCGTATTCTTTCCGGCGCACAAGATGATGCCAAGCGGCAGCTCTTCTTCCGGCTCCCGTTCGTGCTGTGCCAGCCAGCGCAGGTAAAGCTCCATCTGTCCTTTGTATTCCGGCTTGAAATTTCCTTGCTTCAGCTCTACAATCACCAATCGCTTCAGCTTTCGGTTGTAGAACAACAGGTCGATGTAGAAATCGTCCCCGTCGACTTGGATACGCTTCTGCCGCGCGACAAACGAAAACCCTACGCCCAGCTCCAAAAGAAACGTCTCCAGTTCTCGCAGGATCGCGTCTTCCAGATCCCGTTCGAGGAAACGGTCCGTCAGCCCGAGAAAATCCAGCACGTATGGATCTTTCAGCACCAGGGCTGGACTCACCTGTCCCTTGCTGCGCAGAACAGCTAGTTCCTGCCGGATAAGCGCCTCCGGCTGCTTCGACAAGGCAGTCCTCTCATACAGCATGGAGTCGATGCGCTCGCTCAGAGCGCGAACGCTCCACCCTTCGATCCGGCACATCTCCGCGTAGAAGTCCCGCTGGAAGGGCTTGTCCAGAGGAAGCAGCTCCCGAAAATGAGACCAACTCAATTGTCGCCACAGCGTGGCGACAATCTCTTCGTCCGGAAACACTTCCGCAAACTGGATCATCCGGTGCAGGTTCTTTTTTGTATAACCACGACCGTACTCGGATGCCAATTGTCGCGACAGCGTGGCGACAATCTGCTCCCCGTAGGCTGCCCGTTCGCCACCGAGCAACTCTTCCCCAATGCGCTTCCCGATCCGCCAGTAGAGCATCGTCAGTCCGACGTTGACGGCCGCGGCCGTCTGCCGCTGTGCCTCCGTGATGAGGGCACGCACATCGTGCAAGAGTGCTTGGGGTCGCGTTAGATGGAGTTTCGCCATACCACCATGTATTCATATCCATTGTCTCATTCCGACGATGCCACTCTGCGAAGAACGACAGTCCTGCGTAGAGCTTTCCGATAGACA
The DNA here is from genome assembly GCA_030038435.1 of Acidobacteriaceae bacterium. Classification (GTDB taxonomy): domain Bacteria; phylum Acidobacteriota; class Terriglobia; order Terriglobales; family Acidobacteriaceae; genus Telmatobacter. Next base: position 17,911 of record JASHOY010000024.1, on the reverse strand, counting down.
GTTGCCAGTCAAGAATTGCTAGGTGTACTTCTCGCTTTTAGAAACTACCGGCTGAGCCAAATACTTCCGAAGAACTCTCCCTGTTTCCGACTTTCTCAGCAGAAGGGCGGAAGTTTCCGCCCTGGCTCCGGCCTAGAGTCCTTCGCCACCCACCTCAGCGGGCCGTTCCCGCCCGCAACGCCCACCCTCACAATTCCTGTGCGCTGACGCGCACGAATAAGGAAGACAAGCCTCGCTAAGGGGTGGCCTCCCCTCGCGCGCGCAAGGAGTCTCCCCAGGCTTCCGCGCTCCGCTTGTGCAGCCCTTCGCCCTTCCGCTGCGCTTCAGGGTGGGTGATCCCCCTCTCCTTGCACTTGCTACCCCCCGCCTTCGCCAGGAGGCGTTCGGCATGTAGGTACATGCCGCGCACGGCATGAAAAACAAAGGCAACAGCAACCGCAAAGGAGAAAACACCATGAGCAGCACAGCCACCACCACCATAACGACCATCGACAGCAAAAAGCCTTCCACCAAACAGGAACTTGTCGCCGCCAATATCAAGCTGCTGATTGAGCAGTTGGAGGCCGGACACTCCGAAGCCCTCACGCACTACCTCACGGCCATGAGCCGTTTTCACAATTACAGCTTTGGCAATGTGCTGGAGATCGCACGGCAGATGCCGACCGCTACCCGCGTAGCGGGCTTCTGGACGTGGAAGAACATGGGGCGCAACGTGAAGGCCGGACAGAAAGGCATCCGCATCCTTGCTCCCATCGTCGGCGTTCGCCGCAAGAAGGACGAGGAGGCCGACAAGGACATTACCAAGCAGAACGAGCGTGTTCTAGTCGGCTTCCGCAATGCCTACGTCTTCGATGTTTCGCAGACCGATGGCGTAGACCTGCCCGCCCCGCATGAAGTCTCCGGCGACCCCGGCCACAACATCGACCGTCTGGCCGCCTTCCTCAAAAGCAAAGGCGTTCAGCTTGTCTACAGGGACGACTTGCAGGGCGCGCTTGGTATGAGCTACGGCGGGCGCATCGCTATTCTCAGCGGTCAGTCAAAGGCCGAGGAGTTTTCGACGCTGGTACACGAGACGGCGCACGAACTGCTGCACAAGGCAGAGCGGCGCACCGCAACCACCAAGACCGTGCGCGAGACGGAGGCCGAGGCCGTGGCCTTCGTTGTCGGCAAGGCTGTTGGACTGATGACGGGTAACGCTTCCGCCGACTACATCCAGCTTTACCACGGTAACGCCTCGCTGCTGGCCGAGAGCTTGGAAGTGATTCAACAGACGGCCAATGTCATCCTCGCCGCTCTGGAGCCGCCTATCGAGGAAGAAGCGGCGCAGACCACCACCGATGAGCTCGCGGAGGTGGCGTGATGCAGACCGTACTTAAACTCATCAAGCTGGCCGGAGGATGGCACCCCGGCCTTTACCTCAAGATCGACAACCCGCCCCATATGGAGCTTGTCATCGAGGCGATGGACGAATCCGGCCCCTGCGGTCTACCAGCTATCTCTGTCGCGCACTACGGCGAACAGAACGGCGATGCCATGCGCGACCCGGAGATGTGTTTCGAGGTCAGCCGTTGGGGTTCACTCAATCCCTTCTACTGGCGTAACGATTACGCGGGCATCGAGCAGTGGAGTCGCTTCATTCGGGACGACAATTACCGCTATCACTCGCAGCTACACGCACAGCACGAGAACTTCGCCGCGCTTTGGGACAAGAACCTGAACGCACAGCGATTCGTGGAAGCCTTCACGGACGAGTGCATTCGTGGCTAGTCCGCTCCCCTCGGAGCGGGACCGACAGCGTGTCTCCGCTCCGTTTCCATTCACCCTCAACCGCTCGAAAGGAGCACATCATCATGCAAACCCAAGTCGTCAACGCTACTGAATACCGCGATGTCCCGCTGTCCCTGCTGAACGAGTCGAAGACCAACCCGCGCCGTACCTTCGAGGAAACCGCCTTGAAGGAATTGGCCGAGAGCATCCGCGCCCAGGGCATTCTCTCTCCCTTGCTTGTGCGCCCGCTGACCGAGAATGGTTTTGAAATCATTGCCGGGGCAAGGCGTTACCGCGCAGCGCAGATGGCCGAGCAAAGCACCGTTCCCGTTCGCGTCGTTCATCTCTCCGATGCCGAAGCGCTGGCCGCGCAACTGGTGGAAAACCTGATTCGCGCCGAGATTCACCCAATGGAAGAGGCGCAGGGGTTCCGCGCCCTGTTGGACTTGGAGGAACCCAAGTACACGATCGAGCAGATCGCGGCGAAAGTGGGCAAAACTCCCTCATTCGTAGCGCAGCGCCTCAAGCTGGTTGACCTTGTTCCCGCAGCCGTCGAAGCGTTCTATGCTGAAACTATCGGCGTAGGCCATGCTTTGCTGTTGTCGCGCCTTCCCGCCGACCAACAGGAAACCGCGCTCTCTGCTTGCTTCAAAGAGGTTTACAACAACGGCTCAAAGCCCACGCGCATCCTGCTGCCCGTCCGCAACCTTCAGTTCTGGATTGATAGCAATATCCTGCTGGTGTTGAAGGACGCGCCGTTCAACAAACGCGACGCGCAGCTTGTGCCCTCAGCGGGCAGTTGTGCCGACTGCCCCAAGCGTACCGGAGGCAACGAGCTACTCTTTACCGACTTCGGGAAGCAGGACGCTTGCACCGACCCGACATGCTACGCAAGCAAGGTACAGGCACACATCGCCAGCAGCGTTGCTGCAAAACCGGGACTGGTGCAGATCAGCACGGCGTACGGCCAGCAGCAGGAAGGTAGCCCAGTGCTTCCGCGCAACAAGTACACCGCGATTCGGGACGAGAAACCGAAGTCGAAGGACGAGGCCAAACGCCCCGAGTTCAAGGTGTGCAAGTTCGCCACGGACGCCATCATCACCGAGGGGAACGACGTGGGCACCATCCATAAGGTGTGCGCCAATCCCGCCTGCCCGGTACATCATCCGAAGCAGCAAACCAGCCGCGACGATGAGGCATGGAAGGCCGAGCAAGCCAAGCGCCGCCGCGAGGAAGCGATTGCCAGCACCACCGGCCTTCGCGTTCTCTCTGCCATCGGCTCTGCTGTGCCTGTGCGTCTCCTCAAGCGTGACCTGCTTTTCATTGTCGAGAAGCTCGTAGGCACAATGGATGAAAAGCACGTCGAGGCACTGGCGCGGCAGCACGGCATCCGGCAGAAGAGGGATGACGGAGGCGTCAAGAAGGCTTTCGGTGCATTCCTTCGCCGCGCCGACGAAAGCACACTCTCCCGTGCGCTGGTGGAGTCCACCATTCTCATTGTGGCCTCACGCGGCAATGCCGCTGCTGTGCTGAAGGATGCAGCGACGGCTTACAAGGTGGACACCGATGCCATCGGTCGGAAGGTGCGGCAGGAGTTCGCCGCCAAGGAGAAGGCAAAGAAGGCGGCCCCGCCCACTGCTAAACCTGCCCCAAAGGCCGCATAGACCACTCTCACTACCACTCCATGAGGGGCGGCCCAGGCCGCCCTTCGTTTTCGTGTCCGCAAAATCGGCAGGGGGAACACATGCTGTTTTCCCCCTGCACCTCCATTCGCTCTACTCCGGCCTTCACTCGCCGGCTGCGCTGCAGGAGTCCAGTTCCTCCTCCTGCACCTTCCCCCGATCCAGCCTGAGCATGTTTCTCGATGGCCTACTGCACGGCTTACATCAACTGACGATGTAGGAACTCACTTGTCCTCTCGTTCGCGACTGTTGCAGCCTCAGCGTTGTAGTGCGCTCCGTTATGCCGCGAAAACGCATGGCTCTGGCCTGGGTAGCTGTAGATCGTCGCATTGGATTTCTTCGCCAATGTACTCTTGATCGCAGCCTGTGCAGCCTTAGAAATGAACTCATCCTCTTCGGCCAGATGCATCAGAAGAGGCGCATGAAGGCCTTCGGCTTCATCGAGATATTTGTCGGTATCGCCGCCATGAAAGGCGACGGCCGCATCGACAGGGCCGCCGCGCACCGATGTCAGAAAGACCATGAGAGCGCCGAGGCAATATCCCAGAATCCCGACTTGCCGTTGCATTCCGAAAAACCGCGTATTGCCTTGATCGTGTCTTTGATATCTTCGACACCGGCATCACGGTTATAGGCTCCGTAGAGCTTGAAGCCGTGCTGCCAGTCAGCGTCGGAGGTCACGCTCAGATCGACACCTGGCTCCTGACGCCAGAACAGATCTGGTGCGACGGCAAGAAATCCTTGCTCCGCCAGCTCATCGCAATGCTGGCGAATGTCCGCGTTCACGCCGAACAGCTCCTGCAGGACAACCACTGCAGGAGCCGGGGAGGCTTTCGGTTCAGCGATGTATGCGAAGAAGCTGCCGCCACGTCCGTTGATGGTGATGCGGTCGTTAACTGGATTTTCCTACAACGCAAACTACCCCTTGGGATGGACGGAATTGGCGGCTTCTACGATGAGCTGCGCGGTCTCCTTGGGGTGAGACATGTAAGCGACATGGCTGGACTTCACTTCCACCGTCTTCGCATTCATGCGCTTCGCCATCATGCGTTCCTGCTCTGGGTTGATAGACCGGTCTTCGGTGGCCACCATGTACCAGGCGGGCTTCGACTTCCACGCGGGATTCGTGACCTTGTGCGTGAAGGAGTCGGCTGAGATCAGCACTTGTGATGCGGCCATGAATGCTGTTTGCGCCTCCGGTAGGTCCCCAGCAAAATCCGCATGGAAAGCCTCTGGATCGATGTAGAAGTAGCCGTCATCAGTCCCTTTGATGCCTTTGGCGGCGGGGGGCACAGCTTGCTCAATCGATACGCAGCTCTCTCCCACGTCCAAGCTAAAAGCGGCAATGTAGACGAGCGCGGCGACCTTCGGATGATTGCCGGCTTCCGTGATGATGGCGCCGCCGTAGCTATGGCCCACCAGGACGACCGGCCCCTGCTGCCGATCGATGACCGCCTTCGTGAACTTCACGTCCTCGGCGTAAGACGTCTCGGGATGCTGGACGATGGCGACATTGTAGCCCTCTTGCTTGAGAATGTTGAAGACGGGTTCCCAGCCCGATCCATCGGCGAAGGCGCCGTGTACCAACACCACATCCTTGATCGCTTGCTTCATGACCACCCTCCTAGCTAGTCCATTGTTTCTGCTATCCTTGGCTCGTTGATGAGTGTTCCCTTGGCAAGCACCATCACCGAACGGCAATTCATCGAATGATTGAAGATCGAACGCGCCAGCACTAACCCATCTACTCGCGTGACCGTAATATACGCTTTGCCTCCTGCGCCCATTGCGCGAAGCATGCGGCTCGCGGAAGAGCCGTGAATAAGCAATTGGTCTCCCGCACGACCATAACAGATCACACCGTAATAGAGAACGGCAACGCCCGCATCCCCTAGCAGGACAGAGAAATCTTTTGCGGACTCCGCCCCAAATGACCGTTTCTAATCCGACAGTTGCTACATTTTCCGCGCAATGGACAAGATCGATAAGCCGGGCCTACGAACCGAAGGCCCTTTACCGCTACTTGGCCGCCGAAGCGATAAATTCGGCCACTTGAGCCGCGTGAGAAAGCATCACGACGTGGCTTGAGGGGATGTGAATTGTCTTTGCATGCATTTGCTGTGCGAGTTTCTCTTCTAGTTGCGGTGCGATCATGCGATCGTGATCCGCGACGATGTAGAAACTTGGCTTGTCTCGCCATGCGGCTTTTGTCACCTTCGCTCCTAGCTCGTTGGGTCCGCTGACCTGGCCCTGAGTTGCAGCCAGGATTTTGATCTCGGCCGATGAAAGGTCCGGGGCGAAGTCTTCTGCAATCCCCTTGTACGTCAGGCTCAGGAAGCCCTGGGCATCGGGGCGGAATTCTTTGTCGCCGGGCGGTGCCGGGAACTCGTTGTTTAGATCGCCGGCAGACTGCCCGCTGTCAGGAGCGAACGCGGCGACATAGAGCAGGCCCGCGACCTTGGGATCATTGCCGGCCTCTGTGATGACAGCACCACCATACGAGTGGCCGACTAATAGTACCGGACCGTCCTGGAGGGCTAAGGTCCGCTTTACCGTCGCTACGTCGTCGGCCAATGTGGTGAACGGGAGGTGAACCGCCGTAACGTGAAAGCCCTTCGACTCAAGAATCGGGATGACCTTGCTCCAACTGGAGCCGTCCGCCCATGCTCCGTGAACCAGGACAATGTTGTGGACATGCAAACCTCGTGGCGGATTATTCTGCGCTGCTCCTGACAATGGCATCAATGCGAGAAGTCCAACAAATGCTGCTTCGCTTGCCAGGCTAAGGATTTTGCTTCGTTTCGTCTTGGAAACACGTGTATTCATGACATTCCTTTCAAATTGACTGACCTGTGCGCTGTAGCTGCGCAGGGATCTTGCTCTATAGAGTTGGGTGGAACGAGCGGATCGAGCAGGTTCCTTCATAAAAAAGAGCCGCCAGGCTTCAAGGGGGGTTGAACATCTTCTCGCCGTCGCGGTCGACAGTGGGAACGAACCACAACTGTTGGGAGGCGTCGCGGTCGGTCAGTTCCCGATAGCACTGAATCATTTGCCGCAGAGCGCACATTGTGCCCCAAAGCGTGTTCAACAACTTCGTTCGTACACTAAGCAGGTTCATCTTAAGGGCACCAATCTACCTACATGGCTCAGATCTATGTAGGAATTTGAGGGCAATTTGAAGGTATTGTCTACTAGCTTCCCTCGACCGGCTTGCTAGCGTTTTAGCCGCGGGTAGCCGATGCCCGGAGTATGTGAGCAGCGCGGCAGCGTCGAGAATGCCTCTCCGGTAGAGGCTTTCCCGACAGCTCTCCCCAACAAACGCGGCGTCCTCCACGCCTGTATGAAATCCCCGCCCGGTCATTGGAGAGGCGACGTGAGCGGCGTCCCCGGCTATAGCCAGTCTTCCTCGGATGACCGCAGGAGGATCGTACTCAGCGATGGGAGTTCCAAAAAGCGCATCACTCTTGATTGCATGAAGAACGAGCGGGCGCCAGGGGTCCGGCCAGTTCGATTCGGCAATAAGGCCAAGCTCGCGCCGAACGGCCGGCGAAATCATCGGTGAAGTCAATGTTCGAAGGACGACTCCATCGCTGCTAATACAGCCTGCGTCTCGCAAAAGGTCATTTCTGTGCATGTCATACCAAGCGAAGCTGACTTGACGTTCACCTTGCCGTAACGATCCATCAGTTCCCGGAACAGGGTAGGCGATGAGGCGGTAGCCGGAACGATCAATGAACCCGAAGCTGTCCTCTTCATCGGCCCAAGGGGTGTCACTGGGCAATTCGCGCTCATTAACCAAACCACGCCAAAGCATATATCCGGCATAAGCGGCAGTGGGTTTGTTTGGGTTCACAACTGTTCTTACGAGGCTTCTGTAGCCGTCACAGCCAATAAGAATGTCACCCGTAAGAGTCTGTCCACTCAAGGTGTACGCATAGGCTGCGCCGTCATCTGATGAAACGGACGTTACTTGTGACCCTTCTGTGAGAGTGATCAGTTGTTCCTGCAATGCGTTGTCGCGGAGCCAGTTGTGCAAAGCCAGCCAGGACGTGGACTCTCGGTATGAAAGAACTACAGGAAGTTCTGGTACGAGTGAGTCGGCAAACGGGTCGAGTCCGGTCACCTTTCTCAACAAGGTTCGGTCGACCCCGAGGCCGCCTCCGGACCGGTTTGCCGCAGCGACCTGCTCGATCACCGTTGAAGCGATGCCATGCCGGGCGAGAACCAGCGCGCAAGTGAGCCCGGTGAGTGAACCCCCTACGATCAACACATGAGGCGATCCTGAAGGCTTTATCGCGTCGCTCACGTTCTCTCCTTACGTCATTCGATGGACGTCCGGCACCGTCGCAAGAATCCACAATCAACTCGTACCGGTCTCCTCAGTAGGCCTTCTGTGTGCGTGCAAAGAGCCTGCTCCAAACGCTTGACAGATTATTGTAGGCAGCAGAACCGCATAGCCGTACCTCGACTTCCGTTCCGTTGCCTTCGCTCGTCCAGATATTGAGGGTTGCGCCAATCGAACGAGCTCTCTCCTGCATTCCTTTGAGGCCCCAGTGTCCATTCCCACCTAAGACTTGAACGATTTCGTCTGGAATGCCGATGCCGTCATCCCGGCAGATAAGCCAGAAGAATTGCCTCCCATAACGAACCTCAACGCGCACATTAGCCGCCTTTGCATGATGAAGAGCATTGTGGATCGCTTCTCGACCGATCTTGCAGAACTCCTCCTGAACCATGGGGCGAAGGGGGTAGGCGATTCCTTCTTCGATAATCTGAACAGTTGGAGCGTCTCCCAAAGGAACATCCTTGACCGCTTCAGCCAGCATCTCCGACAGCCGTCGAGCTTTGTCAGCCTCCCCTCGGAGATCCTGAACACTGTTTCGCCCTTCAAGAATCAGCGCATCGGCTCGCTTGAGGGCGGCTTCAAGAGCCGGCCGCGACGGGTCATCTTGTCGCAAGGAATCCGCGGCGTAATGAAAGCGCAGCATAAGACCGTGTATCGACTGAAGGAGAGTATCGTGCAGCTCGCGCGCAATTCTCAGCCGTTCATTAGAGCGCTGTTCGATGCGGTCGCGAAGTCTCGCGCTGACATATCGAACCCGCGCCAAATATAAGAGCCAGAAGCATAAGAGACCGATTATCCAGCACGCGACCATGAACCATGTCGTCTGATAGAAGGTTGGCCTGATTCTGAAGACGAATGGAGACGTAAGCTCCACCCAATGGTCTTCGCCGTTCGTGGCGGCTACCTGAAAGCGATAGGTTCCTGGATGAAGTCTGTAGTAGGTCGCTATGTGGTTGCGTCCAGCCATCTGCCAGTTTTTATCTTCCCCCGCAAGTCGATAGCGATAAATAATGTGGTTCGGATGGTCAAGATCGACTGCAGTGAATTCAAATTCAATGCGGTTTTCTCTGCCGCCGTCGAGGACGAGCGGATCTCCTTCCTGATCCGGTACGACAGTCTGTTTGCCGTTGATGCGGACAGCTTGCAGATCAAGAATCGGTTCCGGACGCGGCGAGGTCAGCACCTCGGGTGAGAGCGTGACTAGGTTTCCAGCGGTCGCGAACCAGAGCCGTCCATCGCCATCCTTAATCAGAGAGGGCACAGGTCTTGTCTGTGCCGGAATGCCAATCACGCCGTCGGTAGTTCCGTAAACTTTCGTGATCACTCTGTACTCGGGATTATTGAGAGCTTTGGAGACTTCTGTAGCCGGAATTTGCATGGCACCGAATCCCGTATTCAACCAGAGATTGCCTTGGTTATCGTAGACAAGTCCAGAAACTCCACGAAACCTTTCAGGCGCCCGAACATGCAGAGTATGGAAGTGCCCAGTCTTCATGAAATCGACACCCGCGGTGCCTCCGAGCCATAGAGTCGAATCATGACGAGTCACTACAAGCGGAGTATCAAGGTCAATGCCATCGCCGGAGTCGTATCGCTGTAGGTGGCTTCCATCCAGCTCGAACACCAGATTGTTGAAGTATCCGATCCATGTGGTATTCCCATCCTGCATCAAGACTGTTGGGGTCTTCTGAGGAAGCGTACTCAGGAGACTCCACTTCTTTGAATACGACCAAAGCCCATTTCCCTCGAATGCGACAAGCAGAGACCCGTCCGGTCTCGAGACGATGCTTTGGGCTGCGGTGTCCTGAAGCCCCGAAGGCGGATTTACAATCCGGTCCCTCCGATTCTCGCGGCTGTAATGGATAAGATGATGGGTCCAAGAATCGAGAAACCATACTCCCGATTCTGAGTCGGAAGCCAGCGGGGAAACATCGTGTACCGATCCTACTTTCAGCACACCAGATCGAGAAACGTGTATCAGCGATCTCCCTTGTTCCTCGATCCACACAGATCCATCTGGAGCTGTTACGAGTGCCGGATAGAACTTGAATTCCTGATCCCCAAACGCCAGGAACCTCCTTATTCGGAATCGATCGATGCCCATGTCCGTTCCCACCCATACATTCCCGAAGCGATCCTGAAGAAGGACATGGGTTACGTTAGACGTAAGACCATTCGAGGCAGTAAAAGGTTCCGGTGCCGACGGGAAACGGCACGGGGCACCGGTAAGGTTGACACGTTCAACCCCGTGCCCGTCGGTTCCGATCCAGAGCTTTCCAGTAGTGTCGAAAAGCAATGCGGCAGTGCCACGGAGAGGAACGCTCAGATGCGAACACCTCGATGTCAATGGTCGTGCATTTCTCCAGCCATCGCTGATCCAAAGCGTTCCATCTCTAGTCTCTGCAAACTGCGTTACAGAAAATACGTTTTGCAGAACTTGGGCAAATTTCGCTCCGCCCGCCTGCAATTCGTAGATGCCATGTCGCGAGGAAGTCCAGATATTTCCCCGGGTGTCGAAGAACAGGGAAAAATATATGGCGCGCGGAAGATCATGCGATTGTGCGAAATTCTCCCACGACGCATTGTGCCAACGCAGAATGGTATCGCCGGCAAGAACCCATACCGACCCTCTGGCGCAACAGAAAATGCCATCCACTGAGCTGCTCTCAAAGGGAGATGGAAGATCAACGTTGACGATCTCGCCCCGAAACAGATGAGAGAGACCGCGATGATCGTAACCCACCCAGATCCCGTCTTTTCCGTCGGCCGCAAGTGCAGTGATGTTGTTGCTGGGGAGACTAAATGAACCTGCTGGATCTGGATATTGCGAAAACTGGGAACCGTCGAAGCGATAGAGCCCAAGAATCGTGCCGATCCAAAGATATCCGTTGCGCGTCTGCGCCAGGCTCGTAACGCCCCGTGGCGCTCCATCTCTGGTGGTCCAACCTGTATGGTAGATATCGGCGATCGGCTGCTCAGAGGTCTGAGCGAAACTGACGGAGGTGGAGAGGAACGGGAGGAACAATACGAAAAGGAGATTGCACGCTCTCAGAGTCCGTATCGGATGTAGTAAGGCGCGCATGTTCTATTTGCCTGGAGGGGCCATCATCCTTCAAGAAAGCCTCGTTTCATGGCGATCAGGACGGCATGAGTACGGTCGTTTGCCTGCAGCTTTGCCATGATGTTTTTCATGTGACCTTTAACGGTATCTTCGGATATTTCGAGCGTGTTGGCGATGATCTTGTTCGAGTTTCCCGCAGCAACAGCACGAAGAACCTGAACCTCTCGGTCGGAAAGATCGTCAGCGCTGAGACGTTCCGCCAAGCTAGTGGCGATCTCGGTAGGAACTCTGCGCAGGCCGCGATGAACTTCTCGAATCGTGTCAACAAGCTCCATCCGAAGCATGTTCTTGAGGAGGTAACCGGAAGCACCAGCTTTGAACGCACGCGCGGCCTGAACGTCGCCCGAATAGGTAGTCAGAATGATAAACCGCGCTTTTGGGAACTCTTGCCGAATCCTGACAATAGCCTCACATCCATCGAGGACAGGCATCCGCAGGTCCATAAGCGTGACGTCTGGACGCAGCCTTCGGAACTCGGAAACGGCATCTTCTCCGTTGGCGGCTTCGCCGACCAGTTCGATGTCCTTCTGCATCTGCAACGCGAAAGCGATCCCATCCCGCACCAGCGGATGATCATCTACGCACAGAACACGGATTTTGGGAAGGTCGAGTGCCATAGTCGCCGACTCCGAGCGGAACAACCCAATCCATAGAGAAAAGTAAAGCATAAGAGGTGCCATCCTTGCGACAACCACCCGAAAGGGGGGATGCAGCACAACCCCGAGCGGGGTACAGTCGGAAAGAGTTCCGGAGTATTTGTTGGCTCATGGAGAGCTTGCATCATTATCCGCGCGGAATCCACGGAACTGCTCTTCTCTTACTGCGCTGTTCCGTCACTGCTCTTCTACTCATGGAGGCGCAAAAGCAAGGCATCTTCGTGGAGCCTTCTATCGGAGCTCTTCTAGTTGGTGCAATTGGTGTGGGGTTGAGCCTTGGCATCGTTACAGCGTTATGCGGCATTGCCGTCGTTGTCGGCGGCCTCGTGCTTCTTGTCTCCCACCACGCAACTGTTTCCGGCGTTTGCATCGTCATGCTTCTGCTATGTGGAGTTATCGCCATGATGGGACCGGGGGCCTACTCCGTCGATTCCGTATTGTTTGGAAGACGCCGGGTTGTGCTTTAGAGGGGAGTTTCCGCTCTCGGGAGCTGTGGAACACCACGATGAGCATACCAAAGCGGCATCCATCGGATGGATGCCGCTTTGGTATTGAAAGACCGGCAAATTCAGTGTGAACCGACGATCTGGTGGATCTCCGCTACATATCCGCCCGGGAAGCGCACCATCGCGCTCTTGCGATCGCCGAACACTGCAGGCGGAACCAGCACAACCACGCCGAGCGATCGTGCTTTAGCCAAGGTAGTCGTTAAGTCATCGACTTCATAGCCAGTTGTTTCAGAACCATACGGATAGACGAGATGACCGTTCGTGACAAAGATCGCCATCTTACCGAAGGGAGATGTAACGCGGATGAGATGGATAGTCCCAGTTGAATCGCCGATCTCTGCCGCAGGGACAGCGGCATCCGATACGACCTTGCCACCTGAAAACTTCAAAAATGCATTCTCAAACTCTTTTACTCGATCCTGAGAAACATAGACTCGATTCTCCGGAATATGTGCGAAAGGAGCGTAGAGTGGCTTCTTCGTGTGCCAGTAGAGTTGCATGTTGACTCCGCCAGGCCACTGAATAACGGCATCCACGCCGATTGGATCGGGAAAGGGCGTCACGATCACATTCGCGCCGTCAGATCGCGCCTTTCGGATGGCCGTGGTCATATTCGTAACCAGATATCCTGTTCGCTCTTCACCAAATGGGACAGGAATCGGTGTTCTGAAACCAAAGAGGGAAACGGTTCCGACGGGTGTCTGTAGTAGCTGCGAACTCGTCTTGCTGGGAGTGGGCGTGACGGTGACAATAACCTGGGGCGTGCTCTTGCCTCCGAAGGTGCCGAGGAAGCTCTTAACAAAGGCGTCCACGTCAGAAGGAGCAACATAGACATGGGTTGTATCGTATTGGGGGCCGACAGCAACGCCCCCTGCGCCGTCTTGAGCGAGCGCCAAAGGGGACAGACTACTCACGGCAATCAGTCCGGTCACGAAAATTCTTGAAATGGTGTTCATAGTCTCCCTCACTCTCCTTTGCTCGGTGGTTGTGGTGCTGGAGCAGGCTCGATGTCCGCCTGCAGTACTCGCGTTAGGACCGCAAGAAGGCCAGCAGTTCGTGGTTGATGAGGTCCGGCTGCGTCACAGTGATGCCATGCGGCCCCTTCGGGATCAGCTTTAACTGCGCCTTCGGCACGAGCTTAACCGCTAAAACGGAGGCATCATTAACAGGAACGATCTGATCATCCTCGCCGTGAATGAAGAGCGTCGGAACGTCGATCTTTTTCAAGTCCTCGGTGAAATCATCTTCTGAAAATGCCTTGACGCAGTCATAAGAACCAATCACGGAAGACTGCATGCCAAGGCGCCAGAATTGTTCCTTCGCACCTTCGGACACCTTTGCATCCGGTCGGTTGAAGCCGAAGAAAGGCAGGCTCACATCCTTATAGAACTGCGACCGATCACCAGCAATGCCATTGCGGATCCCGTCGAACACGGAAAGCGGCAGACCACCTGGATTCGATTCCGTTTTCAGCATCAGAGGTGGCACGGCACCGATGAAGACCATCTTCGCCAGCTTCTTCGTCCCATGACGCCCCACATAGCGTGCGATCTCACCGCCGCCCATGGAATGAGCAACGAGCGTGACTTCAGTCAGCTTTAAATGCTCGATGAGTTCGGCAAGATCATCTGCAAATGTGTCATTGTTGTATCCATTCCAGGGCTGGGAAGAACGTCCGTGTCCGCGCCGGTCATGGGCGATGACCCGATAGCCATGATGGCCAAGGAAGAGCATTTGCGGGTCCCATGCATCGCCGCTAAGAGGCCAGCCATGGGAGAACAAAACCGTCTTTCCGTTGCCCCAGTCCTTGTAGTAAATCGAGGTACCATCTTTCACTGTTAGCTGCGCCATGTTTTTTCTCCCGTACGTGTTTCACTGTTCGTGCAACAGACCATTGGGTGGAGTGCTACAAATCTGCCCAGACACCTTGAAGCAGATTTCGCGCTGCCAGAATTTCTTCGTTCAGAATCGTATGTGGACGTTCCGGATGATGCAGGAGCCGGACTGTAGCTCCCATCGAGCGGAGTTGCGAAGCCGTTTCTTCAACTCGTGACCAGGGAACATGAGGATCGGGATCACCGGAGCTCAACAAGATTGCTGTCCCCGACAAGTTGCCATCGTGATGAAGGCTCGCTCCTGGAGGGCCAATCAGGCCGCCCGTGAACCCAATTAACGCTCCGTATTTTTGCGGGTGGCGAGCAACATATTCTGTCGCCAGACAGGCCCCCTGAGAAAAACCCGTAATCCCTACCCTTGATGTTGCCAGCCCCGCATTTTCGCACCGCCTCACCAGCGAATCTATCAAGGCGAGGGCGGACGACAGCCATGGCTCGTTGCTGGTAATTGGAGCCATGAATGAGTTTGGATACCAGGTATGCCCGGTTGCTTCGGGTGCCAGATACGTTACGTTGTCAAGGGCAAAGGCTTGGGCCAACCCGAGTATGTCCCGTGCCGATCCGCCGCGCCCGTGCAGCAGGATCACTGCTGCGCTTGATTGACCCAAAGGAACTCCTTGCACAAGAACCTGAGCGCCAGCATGTGGAGAGGAACCCAAGTTCATGTTCGGCCCTCCCGCAGATGAGGAAGGGCAATCGCTGGGAGCACGCCTTCGATGACATTTCGCTTGGATTCATACCAAGCTGGAAGTTTCAGAGATTCACCGAGAGATTCGATCGGTTCATCCCAGGTGAAGCCCGGTGGATCGGTTGCAATCTCGAAGAGCACGCCCCCCGGCTCACGGAAATAGATCGAGTGGAAGTAGGTTCGGTCCAGAACAGGCGTCACATTGAGCGACAGGGACTTGATCTCCTCGCGCCAACGGAGTTGCGATTCTTCATCGGGCGCCCGGAACGCAATGTGGTGAACACTCCCGGCACCCATTCTTCCGTACATCAATTGTGTCTGCACCAGGATGTCAACGTGACTTCCGAGCGCAGAACCCGGTGCAGAGAAGCGATAACGATTGCCTTCCTGCGCAGATTGGGTGAATCCCATCTTTGTAAGAACAGACGCAGTCCCTTCAAACCCCGCTTCGCATAGCGTCACGCCGGAGAATCCGCGGATACTGTGTTCCCTAGGGACATTCGATGTGCGCGGTGCACGTTCCGCAGCAGACATCTCGCGGCCAATCAACTCGAGACGCATCCCATCAGGATCTGAGAATCGGAGCACGGCGTCGCCGAAGCGAAGATCTCCGTGTTCTACGGGAACGCCAGCCTGCAACAGCCTTTGCTGCCAATAGAGCAGAGAATCTTTGGGAACAAGAAATGCAGTTGCGGATGTTTCACCTACCCCCATACTTCCGCGAGTTGCGTTCGGCCATGGAAAAAAAGTCAGAATTGTGCCGGGGGTTCCGCTGTCGTCCCCAAAATATAAATGATAGGTGCCCGGATCATCGAAATTGACGGTTCGCTTGACGAACCGCAGACCTAGCAAATCAGTGTAGAAGTCCAAGTTCCGCTGCGGATCGGACGCAATGGCGGTCACATGGTGAAGTCCGACTATCGGATCGAGCATAATTCTTCTCCTTCGCGACACAGTATGCTGGGTATTCCGGCAGGTGTCTATTTTCTCTCATCCCAGAGCAAATAGAGACACCCATCATGGCGTCGGACCGACCCCACTTTAGGGTGGTTGCAGGCGCGCCTCGATGCGCTATGGTGCCATGCACTGCTTCGATTCTGGCTCCTGCATCCTCAAAGGATTCAGAACCGATTGGGCGATCACCCAGTTGATGCCCACGTGGATATTTTGTGACCCTCGGGATTCTGCCGGTCAAGGGAAATCCGATACTTGGCAGCGTCTCCGACCGCTGAGCACGCTATGAGTCTCTCTCAACAAAAGGCACATGCTATATGCAGACAAAGCTCGTGATCGGCTTCAGTGTTCTGATGGTTGTGGTGTTATCGTCTGTCGTTGCGGGAACCATAGCTTACAACGTGACACGGAAGACCACGGCACGTCTGATGCAGCCGAAAGCTCTCAGCCTCCAGAAACTCAGCATCGTCGATGCATCTGGACGAACCTACATAACCTTCTCGGAAGCAAATGGTGTGCCGGCAGTCGATCTTATCGACGCACGCGGAGAGAAGCGCATCACGATGACGGTTGATGCCGATGGCTACGGAGCAATTCATTTGACCAATCCGAAATCATCTGGCCCCATGGCATCTCTTGAAATCGATGACAAGGGGGCGCATGTGAAATTCGATCGTCCTGGCGGCGCTTCCAGTTATCTATTTCTGAATAATAGCGGTGGTTCGGGAGCTGTCTTTCTTGACACGCGTGGGATACGAAAACTGGATTTGCTGGTCTCTCCGTCTGGTCAAACTGAAATCCGGCGTCACGATCGGCCGTCGTTTCAGGCTCAATAACAATTCACCGAGCCGACTGCTCCTCTGCTCCCAAGACCTTTTAAGGTGATGCGGCGACTACCCGAAAGTGTCGTGCTCGGCCTCCATTCTCCGGCTATTGTCAGTTCGCAGCTCTGATATTGTGCACTGCGATTACGACTGGGAGACGATTAAATGCCGCTCGCAAAGAGAAGCGAAAAGGGATTGCTCACACCTGAGAATTGCGTCATCACGCTCATCGATCATCGCTCTTCGGCGTCACCAGCATTGACCGCCAGACGCTGATCAATAATGTAGTCGGCTTTTCAAAGGCGGCCAAACTCTTCAATGTGCCTGTTGTCCTTTCAACGGTTGAGACAAGGGCTTTCAGTGGGAACCTCTGGCCTCAGTTGGCCGCGCAGTTCCCGGACCAGGTGCCTATCGAACGCAGCAGCATGAACTCGTGGGATGACTCGAAGTTCGTGGGTGCCGTGAAGACAAGCGGCAAGAAGAAGATTGTGCTCGCGGGCTTGTGGACGCAGGTCTGTGTCACTTTTCCGACGGTTCAGGCCATCGCAGATGGATACGAAGTCTACGTCGTCGAAGACCTTTGTGGCGATCTCGACCTTCGCACGCATGACGCCGCGATGCGCCGCGTCGAGCAGGCGGGCGCGAAAGCCGTGACCTGGATTCAAGTGATGCTCGAATGGCAGCGCGACTGGGCTCTCCGCGAGACGTATGCCGGTGTTATGGACATCGTGAAGTCCCATGCGGGCGCATATGGCATGGGCGTTGAGTACGCCTACACGATGGTGCACGGCGCGGCTCCCACGACCTTTCCTGACTGGGTTCCGCCCACCTCGGATTCCCACTAAGCATCTTCACCTTATTCGAGAGGTTCTACGATGACAAAGACGCTCTATTTGAATGGGAAGATTGCGACCAACGCGAGCCCTTATTTTGCAGAAGCGCTCGTGGTCGAGGGAGGCAAGATTCTAGCGACAGGAACCAGCGATCAGCTCCGGCGCGATTATGGTGCGAATGCAGGCGTTGTCGATCTTAAAGGCCATGTTGTGATCCCCGGACTGAATGATTCGCACCTCCATGTCATTCGAGGTGGTCTGCACTACAACATGGAACTGCGATGGGACGGTGTGCCATCCCTGGCAGACGCTCTGCGCATGCTCAAGGAGCAGGCGGATCGAACACCCGCCCCGCAGTGGGTGCGCGTAGTCGGTGGATGGACCGAGTTTCAATTCGCCGAGAGGCGGATGCCGATACTCGAAGACATCAACGCTGTGTCGCCAGATACCCCCGTTTTTGTTCTCCATCTCTACGACCGCGCTCTGCTGAATGCAGCCGCTCTCCGGGCGGTCGGCTACACCAAGGACACTCCTGATCCTCCGGGCGGGGAAATCCAGCGTGACAGGCACGGTAATCCTACCGGGATGCTAATCGCCAGGCCGAATGCGGGCATTCTTTACTCCACGCTCGCCAAGG
>JASHOY010000180.1 GCA_030038435.1 Acidobacteriaceae bacterium | reverse complement strand
GGGCGCGAGAATGGTGGAACTCTTTACTTCCGGTCAAAATCTCCTTCCACTTCGGCCATCGGCTGGTCTCATTCAAACCAGCGATGGAACGAATGAGACAACCGTCTATCCGCAAATCGAAATAAAAATCGGTGTAGCCACGATCCAGGGTCTGGACGTGGTTCAATCGCGCCGTTCCTTGGCGTTCGATGCAGCCGGCCTGCTGCCCGCCGTAATCTTCCACAGTATTTATATTAGCCACTCGGGTGGATATGTAGTGCTGAATCCCATTGAGTAAACGCTGGATTCTAAATCGCGTGCCACGCGTGCTTCAGTCAGAACGCCGGTCCAATTGCAGACATTGATGGACCACCAAGGATCGGAAACAGAACAGTCTGGCAAAACTTTAGCGGATTGCAGTGAATGGCTTTTGCTATGATGCTTGCCCGCACTGAACACATGGAGCCAGACACTTGAAATCCGATAGCGGGCAGATCACCGTGCCCGCCGAGAACGGCAGCAGCTTACTTCAAACAATCGTCTCTTGATGAGTGGAGCGCCGGACGGGAATCGAACCCGTGAGTACTGGTTTTGCAGACCAGCGCGTTAGCCACTTCGCCACCGGCGCTTATTCAGTTAGCCCGACAATATCAAGTCATTTTTCTATCCCGTCTGCGGTCGAATCGGCGTTCAGCACTGTTTTGCGTGACGTCAGCAAACGTCTAAAACTGGAGTTTGGCTGCGAATTGCACCTGGCGCGACGTCGTTGAAGTTGCGGTGATCACACCTGCCGTGGGCGAAACTCCCGATGTTGCCGAGCTGTAAATGACCTCATTAGGCGTGAGGAAGTTGGTGTGGTTGAGGATATTGAAAAACTCCGCGCGGAATTGCACGCTGAGATGCTCCGTCGGATGCGCGGTCTTGGCGGCAGACAAGTCCAGTTCAGAGAGACCAGGACCAACGAGGGAATCGCGGTGAACGTTGCCGTAGGTGCCGTAGGTGGTGCTTCCACCGGCAGGATTGGGGACGGTGACCGTGGGCTGGATAAATGCATTGGGGTTGAACCACTCGCCAACCGTGTGCGGATAGAGGTTGCCGTGAAAGTTCGGGTTCCAGTCGGGGCGGATAGGATTCCGGGTGTCTCCATTGCCAGGGGGGTTATAGCCGAGCTGCGGCGAAAACGGAAATCCAGTCTGCAGAGTGACAATGGCGCTGGCTGTCCATCCACCTGTAATCAGACCAACGGGCCGAGGGCCATGGTTGAGAAATTGACGCTTGGGCCCGAAGGGAAGATCGTAGCTGCCGTTGATCGATGCGGATTGCCGTACGTCGGTGGCAGCCGGTCCCCAATCAAGTTTCGGATTGAGGGGAAACTCGACGTAAGCTGGCGTGTTGCCGCTCACGCTGGTATTCCACGCCGAGCCGTCGTCGAGATTTTTCGACCAGGTGTAGTTGCCCCGGAGCTGGAAGCCGTCGGAATAGCTGTGCCGCACATCGACCTCCAGTGCGTTATACAATCCGGCTCCGCCAGAGACCCAGGACGTCGAATTGGCGAGGTTCGGGTTCGCAAGCGTGGTGCTGGGATAATAGACTTGGCCCGTAGCTGTATAAGACGGCAGGGGCTCATTCATGTCTTCGGACAGAATTTGATGGTAGGCGTGCCAGCCCACATAACCCAGCGTGAAAGACGTTTGTGGAGCGATCTGCTGCTCCAACCGCAAGCTCCAGGAGACAACGGCGGGAGTGGCCAGATCGGGTTGCACGTTGCTCGGAGAAACTTTGGCTGTCGGCGGGGGCGGAACTCCCGGCGTGAAGCTCAGGTTCGATACTGCAATATTCTTGATCGACTCGGCCGTGTTGTAGGGTGCAGTCTGGTCTGTACGGTAATCGAGCGTATCGAGCAAGCCGTGATACAAACCGACGCCGCCGCGCAGCGCGGTTGTGCCGTTACCCCACACATCCCATGCAAAGCCTAGACGCGGATTGGGCAGAAATTTCGCCCGGTTCGTCCACAAGGCGGAATTGCCGACCACGGGGGTTGTTTGCAGAACACCGTTGACAATCGCGTAATTTGAGGCGCGGCCCTGCGATTCATTCCAGCCATTTGTCGACTCGGAACGGAAGCCCGCGCGCAGTTCGAAGCGGGGCGTCACTTTGATCGTATCTTCGAGGAAACCCGCGGCTTCCAGCGAACGCCAGCCGAGCTCGGTGGGCGCGGGAACCAGCGTGAAGGTGGCGACGGTGCCCTGCAAGAATGTCTGCTCGGTGCTGAAGGAAGCTTGTCCATATTGGTCCTGCGCGAGAAGATCGTTCGCCTGCAGCCGTTGCAGCCACACTCCGGCTTCGATCTGCTGGCGCCCCTTCGACCAATAGATGTGATCGTCCCAGGTGAACAAATTGCGTGTTGAACGATTGTTGCTGCCGGTGTTGGCGCCCGCACCGGTGATAGCCGATGCTCCGTTTGAAGCTGTGCTTCCGCTGATGACAATAGCGCCCACCGGATCCGAGCCGACCCAACCCGCTACGCCGCTTACCGGAACTGATCCAGTGAAAAAGAAGCTGGCGCGCGAGTAGCCAAAGCGCGCAGTGTTCAGGAGCGTAGGCGAAAAGACGTGCTGCTCTTGCACGCTCGCCACCTGCTCACGCAGGCTCTCATTGATGAGGCTGAGTGGATTTTGCGATGGAGTGTTAGCTGAACTGTCGTCGACCGTATAGACGGCAAAGAGCAGATCTTTGCTGCTGAGGTTATCGTCGAATCGGGTGGTGCCAAAATCTTCGCGAATGTGCTGACTCGGATGACTGAATGCTTCGGCAATGCCGCTAGGATTGCCGTTGCTCAGCAACTCAGGCCCATTTTGCACAGGCCAAAGGTTAAGAAGCGGCACGACCGCGGGGTTAACGCCGATATATTTCTCAACGCCCGACGAGTTCGGCAGGTAACCCTGCCGCGCTTCATTATCAGGCACAAGAGTGACATCGCTCAAGCCCCAGGCTTGCCGAAAGCCTTCATAGTTGCCGAATAGGAAGAGCTTGTCCTTGCGAATCGGGCCACCCAGCGAGCCGCCAAACTGGTTGCGCTGGAACTCTGGAATCGCCCCCTGGTCGAAGTAGTTGCGTGCATCGAGAGCGCTGTTGCGCAGAAACTCGAATGCGGTGCCGTGAACCTGATTTGTGCCCGAGGAGGTTACGATACTGATCTGGGCGCCATCGCGCTTGCCGTATTCTGCGCCGTAGGTGTCAGTCACCACATTGAATTCGCGCACTGCGTCTATGCCCAACAGTTCCCCGCTTGTTCCTCCCGGGGTAACATTGATGAGCGACGCTCCCGTATACTCGATGCCATTGAGCAGAAAAAGATTATCTTGCGGGCGGCGGCCCTCCACCGAGAACATATTGCCCACCGAGGAATTGGAGGTTCCGATGCCGCCGGAGCGTTCCCCGGTGTAATTGACGGTGGCGGGGTTTAGCGTGAGTAGTTCGTCATAGCTGCGACCGTTAAGCGGCAGTTGTTTAACCTGCCTCTCATCAACGAGCCCGGCAGTTTGCTGGGTCGTGGTATTCACGGTCGGCCCCGAAGCTGCGACGACTACCTCTTGCTTGACTCCGGCAAGGCTAAGCCTAAGATTTACCTGCAGGCTCTGGCCCACGGTGAGCGTGATCCCAGACTGCTCCTGCGGGGCGAATCCATTATGCTCCGCGGTGACTGTATAAAGACCAATGGGAATAGAGGGCGCAGAAAACCTCCCTTGGGCGTCAGTGGTGAGGACGCGCGTTACGCCGGTTTCCGTCTGACGCACTGTGACGGTAGCTCCTGAAACGGCCGCGCCGGACGGGTCATCAACTGTGCCGGTGAGGGTTGCGCCCACCACCTGCGCATGGAGTGGCAGAGAGAAGACCAGCGGCAGAGCTGCCGCAAGAAAACTGAATCCGTGAAAACGCACAGTATAGAACTCCTGAGTGCAGCCGTTGGCGGAGGCTCAACGACTTGAATGCAATGAATTTGTGATTTTTTCGCTGTGTCAAACGCGCAGGGAAAAAGGACCGATTCGCGCGTTTCTTTTGTGGCCGTGATCTTGGTTGATCAACAACAGCAACAGCAGCGCATGCGCTGGCGGGAGCCGGCATGGCAGAAGGGCGCGCTGTATTCAAGGCAATTCATCTTGAGATTGGGTTCCTGGTATTTCAGACACAATAAAAAGCCGCGTCAGCAAAGCTGAAACGCGGCCATCTTGTGCATCGAAAAACTTGGCTCATGCACATGACAGCCGTTGCGCGAGACAACACGCACAGCAGGCTGTCGCATTGATCCTAAGCATCATAAGCATCCACTATATCAAGAAGCAGAACACCGGTCAATGCGGAGGCCACTGCCATTCTCCGCTTCGGGCGTTGTGCAGCGGTTCGTAACAAAACGTCCGAAAGAGAGTGAGAAAAAGAGCGGGAGAAATCTACACCTCTGCCCAAGCGACACAGCAGGTTGTGGTAGATACCCGTAAGACGGATGGCATTGGGCGAATCGATCTCTTCGGCAGCGATACGCTGGGCCACATTATCGAGATCGACCCGGAGCGTACGCGCACCGTCCCGGATCGTGCTCAAAATCCAGGAGAACGAAGACACACGGACGCTGCGGATAATCGGTCGCACGTTGTGCAGGCTGGACGATGAATAGAGCACTAAGTGCCCGGGGGGTAGCTTGACGGAGCGGATGCCGTACGTATCCTCGACCACCAACTCACCGCCATCGTAGTCCTGGGGAATGCTGAAAAAGAGAGTTGCGGCGAAACAGGGCGTCACGCATGGTGAGCCTTCCGCTATTGAGGCCCCATTTGCTGCCGAACTCGTAGCTCTCGTTTTCCTCCGGAGGAGTCTCCAGGAAACAGGCCAGTTCCTGCCAGGATTGCCATTCCGAGGCGTATATCCGATGATGGAACTGGACGGGTACGCACCGTCCTGGGTGTCGAAACCCAAGCAGAAACTCCGTGAGCCCGAGACGGCGAACGGAAGATTCCCAACGCCTTTGCGTCGGGGAGCCATGGACGAATGTCCAGGCTTCACGGCTAAAGGTCCATGGAACCGACTGTTTCTGCCGGTTTTCGAACTCCCCGACGGGGTTTACAAGGGCTGTTTGCGGGGGCGCACCGCAGACATTTTCTCTCAGCCGGCAGTGCCTGAAAACCCGAACTCCCCTCGTAAGCAGATTGCGCAGCAGGCGTTCCCAAGGTTTCACTTATCGCCTGCGGCGCCCGTTTCGATAGGCTGTATGGCGGACTGCGGGGGCGGATGAGTGAAAAATATCAACTGAACTTCCATCCGGATGACGAAGGGCATCTTCTCCTTCCCCAGCAATGCAGCGTCCATGCGCTCTGCTTTGAGGACCAGAAAGTCAGAAACGCCGTGGCGGCGGCACTGGAACAGGCCTTCTATGCATTGGCCATGGTCGGCATCGACCTGCGCGCCCTGGACGGAGTCACACTGACCCGCGATTGCCGAGGGACCGCCTCCTCGCTGCAGCAGATCCCCGAGGGACAAGTTCCGCTGGAAATGAGCGACCGGCCGGAAACGATGGAAATGGGACGGACCGTTGCCGTGCGACGGCAGGACGAATGGCGCTTCCATATTGTCCTGCGGGCCGGTCTTGGGCTTATGACGCTCTCCAAAGAAAAGGAGCAGCGCGACTTGGCCTACGCCTGCCTGGCCCACGAAGCGGCTCATGTCGAACACGAAGGACATCTCTATCGGACGTTCCCCAGCATTTACGGTTGCCCTCTGGAATGTGGCACTCGTTCGCGGCCGACATTCCTGAAGGCCTTGGATGTCTGGAGCGAATATGCCGCGTGCCGAACCTCTGCGATGTTCCGCCCGTCAGCGATGGAAGAGTTCGAGGCAATGTTCTGCCGCTCCGTGGAAGACAGCGTGGCCGTTTGCAAAGAACGAATCGCCGCTTATCGGAGCGACCGCAGGGGATTGCAGGCATTCGTGGATATTCAGCAAATTTTCGGCGATCTGTTCATCTGTGCCGGATATTTTCTGGGACATCTCGACGGACTGGAACTCAAACTTGGAGAACATGCGCCGCGCGCGTCTGCCCTGCTGCACCATCATGCTCCAATCGAAAGCATTGTTTGCCGTCTGGATCGCGTGCTGCATGATCTTTGGCTGGACGAATACGGTTGGAAGTCGGTCGAGGTTTTTGCTCCGATCTACGATCTGATCTGCGAAATGATGGCGCTACACGGATTCGCATTTGCCCGGCATGAAACGGAGTGGCGGATCGTCATGTGTGAGGACGACGGAGCGGAGCAGGCGGTTCACGATGCTCTTGAGTCATGGATGACAAAAGCTGATAGACCGCGGGATTGAACGCTTCGGAGGCTCCGCGGAATTGTCTCGGATAGCCAATCTAGCGATTGACGACGGGGCACGGTGCTGCCCGTTGGGTGGGGTGTGTCACGAACGCGAGCGTAAGCTCGCGGTGCTGTACCAAAGATGGGAGACAGGCCTCCCGAAGCCGACTTGCAGGAGTAGGCTTCAAACCGCCTCATGCTGCTGCGTTCAAAAGGCGCGGTAGTGAGCAACTGGGGAAAAGATCTCCGATCAGGAGGTCAGGTACGTGTTGAGGAGATGAGCGAAAG
>JASHOY010000179.1 GCA_030038435.1 Acidobacteriaceae bacterium | reverse complement strand
TAAAAGAGGTATCCCTTGCACCGTCCGCCGGGGCGCGTGCTCTGTTTTCGATTTTGCCTGACGTCCTTTCATCGAGATTGGGGAGAATGATCTACCGACATATTGCTTAGGAACTCGACGGCAAAGGTCCTTATTGTCATCTACGTCATTTGTGACAAAAGGGGCTGGCCCGATACACGGAAAGTGGTATTCGCGCTATTTAGACAGAGCGATAGACTTCGTGTTGCAGCGAGAGCGGTGAGGACAAATGCCCGGAGGCATTTCCGGTCCGGCGATGTGAACCACGATTGCAATACGCAGAAGTCGAAATCAGAAGCTTAGGGACATAGGATATATATGGGACATTGCTCGACTGATGTCGAACCTGTAGATACGCTCATCCACTCGGTTCTAGATCACTATCGCTGTCCACGGGAGTCATTGAATTTTCATCTCGACAGAGAACGACTCTGCGATTCAGGGTTCTTCCAGTTCGGTGCTGACACGATATGCTACGGCCGCTCTTCATTCGGTGCACTGGCGAAGGAAGCGGACTCGCGGCTTTGCGATATCCGAGAGGGTATATCGTTCGAAGGAGGGCAGGTTGTCCTGCCGTTTGATCCGGATGAAATCATCGAAAACCTGCGGCTGGAGCGCTACCCTGGTTGCCAATTGGGCCAGTGCGAACAAGCGCTGAAGAGTACCTATTATCGTCTTCGCCCTTTGACCAACCGGCGACTGCGCTCCTTCATCCAGGGCTTCCGTTCGGCCAGATGGCGGAAGAAAGGGTTCCCTCGGTGGCCAGTCGACACAAGCGTCGAAAACATTTTCGATAATCTGTTGGGGCTTGTATTGCAGGCAGGGGGTGAGGCATGCATCCCCTTCATATGGTTTTGGCCGCACGGCGCCCGGGCCTGTGTTTCGATGACACATGATGTGGAGACGGCAGCGGGCCGGGATTTCTGCTCTGAATTGATGGACTTAGACGATTCGTTTGGAATCTGTGGGTCATTCCAGGTCGTTCCCGAAGAGCGTTATCCCATCTCGGAGGATTATCTCAGCCGGTTGCGCGAGCGTGGATTCGAAATCTGCGTGCAGGACCTGAACCACGATGGCCGGCTGTTCGACGATCCGGAAGAGTTTCGCCGGCGCGCAGCTCTGATAAACTGCTACGGCCGGGAATTCGGAGCAAAGGGATTTCGATCGGCCGTACTGTACCGCAAGCCTGAATGGTTCCACGACCTCGATTTTTCATTTGATATGTCAGTGCCAAACGTGGGGCATCTTGACCCGCAGCGCGGCGGATGCTGCACGGTTTTCCCGTACTTTATAGGAAATCTCTTGGAAGTACCACTCACAACCACACAGGATTATATGCTGTTTCACGTCCTCAACGAGCGGGCTGTGGATTTGTGGAGACTTCAGTTCGAAATGATCATTGCCAGAAGTGGTCTTGCTACCTTTTTGGTTCATCCAGATTACATAATCGATCGCGAGACACGCTCCGTGTATGAGGACTTACTCGAGTTGTTGAGCGAGGCCAGCACGCGAGAGTCGCTGTGGTTCGCTCTCCCCGGCGAGATCAATGAATGGTGGCGAGCGCGCAATTCGATGTCCATCGTCAGAGCAGGTAATTCATGGCGGATCGAGGGAGAGGGTGCCGAGCGCGCCACCCTGGCATTCGCGAAGTATGCGGACGGTCAGTTAGTTTACGAATTGGCAGCCGTCGAGAATAGCCATCTCGGGCCGGGTAGCGCGCAGTTCCAATCAGTGCCCGCCGGATGGACGAATGACGTCTGTACAGGTCTTATGCCCAATTTCTGCGAGCGCCAGAGTTGACGATTCGATTGGAGAGACATCCGGCGGGATTTCTAGCTCTTGCGACAGGTACCCTACTGATCGGTTGGCGTCCACTTTTCCAAACTCTCGCATTGTCTTGGCACAACGACGAATACACGCAGATACTTCTAATCCTTCCGATCAGCAGCGCTTTGATCTTTCTGGACCGCCGATCTGTGCGGACCGCAAGTGGCTGGAGTTGCCGTGTGGGCCCGATATTATTGGTGGCTGCAATTGCAATCGCCAGCTGGACACGGCTCTTGCCATCTTCACCAGGCCCCGGTGTGCAGCTAGCCGTCGAGATGATTGCGCTTGTGACGTCCTGGATGGGAAGTTTTGTACTTTGTTTTGGAGCTAAGTCGTCGCGAATCGTCTTGTTTCCTCTCTTGTTCCTGTTCGGACTGGTTCCGCTCCCCGGCGCTGCTCTGAATTGGATTATCAGCCTCTTGCAGGAAGGGTCAGCATGGTCGGCGCATGCTCTCTTTGCGGCATTCGGCGTTCCCGTGGTTCAAACGGGAGTTCTTCTGACGATCCCAAATCTGACCATCCAGGTTGCTCAGGAGTGCAGCAGTATTCGATCCAGTTCGATGTTGTTCATTACAACCATAGTGCTCGCACAGGTTCTCTTGCGATCGCCCTGGCGAAAGACTCTGGTCGTTTTTCTTGCAATTCCGCTGTCGGTTGCCAAGAATGGGCTGCGGATCTTCACCATCGCAATGCTCGGAACCAGGGTAGATCCTGACTACCTGACCGGCAGGCTGCATCACCAGGGAGGAATTCTCTTCTTTATCGTCGCCCTCATTGGCGAATTCGCCATCCTCATACTGCTGAGAAGAGGAGAAATGTCATCACTGTCACGATCTCTCGAATCACTGCCGGGGACAGTCGCAACGGATTGAGTGCATATTGCTCATCGTAGTGCGCTTTTATATCACTGGAGAGGGTGAAATTCGAGAATTCATGGATTCATTGGCTTAGCATGATCTGTTTCGGAGTAGAGAAGTATTCGATGGGCGATAAAGATCGGAAGTCAGCAGCGCAGTTGCCAGGTTCAAAGTGCCATTTCGCGCTGCAGACCTTGTGAACGTTCGGTTGCTCGTATTCAGAAAAACTACGGAATATTCACGGTGTACTTGTTCGACGGAACGCTTTGGTTCCCCTCGGCGTCGACGCTCTCGACGTATTAGGTGTAGGACGTGTTGTCCTGAACGGAGCTGTCCGTATAGGACGTCGGGAAATTCACAGTCGTATTCAGAAGTTGATATTTCGTGCTGCTACCCGTGGCCCGATAAATGTTGTAACCTGCTACCGGATCGCTTGAGCTGGCTGGTGCATCCCAAGTCAAGTCAACCTCGTAAGATACTGTCTCCCCGGTGCCGCTCAGGCTGATCGTTGACGTACTGGGAGAAGCATTACTGGTCAACGTCACGGTGCCGCTAGCCGGCTCCCGCAGTGGTGGGATCGAACTCGATGTCCAGCGTCCGCCGTCTGGTTAGGGTAAAGGGTCAGCGGGAAACTCACTCGGGAAATACTGAACCCTGTCCCCGTCACGCTGCCCGCGCTGATGGTCAGCGCAGCTGTACCCGAGGCGGTCAGGTTATCCGTATCCATCCGGGCAAAGCCACTCTTTTCGCAGGTTCGATTGCATGATGAAGTTAAGTCATGGGAGATGCGAGAGCAGTTGTTGAGGGACGGCGGAGCCAGGTGGAGGCGGACAGCCTGGTGCGGGAATTTGAACAGAGCGGTTTGAGCCGGAAGGTGTTCTGCAGTGCGCGTGGTATTGCACCCCACACGCTGGATTATTATCGTGCCCGGTATCGGGCGCGCCGAGCAGCGCCTGCAAGCCAAGAGCTGTTGCCCGTCGATCTGATCAGTGCGCCGCCGATGAGCGGCGGTCTGCGCGTGGAACTTGCCGACGGGCGGCGCATTGTTGTCGAAACCGGATTCGATGTCTCGCATCTGAAGCGATTGATCGCGGCTCTGGAAGGCTGAGGCGATGTTCGCTTTGGGCGCGGCGACGCGCGTTTACGTTGCCACCGGAAACACGGATATGCGAGTCGGGTTCGATGGCCTGTGGGACAAGCCTCGGTGATCAGGTTAAATCCGGCCATACATGATCAGGTTAAATCCGGCCATACATGATCAGGTTAAAACCGGCCATAGCGAGTGGCCGAAGACGTGATTGTTTTACCTTGCCGACGTGTAGCTGTGCAACTGCTGCGCTCCACGCGTTCTCTCGTCGTCACGGTAACAAGCCTCTCCAAAGGATCACGCCTTCGGAGGTGAAACAGTTCCTTGATGTTCCGCAAACCGGCCCTGCAACCTGGCGACGGAAGTACGGTGTGCTGCGGGACTTCTTTGCGTACTGGCGGTGCCGCGGAAAGCTGGACTCTGTTCCCATGCCGCCCGCGGCTCCCAGATCCACGCAGATCTTCGTCCCGTATATTTACCCCCGCCAGGAGCTTCGTCGGTTGCTGGAAGCTATTCCGCGTTGCCAGCGAAATGTGGAGTGCAGTCTCTCTTCCGCCACGCTTCGCACACTGTTGTTGTTCCTCTATGGAACGGGCATGCGCGCAGGCGAAGCGATTCGGCTGCGCCTGGTCAACGTAGACCTCGATGACGCCGTAATCACCATCCGTGAGACGAAGTTCTACAAATCCAGACTTGTTCCGCTTGGGCGAGATGTCGTTCGGCTCCTTCGGGAATATCTGGGCATGCCTGGAAGATGGAATCAACACTACCAACCTCTCTTCCAGTCGCGGTGGCATAAGCACCTCAACCACTCTACGGTAGACCTCACCTTCCGCCGGCTATGCACCCTGGCGGGAGTTCGCCGCAGCGACGCGGGTTCTCGTCAACCGCGGCTCCATGACCTGCGGCACACGTTCGCCGTTCACCGGTTGACGGAATGGTACAGGACTGGTGCGAACGTGCAGACTCTTCTGCCCACCCTCTCCACCTATCTCGGGCATACTGACCTGCACTCCACGCAGTGTTACCTGACCATGACGCCGGAGTTGCTGACGGAGGCTAACCTCCGTTTCCAGGACTACGTGTATGGAGGGCGCCATGAACGATAGAGCGGCTCTCGGTTCCCGGATCAGGCGATTCCTGATGGAGCACCTCGTTGGGGAGCGGAATCTGGCCCGCAACACGCAGCAGAGCTATCGCGATGCGGTTCGCTTGCTGGTGGTGTTCGCTTCCTTGAAAACGCACAAGAAAGTGGATGATCTGCTCATACCTGACATCGATGCCGACCTGCTGCGCGCCTTCCTGCATCACATCGAAGAAAAGCGAAAGTGCAGCGTCTCTAGCAGGAATCAACGTCTTGCTGCCATCCATGCGCTGGCCAGCTTCATCGCAGAGCGCTGCCCCGAGTATCTGGACTGGTGCGCCCGACTCCGCACAGTCAGGGTCAAGCGCACTGCTCCCCGGCCAGTCTGTTATCTGGAAAAGCCGGAAATCGACGCTCTGCTGGATGCTCCCAGCCCTGTAACAAAACTTGGCTACAGGGATCGTACCCTTTTGCTCTTCCTATACAACTCGGGCGCGCGAGCGGAAGAAGCTGCCAAACTCTGCGTCGAAGATCTTAACTTCCACGCCGACGCCGCAGCCGCGCTGTCATCTGTGCGCCTCCACGGCAAGGGCGGCAAGGTACGTGTCTGTCCGCTCTGGGCCTCTACAACCGCAGCCCTGAGAAACCTCGTCGCCGGACGGAGCGGCACGGAGCGGGTGTTCCTTAATCGCCGCTCGGAACCGCTAACGCGCTTCGGCATCCATGACGTCGTGACGCGATATGCGCATGCCGCCATGAACCGTGTTCCGGAGCTGCGCAAGAAGCGAGTCGGGCCGCATACCATCAGGCACACCACCGCCACGCATCTTCTTCGCGCCGGCGTCGATATCAACACCATCCGTGCCTGGCTCGGCCACGTCTCAATCAACACCACCAACATCTATGCCGAAACCGACCTTGAGATGAAAGCCAAGGCCCTTGGTCTGTGCGTAGTGAACGGCAAACGATCACCAAAACGCTGGCGCGATAATCCCGATCTGATGTCCTTCCTCGCTCAAATCTGACCCTGAGTTATGTGGCGCTCCGTTCTGGAAAATCTCCGGCCTATGCCTCTTTCAGCAACGAGCGTCACATAACTGGCAAGCCAACATAATCGTTGAATTTGCTGGTGACGATATAGCTCAGCAAACCCGGACCGGCGAGGCCCTTGTCGATCGCTGTCTCCGGCTTGGCCGCGGTCTCGATGCGCGGGTTGTCGCCGTTGCTCTCGCATGCTGCGCAGGCGTACTTCTTGCGCACATGATGGATGCGCTCGAAGTGGCCTGGGAAATACTCGATCTGCCAGCTCTCCTCCTGCCCGATCTCCTTGCGCTCCATGCCGCAGCATGGACACGCGCGTTCCTCTGCGCTTAGTTCGTGGATGTACGTCGTGACGGGAAGATGCTCGAAATCCGCGATGCGGCGACGCCCTTTGCGCCGCTTTACACGCCGCAGTTCCTCTTCTGGCTCAGCATGAGGCGGAAGATCGGCAGGGTTGATCGCCTTGCGGTCCATCGCTTCTGCGAAGCCAAGGAGCAACTGTGCGAGGTCGCCCTCGGACTGCAGGCGATCCGCACGCGGGCCGTAATACCACTTCTTCAAGCGGCCAAGTTCCACCTGCAGGCGCAGATTCTCCAGGTACAGATCGTCGGCGCGTTGCTGTTGCTCTCGGGCTTGCTGCGCCTGCGCTTCAGCTCGTCGTGTCTCCCGATCACGTTCGGCGAGAAGTGCACGCACCACTGCTTTCAGTGCGTCGCTGTCGTCGGGTAACTCAACTAAGTTGTCGATGGGAGTCACATAGTATAGACGGATAAGTGGCAAGTACAGTTACTCATACCGCGATCTTTTCTTCGTTATCTTGCCGGGTTCGTGCACCGCGCTCATAGCGAGGCACACGCTTCAGCTTCGTCATGTCGATTCCGTCCAGAATCATCGCCAACTCGCTGGCCCTTAACTCCACCGAGCGCGCCCCATCCTTAACCCGCGGCAGTTTGAAAACTCCAGTCTCGAGCCGCTTGTACCATAGCACAAACCCGTCGCGGTCCCATAGCAGGATCTTCAATCTGTCGCCTCTGCGCGATCGAAAGATGAAAAGGCTGTCGCTCATAGGATCCTGGCCGATCACCGCACGCACCCGCTCGGCCAAACGATCAAAGCCGCAGCGCATGTCGGTCACCTCAACTGCCAGCCAAATCCGCGGCCCTTGCGTGCGGTCCAGCGCGCGCAAACTCGGCAGGCCAATCATGCTTCCGCTTCCAATACGGATAGCAATGCCCGCAGATGTCCCGCATCGAAGCCGGGCTCTATCACCAGGCTTCGGCCCCGTGGCAGCCGCACCTCTATCGCCCTGCCGGCCGTCGCAGGTGCCGGTCTCGCGGCTGCGGCAACTTCCACCGGAATGAACTTCGCCGCTTCCGCTCCGCGAACACGCTTCTTCCAGTCGTAAAACTGCCAATCGCGAAGACCGCGATCGCGACAAAACGCCGCAACGGTCCGTCCGCTCG
>JASHOY010000178.1 GCA_030038435.1 Acidobacteriaceae bacterium | reverse complement strand
TTTGTAGCTGCGATCGATGATTCTGTGCGACCAAGGGATACCGACCCAAAGCCCGCGCAGTCTCCTCTCCCTGCTGCCGCGCTGTTCCCTGCCCCAGAACGCGCCAAGGTCTCGCAGCATCATGCCCCAGGGCATAGGAATCCTAACCGCAGGCCGCCCACGAAAGCGAACCTGCCGCCGGATTCGAAGGTCTTGGTCAGCCGGGAAGAGGCCGCCGCACTGCTCTCGATCAGCGTGCGCGCGGTGGACTACCTGATCGCCTCGAAGCGATTGTCTACGCGAAGAATCGGATCACGTGTATTGATTCCAATTGAAGATGTGCGCAAATTCGCCCGTTCAGACCATCCCGAGCGAATGGCCGGATAGACCATTATCGAAGTTCCGCCCCTCCCTCGCGTGATTTGCGAGCCGTCAGGCGGCGCGCGAACCCGCCCTGGCTTGTTGCGTCGCCGCTGCGCTGCAAGGACTTCCTGGAATCGAGCCCTTAGATTGTGAAGAAATCGGGCGGATCAGATCTCGGCTTGCCCGAGTTGCTCGATCGTCCGATGCAAAGCTTGCTGCTATGGCGAAAGCTGCACACCGAATCGGAGATTGAGCTTCTCATTCGACAGGACGGAATTGCGCGGACACTGGGCGAGCCTGGGATAGCTCTCTGTGGGGATGGGATTGAGTCGGATGCTCCGTCCGTTCTCGGCGTCGGCAATACCTTCAAAGATTGCGCTTGCAAAACCGAACCAGGAAGTCGAGCCGGCGCATGTCATGTGGTAAACGCCCGTCCAGTTCTCCGGCACGTCTTCACCGCACTGCGCTCACTTCGCCTCCAGATGCAGGACATGTTTGCTGTGCTCTCCTGCAAGGTGCAGCATGCCTCCGTCAAAGGTCACAAGCACCAACCCATGGTGAATGGCCAAGCCCAGCAGAAACGCATCAGTGACCTGGTTGTGACCGAACAGCCGTTTGATGAAAGGCCTGGTCAAGGTTTGCCAGTCAGCTTCGATCGGCTGATGGCGATACCCGGGCTGTTCCTTCAGCCGCTCCAACATCTCCGCGACCTGTTCCATACTCATATCGCCCGTTTTGGGCCGCGTGAAAAAACGCAAGACTCCAGCCTCGGTGAAGGCACACAGGGCCCACTCTAAGCCAGGCGTATCGAACCATTCCTCTACCGCTTGATGATGAATATGAGCCTCGTCTAACAGAGCGATCACTGCGTTGACGTCGAGCAAATATACCGGGGCCTCAGCCAAGGTCGTCCTCCGCGAGTTCCCTGACGATCTCCAGGGTTACCACCCGACCGGCCCTCGCTTTCACCAGCAAGCCGCTGCGGTTGGTGATCAGCATCGGCGACGACGGCGACGGCGCTTGTTCGGCGCGCCGCAGTAATTCGCTAATCGCGGCTCCGAGCGCAATTCCTTTGGCACGCGCATAGGTTACGGCGAAGGTATAGGCATCTGTTTCTAGGTTTATATTCGCTCTCATAGGATGATTTTACACCGAAATACATTTCGGTGCATAAGATGATTTCAGTGTAATAAACATTTTGTGCACCCAGCTGAGCCGACAAATCCAAACTGTACGCGAAAGTATTTGGCGTTGCCGACCATGCCTTCATTTCACCGTGCGTGATGGCGGCAACATGGCGTCTTCCAATAATCCCGAGGCAGAGAACCACATGAGTCTCTTTAGCGCGATGGGTGATGACGTGTTCTTGAAACCATTGGCCGATGCCAGCCCCCGGCAACTTCTTGGCCGACTCAGCAGAGAAATGGGCAAACGTTCAGGGCAGCGCGATGCATTGCATTGCACTATGCTGCAATGCCCTTTGGTGCAGCCCCGTGTTGACCGCCAGAGCTGCGTGCCGAGACCGTTGAGATGTGAATGTACCTGACTATTCTGATTCGAAATCCGGTAGAATACTCAACGTATGGTTCCCAAGCGCGGAATCTATGAACGAACCAAGGGCAGCGGCATCTGGTGGATTCGCTGGACGGATGCCGATGGGCGAAAGCGGCGGGAAAAAGCAGGATCGCGCAGTAATGCCGAGAAGCTGCTGGCGAAGCGGCACACTCAGAAACTTGAAGGGGCAAAGCTGCCTGAAAACCTCCGCTCGAAAGCCGTGAGTTTTCGCGAGCTTTGCGAGGATACCCTGGTTCACAGCCGCTCCGAAAACAGCCCGAAGCAGACCTACGAGTTGGAGCTTCGCATCAAGGAACTTCTGCCGGCATTCGGCGCGCGCCCGGCCGAATCGATCAAGAAGAACGAGATCGTCGCCTGGCTGACGGAACAGGCGGAGGCGCGAAGATGGGCGGCCAGCACCAGGAACCGCTGGCAGGCGGCGTTCTCCCTGATCTTCCGCGTCGGAATCGACAATGAAAAGATCGAGCGCAATCCGGCCGCGCGCATTCGGCGAAAGACGGAGAGCAATGGGCGCGTGCGGTTCCTCTCCGACGACGAGGAGAAGCGGCTGCTGAAGGCGATCCTGAATCGCTTTCCGGAGTTCCTGCCTCATCTCGACCTTTCCATCCACACCGGGATGCGCATGAGCGAGCAATACGGCCTGCGTTGGAATCAGGTCGATTTCGAGCGCCGACAGATTCATCTTCCCAAGACCAAAAACGGCGATCCGCGGACGATTCCCATGAACACCGTCGCTCTCGGCGCCCTCAAGGAGCTTCGAGGCCAGGGAAAACCTAAAGGAGCATATCCGGTCTTCCCTTCCCTCCGCAGCGGCGATTCGCTGCAAGGGGCGCGCGGTTGGTTTCCCACGGCGCTCGAAGCGGCTGGGATCGAGAACTACTCGTGGCATTGCAACCGCCATACCTTTGCCAGCAGGCTCGTGATGGCCGGAGTTGATCTGCGCACGGTTGCGGAGCTGCTCGGCCATAGGACGCTGCAAATGGTGATGCGCTATTCCCATCTCGCTCCCGAGCACCAGGCTTCCGCAGTAGACCGGCTGGTTAAGAATGAGAACTAGGCGGAGACGTGATTGGCACCGGGAATCTTGATTACAAGCTGCCGCACCAGGACGATGCGGCCCGCGGCCGACAAAAGCCATGATTCGCGCAGCCGGAATTGCGGTATCGGTCAACAAGCCCGTAGTAGTGAATCGAGATTGGGTTTCTCGGATTCGCTGTTGTTGCGGCGGCTCACAGGTCATCTAGTAAACTTGCTGTGGCCTGCCGAAGCTGTGCTCTAGGACGGGCGCCCTTTTGAATATGAATATTCGGACGATTCTGGTAACGGGCGGCGCTGGATTCATTGGGTCCAATTTCGTGCAGCAGGCGGTGGCTGCTGGCGAAAACGTTGTCAATCTGGACCTGCTGACTTATGCCGGAAACGCGGAGAATCTGGCGGATCTTTCGGATAGCCCGCAATATACCTTCGCGCAGGCGGACATCTGCGATGGCGACGCCGTGGGCGGCCTCCTTCGGAAACGGCGTCCTGCCGCTCTAGTTCATTTCGCGGCGGAGAGCCATGTCGATCGCTCCATCGCCTCCCCGGATGCGTTCGTCCGAACTAATGTGCACGGCACCTTCACGCTGTTGGAGCAGGTGCGGCGATACTGGGACGAGCTGAGCGCGGCGGAACGCGCCCAGTTTCGTTTCCTGCACGTGTCCACCGACGAGGTCTACGGCAGCCT
>JASHOY010000177.1 GCA_030038435.1 Acidobacteriaceae bacterium | reverse complement strand
AAATGCCCAAGCGGGAAAGACCAAAACGCGAACCGCAGCCGGGACAGGTGGTCAGTCTTCGGGTATTGGGCGAATACCTGAATCTCTCGCCGGCCACCATCTCTCTGGTGCTCAACGATGCTCCGGGTGTGCGCGCGATCCCGCAAAACACCCGCGACCGGGTGAAGGCGGCAGCCGCCAAATTCGACTACCTTCCCAGCTTCTATGCGCGATCGCTCCGCAAGCGCCAATCTTTCCTGATCGGGGTGCTGGTCCCCGAACTGAATGACAGCTATGCAACACAGGTTCTGGCAGGCGTGGAGGAGATTCTCATCGAGGAAGGCTATTTTTACCTGACGGCTAGCCATCGGCGCAAGCCCGATCTCATCGAAGAATACCCGCGCATGCTCATGGAGCGCTCCGTTGAAGGCTTTATTCTGATCGATACCGTGCTCCAGCATAATTTGAAGCTGCCGGCCGTGGTGGTGGCAGGGCACCGCGAGATCGAGGGCGTGACCAACGTGGTGCTCGACCAACGCAGAGCAGCCGAGCTTACCTTGCAGCACCTATATCAGCTCGGTCATCGGAAGATCGCCTTCATGCGCGGGGGAAGCCACAGTTCCGACGCCGACGACCGCTGGAATTGCCTGCGCGCGGTCGCTGCAAAACTCAATATCGTTATTCGTCCGGAGCTGATTGTAGAGCTTAAGTCGCGAGCCTCCACTCCGGAACTGGGATTTGAGCCGACATGCGAGCTCCTGAATCGAAAAGTACCTTTCACGGCAATCGCCTGCTTCGACGATATTGCCGCCATCGGAGCCATCCGAGCAATTCGCGATCATGGGATGAGGGTTCCGGAAGATATCTCGGTTGTCGGCTTCGATGATATCCAGAGCGCGGCCTTTTACAATCCCCGTATTACGACCATACGTCAGCCGCTCTCGCAGATGGGCGCTATGGCCGCACGCATCCTCTTGCAGCGGGTTCGAGGGCAAACCAACGGTCCGCCGGTGATGCCGGTTCTTCCCGAGCTGGTGATTCGCGAATCCACATGCCCGCCCGCCGACAAGCAGCAATCTGATGCCAGGCGTCGCGCTAAGAATTAGAGAATCGCGTTCCGCGGGAAGCCTGCAGTTTGATGGAACACCGGCACTAAGTGGGACCTGGAGAGAAGAAATCCCCGAAGCTTCTTCTACTCAATCGATTCAGTTGACGCTTGTCTTTGGCGCCTTGTAGCATGGCTGGGTTTGCTCAAGAGGGCCGATGATGTCATCCTTTTTCGCAGCTCGCCTGTTCCCAATGGCGGGCACTGCCTGTTTAGCATTTGCGCTTGCTGCCTCCGCACAATCTCCTGCCCGAACACAAACTCCTGCGCACAGCCGGCCCTGGATGAACAAATCTCTTTCGCCAGATCAGCGTGCAGATCTTGTCATGCAGCAAATGACCCTTGACGAAAAGCTCAATCTCGTCCATGGCACCGGCTGGAACGGTCTGCGCGAACACGCTGAAATTCCCGCGGGCTCGCTTGGCGGCGCGGGATATGTGAAAGGCGTGCCGCGTCTGGGCATTCCCGGCATCAATATGGCTGACTCCGCAGTTGGCGTTCGTCTCTCCGCAGCCGGCAGCCACTACGCCACCCTGCTCCCTTCGGTGCTGGGCGCAGCCAGCAGCTGGGACGCCAAAGCCCTTTTCTTATTCGGCGATGTTATCGGCCGCGAACTGCGCGAGACCGGGTACAACATGTCAATCGGTGGCGGCGTCGATCTTGCCCGTGACCCGCGCAATGGCCGTAATTTTGAGTACGCTGGCGAAGATCCGCTGCTTGCGGGCACCATGGTGGGAAATCTTGCCAAAGGCGTGCAGTCAAACCAGGTGATGGGCGACATCAAGCACTACGCCTTCAACGATCAGGAAACCGGACGCACTATCTATAACGCCGAGATCACTCAACGCGCCGCGCGCGAAAGCGACCTGCTGGCATTTCAGATTGCCGTCCAATTGGCAGAACCGGCGGGAATCATGTGCTCTTATAACAAGGAGACTGTTACCCCGCCCAACACGAGTCCTGACTGGTCCTGCCAGAACGGCTTTCTGCTAAACCAGGTCCTGAAAAAGGACTGGGGCTTTCAGGGATTTGTCCTCTCGGACTGGGGAGGCACCCACTCCGCCGTGCACGCCTTCCTGTCTGGCCTTGACCAGGAAGAGCCGGGGTCTAAATATTTCGGCGAGTCTCTGAAGAAGGCAATCCAAGATGGCCAGGTTCCCATGTCACGACTCAACGACGCCGTGCATCGGGTTCTG
The DNA here is from genome assembly GCA_030038435.1 of Acidobacteriaceae bacterium. Taxonomy (GTDB): domain Bacteria; phylum Acidobacteriota; class Terriglobia; order Terriglobales; family Acidobacteriaceae; genus Telmatobacter. The sequence goes on along the minus strand of JASHOY010000177.1, from coordinate 26,676 downwards.
CGCAGTATGTTTGCCAACGGCGTCATTGACAATCCGCCGCGGACCGAAGAGGTCAATCCTTTTCTCGGCCGCCGCGACGCTGAACACATCGCCGATGAGAGCATCGTGCTGCTGCGAAACCAGGATCGGATCCTGCCGCTTTCCGCCGGCAACGTCCATTCGATCGCGATCATCGGGGCGCACGCGGATGACGCAGTTCTCTCCGGCGGGGGATCCGCACAGGTTGATGCCCCGGGCGGCGGGGCTGTGGATCCGCATCCTGGACCCGCGCATTGGATGGAGCACGTCTGGTTTCCGTCTTCGCCAGAACGCAATATTCGCCGGCACGATCCCAACGCCGACATTCAGTTCAATGATGGGAGTGACATTCGCGCAGCGGCAGCGCTGGCCGCGAAGTCGCAAGTTGCCGTGGTCTTCGTCACGCAGTGGATGAGCGAAGGCATGGACCGGCCGACGATCGAACTGCCCGACAACCAGGACGCGCTCGTCGAAGCGGTCGCCAAGGCCAACCGCCACACCATCGTTGTAATCGAGAGTGGCGGACCCGTGGCCATGCCCTGGGTCAACAATGTCCAGGCCGTCATCGAAGCATGGTTCCCCGGCATTGGCGGAGCACAATCCCTCGCCAACATTCTCTTTGGCGACGTCGATCCCTCCGCACGCCTGGCCATCACCTTTCCTAAGAGCGACGCGCAGCTACCCCGCCCGCAGGTTCCCGGTCTGACGACTGAAACAGAGCCCGGAGGCCTACCGGAAGCGGCGCAGCACCAGAAGTCGGCCGCCTTTGACATCAACTACAACATCGAGGGCGCCCGCGTGGGCTACAAGTGGTTTGAGTCGCGACAGGAAGCGCCGCTGTTCCCATTCGGTTTCGGTCTCTCCTACACCACTTATTCCTTCTCTGATCTCAGCGTGGATGCCGTACAGCACGCGGCCACGTTCACCGTACGCAATACGGGGTCGCGAGCCGGCACCGAGGTGGCGCAGGTCTACGCCGTCCTGCCCGCGTCGACCGGCGAAGACACCTACAAACGCCTGGTTGGCTGGGATCGCGTTACGCTCGCTCCGGGCGAATCGAAGACCGTTACCGTCTCGATGAATAAACTCACGCTGTCCATCTTTGACGTGGCGAAGAGCGCATTCGTCATGGTCCCCGGCGATTACACCATCGTGGTCGGTTCTTCCTCGGCAGACACCCCGCTTCACGCGACAATACACATGAAGTGAAGAACAGACCCGGAATGCCCCGCAGCTAATACGGAGTTGGAGCTCCTCCGGGCTGCCGGGGAGGAAGTAGAAGTTTGACATTTCAGGGACTCGATCCAGAAAACTTCTCGAGGTGAGCCAAGATTGCGCTCACCTTTGAAATACAGGACCAAAGTCTCAGCGACAGAGAGGAGTATCCCAATGAAAAGGGCAATTTTCGCGCTGCTGATCGCTTGCATGCTGTGGGGCGGGCTGCCCGCCTTTGCGCAGGTAAAGATGACGAGAGAGCAAATTCTGTTCTACACATCGGGATGGAAGGGCCCACGCTTCCCCGACGGACGCCCGAAGCTGCCTGACAGTCTGCTCAAACGCGCCGCCAGCATGACAATCGAAGATGTATGGAGCTATTTGGAAGCCCATGGTTACCATTGCCAGTTCGACGGAAATTGGCAGGCCCTCCATATCGATAAGGCGATTGTCGGGCGTGCGCTGACGGCTCAGTACATGCCTACCCGCCCCGATATGAGACAAGCCATCCTGGCCGAAGGCAAAGCGGAGGGCCGCGCCGATGTAGGAACCAATAGTTGGCCCATTGCCGAACTGCAACCAGGCGACGTGTATGTCGCTGCAGGCTATGGAAAGATTCGATACGGAACTCTGATTGGATCGAATCTGGGAAACGGGATTGCGGCGCATACCCGCGCAGGCTTCATCTTCGATGCCGGCATACGCGACGAGGAGGAGCTGCGCGAAATCCCCGATTTCAACGGTATGTTTAAAGGCTACTCTCCGACAGCTTGGGCTGACATGGAGTTGACGGGTATCAATGTTCCGGTTCGGATAGGCCATGCCATCGTGCTGCCGGGCGATCTGGTGTTAGCCAAGCCGCGCCAGGGCGTTCTCTTTGTCCCCGCCATCCTGGCCGAACAGGCCATCAGCTCCGCCGAATTCACCTCGCTCACCGACGATTACAACTTCCAGTTGAATGAGAAGGGCGAAAATGGTGGTCAATTCGAGGGAGGTTGGAACGACGCGAAATATGCCGCTTTTGCCAGGTGGATCGACGCGCACCCGGAAAAGTTGAATATGCCGCGCAGCGAGTTCGACCAACTACTGAAGGCAGCCAGAGAACGCGCCTCGCGTCCTCGCCGCCAGGCCGGTCCCGGGTCCTGACCCTGTCGGCGTCGAGCAGGCAGTCATCACGAACGCAGCAGCCGGTTGCGTGCTCTGCCTTCCGCTGCAACTCGCCTCGTAGCCTCTCAGTCGAAAAAGTCGCGATCCTCCTCCTGCAGATGCGCCTTGGCCGCCCGCACATTGAAGGTAATGCCCAATCCCGGCTTGTCCCAAACATCAATGAAGCCGTTCTTGACAATTGGATCCGGCAATCCGTCCACGATGTCATACCACCACTCCGGCTGCCCTTTCGCATATTCGAAGGCAATGTAGTTCTGCGGCAGGGTCGCCCCCATCTGCACTTGTGCAGCCACTCCGAACAGTCCGTCAAAGATACCGTGCGGAGCGATGAGAATGCCGTGGAGATTGGCGTATTCGGCGATCCACTTCAATTCCGCCATTCCGCCCACGTCTTCCGGATCCACGCCAATCACGTTCACCGCCTGCGTTTCGATCAGGTCCTTGCAGTTTTCCCTGAGATAAATCTCTTCGCCGGTGTGAATCGGCGTCGAAGTGCTGTCGGTCACCTGCTTAAAAACCTGGGCGTTCGGATAAGGCGTGTAGTCGCCCGTAATCAGGTCCTCCAGCCACGTAATGTGCAGTGGCTCCACCGCGCGCGCAAACCGGATCGCGTCTTTCACCACCCAGCCAGGTCCGCAGTCCAACGCCAGCCCGACCTCATCGCCAAGAACCTTCTTCATCGCTTCCACGCAGGCGATTACATGCTTGAAGCCGCGTTCTGTCAGCAGCCCACGGTCCTCGTATGGCCCTGGTCTCGACCAATGCCTCCCATACCAGGCGTCGGGGATGGCCGTCAGCATGGCCGTATTATGGAAGCCGACCGGCGCCTTGATCAGCGTGTAGCCCTCTTTCGCCTCTTTCACCTTTGCCACCAACTCCGCGTAGTCTTGCGGCGTACGCGGTGTCATGCCGGGCGCGTTGTTCTCCGTGTTTCCGTAGGGGCGCACGCGGTCGCGCACCTTCCCTCCCAGCAGCTTGTACACCGGCAGTCCGGCCACCTGCCCGGCAATGTCCCACAGCGCAATCTCGATCGCGCTCACCGCCGCGCCCCATGGCTTAAAGGCGCCCATGCGGCGGATCTTCAACAGGATGCTCGCTATGTCGGTCGGATCTTGGCCCAGGAGATAGTCTTTATAGAACAGCACCATCGGCTTCAGATACGGCTTGGCTGACTCGGCTTGCCCGTATCCCGAAATTCCCTGGTCCGTAACGATTCGCACGGTTGGGTTGCGTCCGATCACGGCGCACTTGAGGTCGATGATCTTGATCGATCCGTTCCCTGCCCGCCTCGCCGCAGTCATCGCAGCACTCTGCTGTGCCGAAAGCGCCGTCGCCGCCGCCACCCCGGAAAGCGCGCCGACAAATCCTCTGCGCGACAGACCGCCCTTAGTTTCCTGTTCCATGGATTCCCCTCCTTAACCAAACGTCTCGATCAGCATTCCCGTTTCCGCGCGGATACGGGCTGAAAACAAGGTTGAAACAACGGTTTCTCTCGATGAGGTGAATGAGTTCCTATTGCTTGATGACTGTGCCGTCACAGATCCCAATCTCGCCCCAGCCGCCATTCAGCCGGTCGGGGTGAACGGGGCCTTGGCGGCTTCCTTTTCGTCGATCTCGATGCCCCATCCGGGCTTCTCGCTGACCCATAAATAGCCGTCGCGCAACTGCGGACAACCCTGAAAGATGGCCCGCGTCTACTGGTTGCACGGCGTGTATTCGCTCAAGGCTTCTGCACGATCAGGCAGATCGACCTGAGCGCTACACATACGGAATGCGACGGCTCTCCAGCACTCCCTTTATATATCCGATGGCAAAGATTTTTCCGGTTTCGCCGTAACCGGGTTCCACCTGTGTTTCCCCATCCATGATGGGGTCGTGATCCGGCCGCAGCGGTCCACGAAAGCCGCTGTTGTACAACACCTGGAAGACTTCGCCGAAATCGATCTCTCCGTTATCTTGAAACGTCTCTACAAAGTGATTACGCGTGCCTTTCACATTGCGGCAATGGGCATAGAAGATCTTGTTTCCGCGGCCCCACTCCCGCGCCAGCGCTTTAAGATCCTCGCCCATCAGGTGGAAGACAGCCATCTCGAAGGTCACGCCATTGGAGGGGCTGGGCGCAATTCTCATCACGCGCCGGTAAGCATCAGCGCTGATGATGATCCTGGAGATTCCACGCAGATTGGGAACCGGCGGATCGTCGGGATGCAGGGCCATTTTTACGCCCGCCTTTTCCGCTACCGGGATCACTGCTTTAAGGAAGTATTCCATGTTGCCCCACATCTTTTCGGCGCTGATCTGGCCCCATCGCGTCACTCCAAGCGCCTGCGCCGTGGCGATATCAAAGTCCATCGTCGAACAGCCGCCGCGACCGGGAAGGTGGAGATTGGAACGGTACCAGTCAATGCCCGCCATAAAGTCGTAACACACCACATCGATGCCGTTCTTGCCCAGCGCTTCGATGGCCGCAATATAGTTTGCGATCTCCTCGTCACGGCCGGGTAGGCCCAGCTTGATCTTGTTTGCGTCCACGGGGTGGCTCTCGATGGCTGCGATCTCCAAGCCAACAGCCTCGTAGTCGGCCTTTAATTTGGCAATGGAATCAGCATATTGGCTGTGCGGAATGTTGCGCAGCATTTCACTCGTTCCCGCAATGGCGTGTGTCACACCGATCTGCTCGGAAATCTTGACGCGGTGCGGATCACGAATTCCCCAGATTAGGCTCAGCGTAATCTGCTTTCCCTTGGGTGAATGTCTCTCATTGGGTCCAGGTTGTGAAGCCTGCGGCAGGCCAAAGGCGGAAGGCGCGGCCGCAGCGGTGGCCATGGTTGCCAGAACGCCTTGAAGATAATCCCGGCGATTCGATTTCAACATGATGCCCTGTCCTACCTTCCTAATAGCGTCGCCCTTCGCGCGCGTGCACGGAGCTTTGCCGTCGCAACTCGATGGCTGCGCACGCATAGTGTCCGGATGCTCGGGCCTATTTTACCCGCAGTCGCCGTTGCGATGTCGGCATCACCGTCTTCGGGCAGCAACATATACTTCCTCCAACGACCCGAGTATCATTCCATCCATCATCAACTGGATGTGCACGGATTCAACCATGGGGACATTACCTGGTGGGATCGTCTCTTTGGAACGTTACGAGAAGCCGATGCCTTCGCTCCGCAATGCGGCTTTCCAGACAGCCACGAGCAGAATCTCGGAGGGATGCTCCTGTTTCATGACGAGTACTGAATCACCGCTGAGGTCGTGCAGCGATCGAAGGTTGGTTTCATGAATCGGCAGCAAGGAGGCTTTGAACTTGTATGAAAGAGGATGATTCTCAGCACCTTTCGGCAGTTACGTCGTCGCCGGGAACACCAGCCGCCTCCACCAATTCCGTGGCCGGAACTTCCTCCGACCGCGCACAAGTTTCCGAGTTTATTCTGAAGGCACTCAACGCCGGCATCCCCGTGCAGTCGCTTGTCGGACTTCTGACCGCCCACGGCTGGACCGAAAAGGAAGCCCACCTCGCCCTGGCTGACCATTATCGCCGGCAGAACGGAATCGAGGTTCCCCGCCGCCCAGGAAGCGGTGCCTCCGCCCGGGACGCCTTCTTCTACCTGCTCCTCTTTTCCACTCTGGCCGTCTGGACCCTTTCTCTTGGCTCGCTGGCCTTTTCGCTCATCGACCGCTGGCTCGCGGATCCGCTCTTCCGGGGCTACGGCGAGTCTTTCAACACCTACACCGTCACAACCTCTCTCGCCGCGCTGATCGTCGCCTTCCCGCTTTATCTGCTCATTTCCCGCGTCGTCCTCCATGAAGCTGCGGCGAACCCGGAAAAGCTGGATTCGGCAGTCCGCAAATGGCTTACCTACATGGCACTGGTCATCGCCGCCTCCGTATTTATGGGCGACCTCATCGCCGCGCTCGCCTATCTGCTCCGCGGCGAACTGACCTCGCGCTTCCTCGCCAAGAGCGTCGTCGTTCTCGTTCTCTCGAGTGGCGTCTTCTGGTACTACTTCGGCGGCCTTCGTAAACTTGGGGCCGCCGCCACCCGGCTCAGCCGTGACCGGCTCATGGCTGCTATCAGCACTGCCGCTGTCGTCATCATGATCGTCCTCGGATTTGTCCAGCTTGGCGCGCCGAGCACTCAGCGCAAGCTCGTCGCCGACAGCCAGCGCATCCAGCGGATGTATCTCCTCTCGAGCTCCATTCGAGGCTACTGGAAGGCCCACGCGTCCCAGCTCCCTACTAGCCTGCACCAGCTTCCCGGCACCACCTACGCCGATCCAGTCACGCACGCAGCCTTCGAATATCGCCCTAAACAGGGCAGCCAGTACCAGCTCTGCGCCGTATTCGCTGCTTCCAGTTCGAGGGAGGATGAAAACCAGCTGCAGCGCGTCGAGCCGAATCCCTGGACACACTCCGCCGGCCGCTACTGCTTCAGTCTCGACGCGTCAGTATTTACCCAGGCGCCGGCCTACAACTAGGGCCTGTTAACACTATTGGGGTGGATGGCGTTGCGAGTGTAAATTCGGCCAGACACCGGGGTCCCCGCGGACAGTTCTTTGTCCGTGGGGTGGAGTCGAGAGGACGGCCGAAGGCTGTGGCAGGCCCCACCGTCGAGGCCGGCAACGAAGTATGGCCGAATTTACGCCGCAACCCGAAGGGACGCGGCCAGATTTCCCGATTTCGTTGTCGCTCGTCGCTCCAGGGATTGACCACAGCACGCTCCTCGCTTCTAGAACTCGGCAAATCTGGCTCCCGGCGCCGCCATCCCAATAGTGTTAACAGGCCCTAGTTATATCGATGTCTTCCGAGAATCGCTCGATCAGGCCGTACCCTTTGAAGAGCGATGTGCGACGCCTACTGCATAGCCACCACCTGGCTGGTCCTTGTGAATGACTTCAGTCCCGATTGCCCAGTACCTACCCTGCGCTCGAAGAAAACTATAGAGAGTTACGTCGGGGACATTGACGACCTGCCAGGAGTTGCCACCATCGTTGGTCACGAGGAAGGTCTGTGGCTCATACTGTGCCGATCCCTGCTTCAGCATAACGGCCATCTGCTGTTGGTCGAGGGCCACGAGCGAAAAAGTATACGGATAGGTCTTCAACGTGTCTGTGTCTTTAGTGGCCGAAACCGTCTTCCAAGACTTGCCCATCTGCGGTGAACATAAGGGATTCAGGAGTACGTGCGGTGCTTCAATTGCCAATGGTTTCCTCCGTCAGACGACTCGGCGATGTTTTCATCAACTCCGCACGCCCAGAGCGACGAGCCATGACTGTTAATCCCGAGGGCGCGAAACGGGAGGTTCGGGGCATGCCAGTTGGCTTGAGAAACGCCTTCAAGGACCGCTCCGCCGGGGAGGCAGTTCGAGCGGACGACAGGAGAGCCTGAACCCGGAAATCATTGCGGCCACAGCCGTGTCCAACCTGTCTACGGGGGCTTGATGACTCCCAATTTGCCCAGCTCCAACCGAAATGAGTTCGCGAGGAATCTTCTCAGGCGATGGAAAGTCGATCTGTGGAACCCGCAAAGCGCGGACATACAGCCCTCGATTTCGCTGCAGCGCGAAGTTCCGTGACACGTCCGGACAATTCACCGCCGAAATTCAAAGCCTGAGTTTGACCAACCGATAGGCCCGTGACACCGCAGGGATAACCCAACTTTCGATGGAGGCGCAGAAAGACCTTGGACTGGTAAGCTCACATGGGTCTCGAGGAGGTCTCCAGATCAATGCCACATATTGCCCTGCCGGAAGGCCAGCCTGGAATTCGCGGAGCCATGGCCTTTCGCCCGGAAACTGCCCGCCCGCTGAATGATCTCGTTGAAGTACTCTTGCGCGCTCCGAACAGTCTCTCGCCCGGAGAGCGCGAACTGATCGCAACCTACGTGTCCTATCTAAACGACTGCTACTACTGTCAGTCGATTCACGGCGCCATTGCCGCGGCACATCTGGATGGCGATGAGGAACTCGTGCGTCGCGTCAAGGCTGATTTTCAGTACGCCGCCGTATCGGAAAAGCTCAAAGCGCTTCTTGTCATCGCAAGCAAAGTGCAGCGCGGGGGCAAGCTGGTTACAACAGAAGATGTGGCGCACGCACGCAGCCTTGGCGCAACGGATATGGAAATCCATGACACCGTTCTGATCGCAGCGGCCTTCTGCATGTACAACCGCTATGTGGACGGCTTGGCGACCGTTCAGCCCCGCGATGAAGCCATGTATCGGGAACGCGGCAAAATGGTGGCGCGCGACGGCTACGTGAATGTGAGCAAAACCTATCTTCCGGCCGAGCCGATGAAACGCTGAAGGAGAATTATGGCGCACATCGCACTTCCTGACGGTCTACCCGGTATCAGCGGCGCATTCGCCTTTCGTCCGGAGACAGCCAAACCGATGCGCGAGCTGGCTCATGTGCTGCTGCACGAGCCCAACAGCCTGACCCCAGGCGAGCGCGAACTGATCGCGACGTATGTCTCGTCGCAGAACGACTGCTATTTTTGCCAGACCAGCCACGGCGCGGCCGCAGCCTCTCATCTGGGCGGGGACGACGTGGTGCGCCAAGTGAAAACCGACTTCGAAAGCGCGCCCGTCTCTCCGAAGCTGAAAGCACTATTGGCAATTGCAGGCAGGGTGCAGCGCGATGGCAAGTTGGTCACCGCAGAAGACGTGGAGAGAGCGCGACGCGAAGGCGCCTCCGACGTGGAGATTCACGATACGGTGCTCATCGCCGCGGCCTTCTGCATGTACAACCGTTATGTCGATGGCCTCGATACCTGGCAGCCCCGCGATGCGAGCATGTACACGCAGATGGGTCATCACCTGGCCGAGCATGGCTATCTGAAATCTTCACGATGACGGTGCACTTGTTCTTATCCGGAAACGGTAGCGACCCGTTTCACATGACCTGTCCTGTGGACTCCATGTGGTCTAGCCTGTAAAGCGGTGGGTCAACTTCATGAGAGATCACTCCGCACTAAGTGCACCGAGTGTCGGCTTCAGGAAACTCAGATGGCAACGAGCTGCGCACATGGCTGTCAGCAATCTTCGCGCGGTCAATGACGGGGCCTGGTGTGTTCAGGAAAATGGCATCCATTACCAGGACCAGAGGCTATTTGGACGGCCTCGTCGATCGTCCAGAAAGGCGTGGCGCCGGGGCGGCCTGCGACGATTGCGCCAAGTGCATTGGCAAAAGATGCCGTTCTCTCGATTGGCCATTGGCTCTGGTAACCGTGAAGAAATGCGGCGGCAAAGACGTCGCCTGCTCCGACGGTGTCAACCACCTCGACCGCATACCCGGGAAAGAATTCGATAGTCCCATCGCGCCACACTGCGCAACCTTGACTGCCCTGGGTAACGCAGATCATTTTGCTGCCGTAGGCTGCCGACCAGAAACCACAGAAGCATTCCATCGAAAATGCTCCGGGACAACCGGCGAGCTCAAACAAAGTCTCTGCCTCTGTCGCGTTCAGTTTGATAATTGTGGCCAGTCGCGAAAGCCTCTGGACAAGGGCCAGGTTCCAGTGACCGTGACGCAGATTCACGTCGTAAAAGCGGCGGGCGCCGGGGTTCGCGGCCAGGAGACAAGCGAGCCTCTCCTCGCTCTCATCGAGTGTGTGCGCCAAGGTGCCGAAGTAGATCCAATTCGGGTGCAAGGCGATGATGCTCGCCAGAATCGAATCGGTGAGTTCGACCATGTCGAAAGCTGCGGGCCGAACAATAGAGAAGGATCCGTTGCCGCTGCTGTCAGTCGTCACATTTGCCGCGCCGGTCCGGGCCTCCGTCTGCTGCACCAGGCCGGTATCAAGCCCCATTTCCCGCATGACCACATATGCCCGCGCGCCGCGCTCGTCTTTGCCCACTCCACTCAACAGGGCCACCTGGTTTCCCAACCGCTGCGCCGACACTGAAAAATTGAGCGGTGCGCCTCCCAAATGTTCGCGGTCGTCGAAAATATCCCACAAAACCTCGCCCACACTCAGCAATCGCACGATAAAAAACCTCTCCGACCGAAAAAGCACAAATTGGCATAAACATGCTTGCAAAGTGTATAGTCCTTTGTCAATAATCTGCCTAAGCAGCCCCGGGAACCGAGTCCGCTACATGGCCGGGGCTATGGGCTGGTCGGGGACCAGTTCCCCGGGGGACCTTGCGAAAAGGGGGGAGAGCCTCATTCAATGGATAAGACCATGGAGAGATTCAGGAAGACGCGCGACGCAATCGAGGGACGCGAGACGGGGCAGCCTAAATACCGCCTCATACTGGAGGCGCTAAAGGAAGGTATCGTCTCGGGCGAGTATGCACCCGGCGACCGCCTGCCCAGTGAGGCAGACCTGGTGCGCCGATTCGGCGTTTCGCGCATGACTATCGTCAAAGCATTCAAGGAGCTTGAAGCCCTCGGGCTGGTCTCGAGACGGGTCGGTTCAGGAACCTATGCCAAAGGGCCTTCGGCAAAGGACAGCCGGCTTTTCGGCCTGCTGATCCCCGAATTGGGCCAGACCGAGATTTTTGAGCCCATTTGCCGCGGGATGGCAAACTACCCCCTCGCCAGCCGCCATTCGCTTCTCTGGGGCAATTCTGTGGGCGTTAACCAGCCAAAGGAAGACGTGGCATGGGACCTTTGCCGGCAGTACATCGCCCAGGGAGTTTCCGGCGTCTTCTTTGCACCGCTGGAGCTGCTGCCGGCAAAAGATGAGGTCAACAGAAAGATCAGCGCGGCGCTCGAGCGCGCGAATATCCCGGTGGTGCTGCTGGACCGCTGCTTTATGCCGTATCCGGCGCGCAGCAAGTACGACCTGGTTGGAATCGACAACCGCCGCACCGCATACGGGGCCGTCGAGCATCTGATCCGTGCGGGTGCTCGCCGAATTGCCTTTCTCGGCAAACGCTTCTCAGCGTGCACCGTGGACGCCCGCATTGCCGGCTACCGCGAGGGCCTTTGGGCTCACGGATTTTCCCGCGAAGAAGATCTTGTATTTCGCTGTGACCCGAACGATGAACAGCAGATCGGCGATGTTCTCGGCAAGCATCGTCCCGACGCCTTTCTGTGTGCTAACGACCTCACCGCAGCCAACCTGATGCAAAGCCTTATGCGCCTCGGCGTGGGCATTCCTGATGAAATCCGCATCGTCGGAATCGATGACGTGAAGTACGCCGACCTGCTGCCCATCCCGCTCACCACGCAGCATCAGCCTTGTCTCGACATCGGCCGCGTGGCGATGGCTACTATGCTCGACCGCCTTGAGAATCCCGACGTCGCCGCCCGCGACATCCTGCTCAGTTGCCGCCTCGTTGTCCGGAAATCGTGCGGAAGCGTTGCCATTCCGTCTCCGGAAAACGGCCTCGCCACCGTCCGTTAGCCACAGTCAGGACTCCCCGCCGAGCTTCGCTTCTCCCTCATTTTTCAAAGATCTGCACGGGAATCAAATAGCGCGCCTAAATTAGTATATACATTTTTTTCTAATATGACTACATAAATGTCTTGACAGTGAATATACATGAGACCTATAAACTTTTTCGTCCGGTTGAGCTCCGCTTTGGCTTGTCTGAAAGACCTGGCAATACCCATCCACCGTAGCCAGTACATTCAGGCTCCAACGAGTCAATCGCTTTCCGTCAGCAATCGGGCTTCGAATCCGCAAGTGAACTTGTCAGGAGGATCCAATGATTTCCGTATCCCAAGTTGCACATACTTACTTAGGGACAGCCACCAATCAGTCCACGTCCACCAGTCGAGTCGCCAAGATCCGCAGTTGGACCTTGCTGATCTTGCTCGCATTGGCCGCCGGTTTAATCGCGGTGTCCGCCCATGCTCAAACCAGCTACGGGGCTGTGGTTGGCACAGTGACCGACTCCACCGGAGCAGCCGTCCTGAGTGCCCGGGTCGCGCTCACAAACAGCAGCACAGGGGCCAATCAGGAAACGAAAACCGGGGCCGGCGGCACCTACAGCTTCGTCAATCTCAATCCCGGGCCTTACAGTGTGACCGTGACGCAAAAAGGCTTCCAGTCCTATACGCGGAGCGATGTGGATGTTCAGATCGGCGGAACCGCGCGCGCAGATGTGGTTCTGGAGGTTGGTAATATTTCGCAATCGGTGACCGTGACCGCGGGGCCGGCCCAATTGCAAACTGACAGCTCGTCACTGTCCGGCGTGATTGAAGGTCAGCAGGTCGTCGAAGCCCCGCTCAACGGCCGCAATGTGAACAACCTGCTCGATTTTGTCCCCGGCGTAACTCCCGGCGGCGGTACCCAGGGCAGCACCATGGCCAACGGCGGCAGCGGCAACTTCCAGGCCGGCGGACAGACGCAGGCCATCGCCTATGGCAACTATCAGATTGGCGGCGCCTTCAGCGGCCAAAGTCTTTTCTTCATCGATGGCGTTGAATCCAACATCGCCGAGAACAACGTCAACACCCTGGTTCCCACCCAGGATGCAGTCCAGGAATTCCGCGTCTCGACCAACGATGTGAGCGCGCAATTCGGTGGATATGGCGGCGGAGTGGTCGAAATCTCTACCAAGAGCGGGACCAACATTTTCCACGGAAACGCCTATGAGTACTTCCGCAACACCGCGCTTGACGCCAATGACTGGTTCAGCAATCACGAAGGGCTGGGCAAATCGCCGCTGCACCAGAATCAATACGGCGCAAATCTGGGCGGGCCTGTCCTCAAGAACAAACTGTTCTTCTTCTTTTCGTGGGAGCATGAATCGCTTATTTCCGCCAGTCCCATTTCCGCCACTGCGCCCACCACTACGGAATTGAATGGAGATTTCTCCTCTGATCCGCAAACCATTTATTGCCCCGCGGTCGGATCCTACGGTTGCACGCCGGGCCAGCCGCTGCCTGGCAACAAGCTCACGCACATCGACCCCACTGCTCAGGCCATCGCTAAACTGGAAACTCCAAACGAATCTCGGGTGGCCCAGACACCTTACACCACCAACTTCTATGCCTCAGCGCCGATCGAGGGTTATCAGGACCAGTACAATGCGCGAATTGACGCCAGCCTGGCCAAGGACACGGTGTTTGCCCGTTACACCTTCTGGAACCCGCACAACGGTGACAGCGATCCATTTGGCACAAAGACGGGCGCCGGACCCACGGGAAACTATACCCAGGAAGCCGTGGTAGGCGACAACCATGTCTTCAACCCGACTACCATTGCCGCGCTTCGCTTGTCATACATCGAGAACTACAACTTCCAGTACCCGCTCTCCGACGGATTCGACATGTCTTCGATCAGCCCCGCCTACGGCGCAATTCAGACCGAAAGCGAAAACCACGAGGGCTTGCTTCCCGGTCTCGGCATTCAGGGCTACAGCATCGGCGCGGAGCTTTCGCAACTCTATTGGAATAACAACGTGTGGGCCATCAACGGCAGTGTTACCAGAATCCTGGGCAAGCACACTATCATGTTCGGCGGCAACTGGCGCCAGGTCTTGTGGGAAAACTATCACAACAGCCAGGGCCTGGGCATCAACGCTTCACCCTTCTTTACCGCTTCGTCGCCCAGCGACGCCACCACCGGCAATGCGCTGGCTTCGTTCCTGTTCGGCATTCCGTCCAGCACTGGCATCAGCTCCGTCGGAACCTGGCACGCGTTTCTGCACAACTACGGACTGTTCGTAGAGGATACCTACCAGGCGACCCAGAAGCTGACGGTGAATGCCGGCCTGCGCTGGGAGCAGCCGGGCTCATACTCTGAAGAGAACAACCTGGATTCGATTCTTCAGCCCGGCGCCGCTGTCAGCATCGGCGGCCTCACCACTGTAACCAATCCGGTTACCGGAAGCAGCGTGCCGCTGACCGGACGACTGGCCTTTGTCGCCAGTCCCCAATATGGATCGCGGAGAGAGGAGCAGTTGCACTGGAATCTCTTTTCACCTCGCGTGGGCTTCGCCTACCGCATCGACCCCGAGACTGTAATCCGCACCGGCTACGGAATCTCTTACTTCCCAGCGGAGATGACCGCCGACTCTCCGGGCAATAGCCCCATCAATTCGGCCGGCACAGGCATCAGCAATACACCCGGACAACCGCTGATTGCTACAGTGGCCAATCCATTGCCGAACGGCATCAATCTGCCTACTGGCCGCACCCAGGCAGGTTTGGACGCTGCGCTCGGTCAAGGCATCGGAGGTCGGATTCCCCAGCAGGCTTACGGCTACTCTCAGCAATGGAATCTGGCTGTGGAACGCGCGCTCGACAAGCAATCCACCGTCACCGTCGCCTACGCCGGTTCCAAGGGAACGCACTTGATTCTCTCCGGCGGCTTCACGGGAACCGGCCTGAACATCAATCAGCTTCCCGATAGCTACGACTCACTGGGCAATGCTCTGCTCAATCAGGTTTCCAACCCGTTCTACGGAATTTTACCTGCCGGGATCACGGCCGGACAGCCGACCATCGCGGAGGGTTACCTGCTTGAGCCACATCCCCAATACGAGAGCGTAGCGCAAGTCGTACCCCGTTACGGCGACTCCACCTACCACGCGCTCCAGATCTCCTACATCCGCCGCTTTCCGCATGCGGGCGTGCTGCAGGGCGCATACACCTGGAGCAAGCTGCTCAGCAACACTGACAACACCAGCTCTTTCCAGGACGGACAGGGCGGACTGGGTGTGGTGCAGGACAACAACAATCTGGCGGCGGAAAAATCCCTCAGTCAGCAGGACCTTGCCAACAACCTGGTCATCAACTACGGCATCGATCTGCCCTTTGGACGTGGGCAGGCGTATCTCTCCAGTATCCATTCGCTGGCGAACGCGGTCATTGGCGGCTGGCGTGTAGACGGCATCACCACCTTTCGCAGCGGCCTGCCGCTTGCACTGCTGGCCCAGGGTAACGGGCTTAGCCAGTTCGGCGCCGGCAATATCCGACCCAATTACACGGCTGGCTGCAACAAGAGCGCGCCCGGATCGCCGCACAGCGCGGCCCGCGCCAACCAGTGGTTCAACACCGCCTGCTTTACGCAGCCGGACCACTGGGCGTTCGGGAACGAGCCCCGCGTCGATCCCAACATGAGGTCGGACGGCGAAGCTAACTTCGATACGTCGATCAACAAGTCCTTCAAGCTGACGGAGAGAGCGAAACTCACCTTCGACACCCAGTTTTTCGATCTCTTCAACCACCCGCAGTTCGCCGAGCCCAACACCATTTCCGGCACGCCCGGCTTCGGCCAGGTGGGCCATCAGACCAACCTGCCGCGCACGGTTCAGTTTGCTATGCGGATCAGCTTCTGAGATGTTTTCCTCCACCGCAGAAGCGCGCAATTCGCCGACTCGGGAGGCTGTCGCCAACCCGCCCAGCCTCTCGATATCAGGCAGGAGCATGACATTGGCTGCTCTCCGCTCCGTCTGTTCAAATCGTCACGTTGCTTCTTTGATCTCGGAGCGGACAACATGACCAACCGCCGTAATTTTCTCGCCATGCTCGCTGGGATGGGCGCTTTGCCGGCGTGGGCTGTCCGCGCTCGCTTCGCCTCACTCTCCGATCCCGTCTCTTCCGCGCAACTGGCATCCGACCCACTTCGCCCGCAATACCATCTGCTGCCGTGTGCCAATTGGATGAACGATCCCAACGGCCCCATCTACTGGAACGGCAATTACCACATGTTCTACCAGTACAATCCCGATGGCGCCTACTGGGGCGACATGCACTGGGGTCACGCTATCAGCCCGGACATGGTGCACTGGCGGCACCTGCCCATCGCGCTCGCGCCCACGCCCGGTGGACCTGACTCTGCCGGCTGCTTCACCGGAACGGCCGCGGTGCAAAATGGCCGCGTCATGATGATGTATACGGGCGTGCGCGCCGTTTCTGTGAACGATGCAACCGTCAAAGACGGCGACCCGCCCCTGCGCGAATCGCAATGCCTGGCTGTATCCGCCGATCCCGACTTGAAGACCTGGACCAAGTTACCGCAACCGGTAATCGCCGATCCGCCACCTGGCCTTGAGGTCAACGGTTTCCGCGATCCTTCGCCCTGGCGGCAGGGCGAAGGGTGGTACACCGTCCTTGCCACAGGAATCGCAAACCAGGGCGGCGCGGTACTGCTTTACAGGTCGAAAGACTTGCGTGCCTGGGAGTACATGCACATCCTCGTTCACCGCGACCGCACTGGCCTTGCTGGCCTCGATCCCTTCGACCCGTGGGAGGTCTGGGAGTGCCCTGAGTTCTTTTCGCTCGGGGACCGCCATGTGCTTATCTTCTCCACTGCCGGCAAAACCTACTGGCAAAGCGGCAAGCTCGATGAACAGGAAATGACATTTCACCCCGAGCAAGCCGGGATTGTCGACTATGGCTCCTACTACGCCGCGAAAACCCAATTGGATAAGGCTGGCAATCGCATCTTGTGGGGCTGGATCACGGAATCGCGCCCGCTGGCAGAATATAAGGCTGCTGGCTGGGCCGGGATGATGTCTCTTCCTCGCGTTCTGGCACTTGATCGCGATGGCCGACTCACCTTCCGCGTGGCCACCGCAGTAAACCGGCTTCGCGCACGCGAACAGGCTCTCAACACCTCCGCCCCGGAATCTGACGTGAGGGACCAGCTCGCTTCCTTCCGGGTGGAAGATTGCTGCGGTGAAATCCTCTGCACGGCAAAGCGCTCGTCGCAGCCATTCGCGCTGGCAATTTCCGGTTCGGATGAGTCAGCACCGTGGCTCACGATCGCTTACGATCCCAACCACCGGGATCAGGTCTTCATCGATTCCCGCCCCATACCGCATTCGCTCCCTGCCGCCGCCAATCTCGAATTGCACCTCTACGCCGATGGATCCGTAATCGAACTGCTCGTAAGTGGTCAGATCGCTTTCACCAAGCGCTTCTATTACTCGGAGAAGCTGCCGCAGGCTCTGCGCCTTCACTGGACGGGTAGCATAACCGCGATCGCCACTCTTTCCATCTGGCAGATAATACCCATTTCCAAAGACCGTCTCACAACCTGATGGCGGGACCTGCCATAGCTCCCGAATTACTCAGCCGACGAATGCCGCCCAACGAGGGCTCTGCTAATGCGACCCAACTTCCATCTGATGAAAGCCACACTCACTGGAGCTCTCGGTGGCCTGCTCTTCGGTTTTGACACTGTCGTCATTTCCGGCATCCTCGACGCCGTGGTCCGCCTTTACCACTTGAGCGATTACGGCAAAGGATGGACGGTGGCAATCGCTCTGATGGGTACGGTGGTTGGCTGTTTCGGCGCCGGCGCAGCGGGTCAAAAGTTCGGTAGTCGGGAGACGCTCCGTCTCACCGCGATTCTCTACATAATCTCGGCTCTCGGTAGCGCACTGGCGTGGAATTGGCCTGCGCTCATGGTTTTTCGGTTTGCCGGTGGCCTTGGCATCGGCGCCTCATCCGTATTGGGGCCTGTATACATCGCAGAGCTTTCCCCAGCTAAATGGCGTGGTCGTCTGGTTGGGACATTTCAATTCAATGTTGTTTTCGGCATCCTCGCAGCCTACACCTCGAATTACCTGATCCGCCTGCTGCATCTTGGCGCAATCGAGTGGCGGGTTCAGATTGGCGTCGCCGTTCTCCCCGCCTTTGGCTTCCTCGTGCTGCTCTTCGGGATACCACGAAGTCCGCGTTGGTCTGCTTCGCGGAACCGAATTGACGAAGCGCTAGCCGTCCTCAAGCTGATGGGCGAACCGGATCCGCAAGCCGAACTGGCCGATATTCGCGCCGCCTTGGCCGAAGAGCATGTGACAGCCCACGAACCAGTCTTCCGCTGGAAGTACCGGTATCCGCTTTTCCTGGCCATCACCGTCGGGGCTTTTAATCAGTTAGCCGGCATCAACGCGATACTTTATTACCTCAACGACATCTTTTCCGCCGCCGGTTTCAGCCAGCTTTCCGGCGACCAGCAGGCCATGGCCATCGGAGTCACGAACCTCCTCTTCACCATGCTTGGAATGAGCGTCATCGATAAGATTGGCCGCAAGACGCTACTGCTTTTCGGGGCCGCGGGAACAGCGGGCTGCCTGGGGGGTGTCGCATGGATCTTTGCCTCCAACACCCACCAGGCACTGCTGGTCTGGCTGCTTGTCACTTACATTGCATTTTTTGCAGTGTCGCAAGGCGCGGTCATATGGGTTTACATCGGTGAGGTCTTCCCGAACCAGGTGCGATCCAAAGGACAAGGCGTGGGTAATGCCAGCCACTGGACGCTCAACACCATCATCGCACTGGCGTTTCCGGTCGTGGCGTCGACCATGGGTCGAAGTGTGCCATTCGTCTTTTTTGCGTGCATGACTGTTCTTCAATTCCTGGTTGTGCTCCTTATATATCCAGAGACCAAAGGCCAAAGCCTGGAAGAGCTACAGCGACGTTTGGTAAGAGCCGATCGCATTCGGCAAGTGGAAATGCCGCTATAGAATCGATGGGTGAATCAGATATGAAGATCGGTATCAGCGCATTTGCATGGACCGCGGAGTTCACGAGCCAACATCTCCGTCTGTTGCCGGCAATCAAAGAAATCGGCCTTGCGGGGGTGGAGATCCCCATGTTCCAGCCTGAGAAGCTGCCGGTCACAGGGATTCGCCGAGCTTGCGAACAAAGTGAGTTGGAGTGCACCGTCTGTGCGATCCTCCCGCCAGATATGAACCCGATCGACGAAGATCAAGACAATCGACACAAAGCACATGAGCACCTGAGGCGTTGCATTGAGACTTCTGCGGAGATGGGAGCAAAGCTCGTCGGCGGCCCGCTCTATGCGCCTATTGGTTATCTCCCTCACCACCGCCCCTCCGCAGATGAATTCAAGTGGGCAGTCGAGGCCTTCCAGCCCTTCGGGGCTTACCTTGATTCCAACCAGATGACCCTCTCGATTGAACCCGTGAACCGGTCAGAAACTTTCTTCCTAAGAACAGCGGCCGAAGCGAGGCGTCTCTGCGAAGCGGTTGGACATCCACGAATAGGAGTAACCATCGACACTTTCCACGCCAACATCGAAGAGAAGAGCGTCGCTTCCGCCATCCGCTCCCTTGGTCCCAATCTGACGCATCTTCACATAAGCGAAAACGACCGTGGGCTTCTCGGGCAGGGCCATGTCGATTTTTCCGCGATCGTTGCTGCGCTTCGGGATTCCGGCTATGAAGGTTACCTGATGATCGAAGGATTTGGATACAGCGAGCAGGAAAAGGATGCGCCGGGTCATCTCTGGGCGGACTTGGCAGTTTCCCCGGAAAGGCTTGCTTGCGAGGGTCTGCAGTACCTGCGCACGATCTTAAGCTCGTGCAGTTGAGGGGCTGGCACTTCTCTGGTGACGATTCCGAAAAATTCTTATTCGCGCAACCTCGTCCACAGATTTCGGGAGTATATTGTTGGCATGGCGAGATCGCTCTCTCAACGCAGTGATGTGCGCTGCGTTGCGCTGGCCGTTTAAAAGTGAAGCTGTACGAAGCTGGCCGGCCGGGTGAGAAGATCGCGAAGCAGACGGCTTCGCGTTGCACTTCGAGCTTGAGCGACATAATGCCGCGCACACGTTCGACGGGCCCACCAGAGCGTTGTGGCAGTTGGAAATGCGCGGCGCTCGGTGTGGCAAGTTCGCACCTCAATCAACCACAAATCGAGTGTTAGAGTCGGCGGGGGCACTACCGAAAGGCTGCTGCGCGCCTGCGATATTTTTGCGCAGTAAAGTCCGGTATGCCGTGTTGCAACTCTCGCACACGCATCCTCATGACTGTCTGAAGTTTGCGGTGTGAGCGAAACTCCTGGCTCCGCGGGAGAGCGTCCTGCGCTTCAAGCTGTTACCGGTGCATCGTGCTCGAGCAGTATCGAGGACTTCGTACGGCGAGGAACTGCTCTGTCCATCGTGAAAGAGCGCATGCGGTCCAGCGGCAGTGCGCTATTGAACTTTCTCTCGCGGAGGTGATGTCACAGAGATCGATCCTCATAACCCCCAAAGGAGGAACCTATGTCGATTACAAAGAGAATCGCTATTAAGGGCACAGAGCACGTCTTGATTCCGGATTCGCGGGCGATCGGGCCCACGGACCCGCACCAGATCATCGGGGTCTCCGTGCTTTTGAAACACCGGCAATCCACACCGGAGCCGGAGATGGACGGCAGGATATTGAGCCACAATGATTTCGCGAAGAATTATGGAGCGGAGCCGGCGCACGTCGATAGGATTCGCGAGTTTGCCCGCGAACACAAACTGCAAATGCTGGAACGCGGGGACGAAGCCTTGCGCCGCACCGTCACGCTGGCTGGCCCGGCCGCAGCCATGGAGAAAGCCTTTGGCGTCGAGCTGACAGAATACGAATACGCCGACGGCAGTTATCGCGGCCACTCTGGCATGATTCAAATGCCGGAGGATTTCGCGAACCTGGTCTGCGGCGTCTTCGGGTTGGACGACCGCGCAGTGGCCCGCCCCCACTTTCGCTACCGAAACACGAATCGGGAATTT
The DNA here is from genome assembly GCA_030038435.1 of Acidobacteriaceae bacterium. GTDB lineage: Bacteria > Acidobacteriota > Terriglobia > Terriglobales > Acidobacteriaceae > Telmatobacter. The sequence continues at coordinate 5,872 of JASHOY010000177.1, read as the reverse complement.
GGCGCCCGCAATGTAAATGTCTCCTACACCCCGACGCAGGTGGCGAAACTCTACGGTTTTCCCCAGGACGCAAATGGCCACGGACAAAGGATTGGCCTCATCGAATTGGGCGGTGGCTATCGCATCTCCGATGTGCGCGAGTACTTCCAATCCCTGGGCTTGCAGGCGCCCTGCGTCAAATCTGTTTCCATCAATGAGGCGTCCAACCGCCCCAGCACCGCGCAAAGCGCCGACGGCCAGGTGATGCTGGACATCGAGATGTGTGGAGCGATTGCGCAGGATTGCACAATCATTTGCTACTTCGCTCCCAACAACGCCCGCGGCTTACAGGATGCGTTGAGCTGTGCAGTGCACGACCAGCTCAACAAACCCAATGTGCTCTGCATCAACTGGGGAAATCCCGAAGACTATTGGACCCAGCAGTCGATGGAGAACTTCGACCAGGTCGCACAGGAGGCCGGCCTGCTGGGCATCACCATGCTGGCCTCGTGTGGGGACAACGGTTCAAGCGACGGGATTCCCGACGGCAGAAACCACGTCAGCTTCCCGGCATCCTGCCCGCATGTCTTGTCCGTCGGCGGCACCAGGCTTTCGTCCGTCAATGGCGCCATCGAGAGCGAGACTGTGTGGAACGAAGGCAGGATCGGCGGGGCCACCGGCGGCGGATACAGTTCCAAGTTTTCACGTCCGCAGTGGCAGGCCCATGCGGTACAGGAGCCACGGCGTGGCGTACCCGATGTTGCCGCCAACGCTGATCCCGAAACCGGATACAGAGTGCTGGTCGATGGACACGAGCTGGTCATCGGCGGCACAAGCGCGGCCACTCCGATTTGGGCTGGGCTGGTTGTTCTGCTTCGCCAAAAGCTGAACCGAAATCTCGGCTTCCTCAACCCCACGCTCTACAACGTGAACAAAGCGGGTGCATTCCGCGAAATCACTATGGGAAACAACGGTACGTTTACCGCCGGCTACGGCTGGAACCCTTGTTCCGGTTACGGTTCGCCGATGGGCAACGCTTTGTTGCAGTCGCTTGCCGGAACTGGCGCACCCGTGCACGTGCAACAGCGGACTGAGCACGCACACGCGGCGAGCTAATCACAACTATGTAAAATGCGGGCTTGAGTGGATGTATCCACGACACATTCAGATGGAACGGACCGAATCCTGGGTAGCCACTCAAGCCCGCACATACAAGCCGCAGCGCGCTCATTCATGAATTCCAGGATCTGGTCGGTCACCTCAGTCCTGGTAGCACTTCCATACCCGACCCAGGTCCAGAACGAAGCCTTCGACCGGGCCTTCGCCGGCAATCTCGTTCCCGGTGATCGTTTCAACAGCCCGGCCCGGACGATAAACGAGAACCCGCCGCTCATACGGGTCGATCAGCCAAGCCAGTTGTGCACCGTTGGCGATCCAGTCGTCCATCTTGTCTTGGAGATCTTGAAGAGAGTCGGACTCTGAACGCAATTCGATCACGAAATCCGGGCAGACATGGGGAAAGCCTCGTAACGCGCCTTTGGGAAGGCTCTGTAATCGCTCCGCAGAAACGTAAGAGGCGTCCGGACTCAGTGTCGATCCATCCGGCAGACGAAAGCCACTGCTTGAATCGAAAACCCGGCCCTGTCCATGGGCAACCCACCAGTTCCCAATCTGGCGCGCAATCTCCTGATTACCGCTTCCAGTCCATCCACCTGTGGGCGGATTCATCCGAACAGCTCCCTCCTTGGTACGTTCCAGCCGGATATTACCGTTCTCGCGGCACAACGCCTCAAACTCTGCGTCGGTGATCGGCGGATCGAGAACTACGACGCGGGGCAGCGTTTCAGCGTCAATGCGAAGGAGCGTCGCCATAGGTTGATGTTACCTCTGTTCGCGGCCCCTGCATACCCAATGCCCTCGCCAGCGACAGCCTGGTTGACTGGCAGCTCTGCGCCGGCGGGTCGGATCCTGCCACCCGAAGCTGGAGCAACAAGCGGGCGTCAACGTGCCGATAAGAGTTTCGCCAATCTGCTCAAGCGTGCCAAGATTCGCAATTTTCGTTTTCACGATTTGCGGCACACCTTTGCTTCCTGGTACATGAGGTGCGGCGGAGATCTCTACGAGCTTTCTAAGCTCCTCGGCCATTCCAATATCAGCATGACCGAGCGCTATGCGAAGCTCGCTCAAAAACACATCATGAAGACCGGAAGCGTATCGCGTGAAATCTGGAGCAAGCTGGAGCTTGAGAAACAAGCGAGGAAGGAGATTCAGGAAACGACAAGCGGGCAGCTTTCCAGTCCAGGATGTGTCCGTATTGTGTCCGCGACCTAATTTGAGGGATTAGGGCAACCACTAAGCGCTTTAGAATGTGGTGGCCAGGGACGGGATTGTTCTAACTCATGACGCTGATTCTAAATAAGTTATTGATAAATTAGGGACGCAACAAACGCACCAGACGCCCAATTCGCGGTTTTGGAGTACGTGGAGTACGTATGGAGTACAGGGACTTATTAAGTCTATTGCGATGAGTTCAGCTTTTCTGCGGTAAGGGCCGATTTGTTATCTCTCAGTAGCATGAATCTGCCATCGCTCCGCATCTCCAGTTGGAAGTCTTGATAGCCCGACCCATCCGGGTTCTTCAAGACAAGCTCCGAACCATGCAGTAGCTCATACGTTCCGTTGCGGTGCGTGTGCGTTGCATCGTCGGCCTGCATCTGCCAGGTGCCGTCATCGTTATAGGTGAAGACCATCGACCGGGGCTTGAACTGTATCGTACCCACCGGCTTGCCCTTTTTCAGCATCGTGTAGGTTGTGTAGTCCCACGAACCCACCAATGCCGCCTTATCAATGGAAGCTCCGGATGCAAACAACGGCGTTGCTATGAGCGATAAGAGGATTGTGCAAACGACCGAAGACGCGTTCCGATGTACCGAAATCACGGCGCTTTCTCCCTGGGGATAACTATACCTTGCAATTCCCTGCGAGTGTGCTTTAGTGAAGTGAATGAAATGGAGCACCACTGATGGATATGAATACTTGATAGAGCCGGGTAATCCGGTCGGCCTTCGTAGGAAGATTTTTTCATTCAATTGGCAAAAGGTCAGCTGGGATTGGAACTTAATGTCGTACGTTCTGGTATGACTTCTGAGTACGTAATAGGTACACGGAGATTTTTAAATCGCACTTAACTTGTGCGGTTTCTTTTACTTGGGAATGGTGGCCAGGGACGGGATTGAACCGCCGACGCCGGCCTTTTCAGGGCCGCGCTCTACCACTGAGCTACCTGGCCTCAGTGCAGACTCTTCAGTTGCAATTTCCTGCGCGGTGTTCGGCGAAGCCGGAAGAAAGGCGGGTACATAATCGAGCAGTGCGCTGCAACAGGGTCAAGTATATCAATTCCTATTGCCCCGTCCAAATCCCTGCCGCGCCCGCAAAACACTTGCTCAAGTCCAATTTGCCTTCGCCAACGGCTTCCCGATATGACCCGTCTGGTGCGACAATCTTCCCGTCGGTAACTTTCGGCAAAATAAGGCCCTGACTGAAGGAGAAACCTTTCCATGAAACGACTCTTCGTCTGTCTCTCCGTTCTCGCCTTCGCCGCTTCACTTTCCGCCCAGCAGAACCCGCCCATGTCCGGCCAGATGCCCATGAGCGGCCAGCACCACATGGGCGGTCCAAGACCCATCGCCAGCCCGCCGGAAAAAGCTTCCGTCACCATCGATGGCAAAACCATCACCATCAACTACAACTCACCCCGGGTGCGCGGCCGGGAAGGCCATATCTTTAACCCGGGCGGACTCATCCAGAAGACGCACAAGTCCTATCCCATCTGGCGGGCCGGCGCCAATGCTGCCACCACCCTGCACACCGATGCCGATCTCACCATCGGTGATCTGAACGTGCCGGCCGGCACATACACGCTCTTCGTCGACATCGCCAATCCAGATCAGTGGACCCTGGTTGTAAGCAAAGACACTGGCGAGTGGGGCCTCGCTTACAAGCCCGACATGGACCTCGGCCGCACCAAGATGCGCATGAGCAAACCAGCTTCCATGGTGGAGGATCTCACTTACACTCTCCATGACGACGGGGGCAACAAAGGCACCTTGACCCTCGCTTGGGAAGACCACAAAGCTTCCGTCAACTTCAGGGTTCATTGAGGCCGCTTTCATTTCTCTTTGCGCCGGAGTTCTCCGGCGCCTGGAGTTTCTACATTTTTCTGTTGCGACCGAGGGAAAACGCTTGTCTCCTGATCGGAAATATGTTTCATTATAGATGATGAAACATAAGGAGATCCTTCGCCGGCGGGAACGGCTTACGCGGGAACTGCCTCCGGTTGCTGAGATTGTGCGGGGTTCGTTGCTGAACCGCACCATCCGCCACCGTCAGGGGTGCCCCAAGTGTGCGCGCGGCCAGGGTCATCCTGTGTCCGTGCTTACGGTGGGCTATGCGGGAGGGAAGAACAGGCAGATCAGTTTGCATGCCGAACAGCGCGATCAAGTCGAGCGTTGGATCAAGAACTACCAGGAGTTAAAAGACAAGCTGGAAGAGATTTGCGAGTTGAACCAGCAACTGCTGCGTTCGGAGGAGTAGTTTTTGGCGCCCGCTGTGTTTCATTAGTATTAGTGAAACATTAACAGGAGGTGCGATGTTACTGGCAGCCTTTCTCGACCTTCTCTCCTCTTGGCGCACGGCCTTTCCTCAGCAGCGCACCTACCAGCGCGACTTCCAGCATGCGCTCGGCACCTTGGCCTGTCTGGGCCGGCGCTGTCTGTCGCGCGTCATCTGGACCAACGGCGGCCAGCAGCAGAGCTGGAGCGGCGATTGCTTTCTCTACTCCCGCCGTCGCTGGAATGCACAGCAACTCTTTGCTCCCATTCTCCGTCATGGCTTGGACGGGTGTCCGGGACGCATGGTGGGCAAGGCCGTTGACGACACCCGATTGCGCAAGACCGGTCGCGCCATTCCTGGGACCATCGCAAATCCAAAAACCGCAAGCTCTATTACCGCGAGCCCGCATATCTGCTTACCACCGTGCCTCGCGGCTCCGCCCATGCTCTGCTGCAGATTTACTTCGACCGTTGGCAGATAGAGGTGAATCACCGCGAGGAGAAGGACACACTGGGCGTAGGACAGGCACAGCTATGGAATCCCATCTCGGTTCCCAAGCAGCCCGCTTTTGCTGTTGCCGCTTACAGTGCCTTGCTGTTGGCAAGCCTCAAGGCCTTCGGAACGGAACGAAGAACGGTCTTCGCACCTCTGCCAAAGTGGCGTCGCAGGGCAAAACGGCCATCCTGGATCGGATCTGGTCACTCTCCTGAGGCAGGAAATGGCTCAACACCCTGAATTACTCCGTTCCTTTCGCCTCAATACCGCTCCGCGAACTCTCGTGGCTGCCGCGGCAGCTCAAAAAAATGTAGAAACTCCAGAGCCGGGAGGAAATCCTGGGAAACCAGCGCCCCAACCCACCTCGCCGTCCCGTAGGGCCGGCGCACGCGGCAGGTCAGCAGGTCCGAACCGGCCGAATTAGGATTGTCACTGCGGCGCGTCGCGGCCCGTCAGGAGCAACACAGATGAAACGCTACGGAATGGCCATCGGGCTGAAGCCCGCGGCCGAACAGAAGTACAGGGAATATCACGCCGCGGTCTGGGCGGGTGTGCTGGCCACGATTCGCCAATGTAACATCTGCAATTACTCCATCTACCTGAAAGACGGCATGCTTTTCAGTTACTTCGAATATCACGGCGACGACTTTGCCGCGGACATGGCGAAAATGGCCGCCGACAAAACCACCCAGGAATGGTGGGCTCTCATGATGCCCATGCAGTCTCCACTGGCAACCCGTAAAGAAGGCGAGTGGTGGGCCGAGATGGAAGAAGTCTTCCATCTCGA
>JASHOY010000176.1 GCA_030038435.1 Acidobacteriaceae bacterium | reverse complement strand
TGCAGCGTTCTTTACTGCGGCCATGATCTGGAACCATGCCTCGCGCAGATCCGGCCGCCGCTCATCGTGAATTACGCAGAAGCTGCAATCCGCCGCATACGCCGCCAATACGTTGCGGATAAGCTGGTAACTCGCGTATGCAACGTCGCCGGCTGAATCCGCACCAGGCCCCGCGGCATGCAATGGCGGCAGTGCGGCCGGGAGATTTGGAATTCGCAGCGGCTGCAGATCCGGCGGGACCACTACGCTTTCAAATTCCTGCGAATAATTTTCCGGAAACTCGGTTGCTTCCTTGTGTCTCCTGGGCGGGAGATAAATCCGCGGCAGTAACTCGCGATCGAAAACCGTGTCGAAGTCGCGGTATGACTCCACGATTGCCGCTTCTCGGGTTTGAAAGTCAGTTTCTGTCAGTTTTGCCTCCACCAGAAGCAATCCAAGACGCATATCGGCCTCGGTGCGGTCGAAGCGGCCGTTGGCGAACGGCACGCGCGCCTTCCAGCCGAAGACGGGTTCCGCACAGGCGTCCACCCCGATAGCGTTGCAGAGCGGATGCGATGCAGTGACGCCCGGCGTACAGAATACGTTCATCAACAGAGCGTCCGAGCTCATGGAAGAATCGAGCTCGCGCCAGCGGCGCTCGGCTTTTGGAAGAGATTGTCCCGCCTGCGCATGAACTTTGCCGAAACGCTTCATCCATGCGGGCCGCGCGGCGATTGCTGCATAGGCAGCATCGAAGAAGTTGCCGTGGCAATCGCCGTCCGGCGCATAGACGATTACGGGAGGGCTTCCGTAACTTTCCACGTGCGCGCGGCCGCGAGCATAATGGCGGTTGCGCCAGGCGAGCTCCTGCCGCAGTTGATTTGCGTAGAAGCTTGACGCGGTGCTCATAACGAAGTCCAGAAAGCTGGCGTGCCGAATGCGAAAGGCGAGTCCGTTGCGTTCAAGTGGGGCGCGTTTACGTGATCACTGGCAGCTCGGCTATGCCATCCGTTCCAAAAACGCGCCGGTATCGCTCTACTTCAGCCGGATCGCCGAGGGCCTTCAGGTAGTTATCCGAAAGCTTGACCGCGGGCCGGCCCTCCACTTCAGTCAGTTTGCACACAAGGCTTACGGGATTGAAGCCATCGTCGCCCACGGGATTGCAGTTACGGAAATCGTTCGTAAGCAGCGTCCCCCATCCGGCGCTGAAGCGGATGCGCCGCTCCGGGATCCACCTGTTTCTGTCGAGAAAGTCCGCTGCGCTTTTGAAGTCGGCGGGCAGAAAGCCATTGCGCAGCGTGCCCGCAAAGTAAGCGTGCAGCGCGAGAATCTGGTCGACGTCGAGCGCGTCGGAGGCGATGAGGCGCTTCTGACGCGGATCGTGGCCGCGCTGCTGAAGCCAGACGATGTACTCATCTCCGGCGGCAAAAGGATCTTTGCTGTCGATACGCTGGCCGGTCCAGTTTGCCACCCAGGCGGGAGCGCCGCGCAAAAACTGGGTTGTTCCAAAGGTGTCAGGCAATAAGATCAGTAACTCGCCCTGATAACTCCTCTGCCATAACTCGAGCAGGCGGTATTGCGCAGTGCGCAGCTCATCGTCGCTGTTCGCCAGAGCGGCAAGCGCCATGGGTAACTCGTGGGCGTTGGTGCCGATAGCCTCGAGGTCGTGCTTGTAGGCGAGATATGCGTTTGAGGTTCCGATAAAGCCGTCCGCCAATGTGTCGCGCATGGCAACCACGACGTATTCATGCCATAAGAAGCTATGCCGCCGCCGCGTGCCGAAGTCGCTCACGTTGAGCCGCGGGACGCCGCGCAGCCGCTCCATCTTTTCCCAGAGCCGGGTCTTGGCGCGGGCGTAAAGGATGTCGATCTCGAACTCGCTGAGCGCTTTGAGGCTGGCGCGTGTCTTGAGCTCGTCGATGGCGGAGAGCGCGTAGATTTCCCAGAGCGTTGTTTCCGCCCAGAGGCCCTGAAAGCTGAGGGAAAGCTGGCCGTCTACCACGGAAAGATCGTAGTCGGAGAGGCGAAAATCGCGCTCCAGCCAGTCGATAAATGCGGGTTCAAAGATGCCCAGCCGGCCATAAAATGTGTTGCCGGCGAGCCATATCAGTTCCGACTTATGAAAGCGCAGCTTCTTAATCTCGTCCAATTGCTCGCGCAGGCGCTCGATGCCTATAATCTCGCCGAGACGGACAGACGGAGTGCGGTTGAGCAGCGTGAACGTAACGCGCGTACGCGGAAAATTTTTCCAGATGAACTGGAGCATCAGGAGCTTGTAAAAATCGGTGTCGAGCAGAGAGCGGGTGATGGGATCGAGCTCCCAGTTATGGTCATGCGCGCGCCTGGCGAGGTTGACGATCACAGTGATTTCACTCTACTGGAACACCCCCGCGGCGCGAAAGCGAAACGGAAAGCCCCGGCGGTTTTTGAGGCGGCGACACGCCGTTTGATTTAAGGCTTCTTCTCTGGCGCAATAGAAATCTCTGCGCCCCTAAGCGCAGCAGGATATACTGGCTCGCGGTCGGGAACTGCCGGGCGCTTTGCATTCAAAACGTTTTTAATCGACGCGCCCCGCGAAAGGATATTGGATGAATCGCCGCGATTTTCTTGCAGGCAGTATGGCATTGGCTGGACAACAGAATCTCCTTCGCGCGATGGGCGCACTTTCGGCGGAAGCAAAGAGCGCCGTGCCGTCCAGCTCGCCACAGAACCTGCTTACAAACACTCTTACCGAGTCTTTTCTGGCCAGCCATTTGCTTTCCGTTCAAGACTGGCATCCGTATCCGACCTGGAGCGAACGCGATTCGTGGGAGGCGATTCCTGCGGACATTCGCGCCCGCGTTGTAGCACAGGCTGAAGCTGCGCAAAAGGATGGCTGGCACGCCATCCTGGCTACGACCTTTCTGCAATTTGCACGCACCGGCAATCGGTCGGTATACGAGGCGCAAAGCTTCGGCCGCCGCTCGCACCTCGAAGCTGTGGTGCTGGCGGAGTGCATCGAAGGCAAGGGGCGGTTCCTCGACGATATTACGAATGGAGTGTGGCTGATCTGCGAAGAAAGTTTTTGGGGAGTGCCGGCGCACTTGTACATGCAGCGCGCCGGCATAGGGCTGCCCGACATCACCGACCCGATCATTGAGCTGTTCGGCGCGGAGACGGCGGCGCTGCTTGCGTGGACGCATTACCTGGTGGGTGACCCGTTAGCCAAAATTTCGCCGCTGATTCCCAAACGGATCGTGCTCGAATCGGAGAGACGCATTCTGGCGCCGGCGCGCAACCGGAACGACTTCTGGTGGATGGGCTTTGAACACAATAACCGCACGGCGCGACTGAATAACTGGACTCCCTGGATTAACTCCAACCTGATGACGGCCAACCTGCTTCTTGAAGAGAACCCAAAGCTACGGGTTTATGAGACCACGCGCATTCTTCGCAGCCTGGACGCCTATTTGAACCAATACTGGCCAGACGCGGGAGAAGAAGAGGGGCCAGGTTATTTCAGCGCTTCGCCCATGTGCTACTTTGAGGCGGTCAGCATGATCGAGGAAGCTACCGGAGGCGTTTCCCATGTCCTCGCGAACCCGTTTATCGACGCGATGGGCCGGTATATCCTGCATGCGCACATCTGCGGCGATAACTACATCGACTACGGCGACGCACACGTACATGCCAGTCCGGATGGAGAGCTCTTATATCGCTTTGGAAAAGCAGTGCATGACGGACAGTTGGAGGAATTCGGCGCGTACTGTGCCGCGCGCAGGGGCCTTGCCGCCACACAAGATCACGCTTCCAGCGGGCAGGAGCGCGGTTTGCCCCGCATATCCCGCGCATTGCCGGCATTATTTGATGCCAAAGAGATTCGCAACGCCCCAAAAGAAGATGTCCTTCTTCGCGACTCCTATTATTCCGATCTCGGGCTGGTAACGGCGCGCATGAAAGCCGGCTCTTCGCAAGGCATGTACTTCGCCGTCCTGGCGGCGAACAACGGGCGCAGCCACAGCCACAACGATACGGGAAGTTACATCATCTATCAGGACTGCCAGCCGGTGGCCATCGACGTGGGCGTGGAAGCTTATACGGCGAAGACCTTTGGACCCGAGCGGTACACCATCTGGACGATGCAGTCGGCGTACCATAACTTACCCACAATCGGCAGCGTCATGCAGCATAACGGGGTTCAATACAGGGCCACCGGTCGAACCTACGACAGCAACGACGATCGCGCGAGCTATTCTTTCAACATCGCGGATGCGTACCCGCCGGAGGCCGGCGTGACTTCGTGGACGCGCACGGTAACCCTGGACCGGGTAAAAGATGTCGTTCGCATAGAAGAAGATTTCACCCTTGCCAGGGCCGTTCCGGTAACACTTTCTGTGATGACTCCGCGCGCGGCGGAAATCGGCCCGGGCGGAAACATGACCTTGAAGCTTGCGCCGGGCAATGGATCGGCATCCTTGCTCAAGTACGACGCAGCGCAATTGACGCCTACAGTGGAGACTATTCGATTGACTGACAGCGGTCTGCGCATGAGCTGGGGCGACCAGATCTACCGCATCCTGCTCCAATCCAATGGCCCCGTTGACAGCGGGAAGTGGAGCTACGAATTTGGGCCTGCCTAACTGTGACTGACCGATACACCTTCAGTAACTCACATCCAGGACGCTCACAGAGTAAGGAGCAAAGCTCCATTGGAACTTTGGCCCCGCAATCTGGATCCTGCGCTCGACGGGCACAACTGCGCGTGGATCGGCAATGCTGTTGGTCGCATTCGGGGTCCGGCCGCTGAGGGAGATAAGCGTCGCCGCCGGCATCATCTTTCCGGTTCCGAAGAGACGGATGAGGATCGGTTGAGTCTCCGAGGTCGCATTCACAATCTTGATATAGAGCCTTTGCACGCTGGGGTTGCGCGTCACCGACTCGAAGACGCGCGGCGCGGCGCCGGCGAGGTCCGTGCTCACCACCTGCGTGCCTAGATAAGTGGAGAACATCTGCTGCACCCAGTAACTCGGCGAGCCGTAGCTGGTAAGCGCGTTGTAACCGATCAGGTCGGGCGCCCACTGCATGGCGCCGGGGCTGACGTTGACGAAGAGCGGCGCATAACTGGCCATGATGACCAGATCGCTGTTGCGCTCGAGTCCGGTGAGCCAGGCGGCGTCAGCCAGCGCGGCTTCGAGGTTGGGCGTGGGATCGCCCTCGCGCGTGGCCCACTCGCCGACAAAGATCTTCGGCCCGTTGCGGCTGGCGCTGTCGTAGTGGTGCGCCTGCGCGAATGCTTCCTCGGCGGACATATAAAAATGTTCGTCCAGCACATCCGGCGTCACGCTCTTTACCGGCGCCGTGGCAATGAGCTGGATCTCAGGGTACTTCGCCTTGAGGGCGCGGTAAAACTGCGCGAAGCGCGCATCGTAGGAGCCGGAGCGGTCAAACTCATCCTCGTTGCCGATTTCGACGTAATGCAGCGGGAAAGGCTCGGGATGGCCGTCCTTTACGCGCTCGGCGCCCCACTTGGTTTCGGCCGCGCCGGTCACGTACTGAATCTCATCGAGAACGTCCTGGACATACGGCTCGAGGCCGGGGCCAGGATTGACGTGCTCGTGGTCCAGCGAGTAGCCGGCGTAGACGGCGAGCACCGGTTGCATGTGCAGGTCCTGGCACCACTCCAGAAACTCGAGCAGGCCCATGCCGTCCGACGAGCGATAACCCCAAGGGCTCATGTGCGTGGGGCGGTCAACCCAGGGTCCGATGGTCTTTTTCCAATCGAAGCGCTCGGCGATGCTTCTGCCTTCAAGATAATTGCCGCCGGGGAAGCGCAGAAACTTTGGGCGCATGGCTGCCAGCAGGTCCATGAGGCCGATGCGATTGCCGTGAACGCGGCCATCGTAAGTGGGCGGAAAAAGGGAGATCAGGTTAAACCAGACTGTGGCGGGACGCGGAACGGTCAGGATGAGGTGATTGTTGGAGGTGACCGGAACATCGCCGGTGGTGAGCGTGTAGGTGTGCTGCTGCCACGTGCCGGTGAGCCCGGTGACGGTGGCGCTGGCAGCCACTTCGCCGGTCGCGTCGTTCTCGAGGCTCACGGTCACGGGCACGCCGGGACTATCGGTCTTTGCATAAAAAGAGCCGCTATAGATGGTGTGCGGGCGGACTGCGATGCCCCAGAAGCCGTCGTTTTCGACGCCGGCCGGAGCCGCAGCCGTTGCCGCGGTCACGTCCACTTTGAGGCTGCGCGGCAGTGCGGCGCTGGGGCCCGTGGTCTCATCCACGGAGAGGTTGACCGCGGAGTCGCCGCGCGCAACCATGTTCCAGTGAAACAACGCGCCGAAGCCGTGCCCGATGGCGCGGTCGCTGACAAGCTCGGCATACAGGCCGCCGTCGTAGGAGTGGTTGATCGCCTCAGTCATCAGGCCGTAGAGCGTGGGACTGACGGTGGCGACGGGTTGATCCACGTGAATGGTGAGCGATGTGCCCTGCGCCGCGAGCGCAATGGGAAACGCGAAGAAGACCAGGCAGACGGACAGAAGAAATCGATTGCGCATGACGCGGGTATGGTAATCCGAGGCCGGCTTCAAGGACAATCTGGAAATCGATTCTTCGCGGCCGGTGTTTCCGCTCCGGCGCGGAGACGCCGCGGCGGAGATGCGGCCAGTTACCGTTGCTCTTCGATGGCCGCGGTAATCCCGTCGCGCACATCGCCGGGCAGGTGCGGCATGGCTCCCGGTTGCGAGGCCATCCACGCGCCCCAGCGATTGCCGGCCTCGTTGAGTGTTGCAAGGCCGGCGCCGCGGAGCATGTAATGAACAACGGCCGCGGTAAAGGCATCGCCGGCGCCGATCGTATCAGCTACTTTTACGCGAAGTCCGCGATGCTCGCGCCATTCTTCGCGCCGGACAATCAGGCTGCCGTGAGCGCCGCGCGTGACGGCGACGAGATTGAGCGCGGGAAACTCGCCGAGCAGCAGTTGCGCGGCCGAGAGGAGCGGGCGGCGCGTGAATGTATCCGCGGTGGGCAAGCCGAGCAGCGAGAGCAGCCGCGGCAACTCGGCATCATTGGCGCGCAGCACGGTGGCGAGCTGGAGGGACTCTTCGATGGTTTCATCCGCAAGGAACGGCGGGCGCAGATTGACATCGAAGACGCGGATACAGTGCTCAGGGGTTTGCGCCACCAGTTCCTGGATGGTTTGCCGCGACTGATTGCTCCGCTGCGCCAGCGAGCCGAAGCATACGGCGTCCGCGCGCTCGGCGAGCTTCACCCAGTCAGCGGTCAGCTCGAGAAAGTCCCACGCGGCCGGTTGGTGGATGGTGTAAGCGGGCTGTCCGGCCTCGAAGCGTACGGTCACGCGGCCCGTCTCATGCAACGGATCGACCTGAAGGAAGCTGGTGTCCACGGGCAGCGGCTCAAGGCGCGCGACGGCCGCGCGGCCCAGCTCGTCGCGGCCAATGCGGCTGAGGATGGCGGCGTGGTTGCCGAGCCGGCCGGCCATGACGGCGAAGTTCGCCGGTGCGCCGCCCAGCAGCGCGGACGGTGAAGAGCCTGCATCGGCGCCTTCACCCTGCGGCAGCAGGTCCCAGAGCAGTTCGCCGATGCCGAGGATCAGATGCGGTTCTTTCATGGCGAGAGGTCCGATAGAAGATGGTCTGGGACGTTCAGTTGCCGCTTTTTTGAATCTGGATGGCGCCGATGAGGCTATCGAGGCGTTCAACGCCATGGCTGCGGCACCAGGACTCAAGTCCGTGGACGAGGCGCTCGGTGGCGCGCGGATCGGCGTAGCTGGCCGTGCCCACCTGCACAGCGGTTGCGCCGGCCAGCAGAAACTCGACCGCGTCCTCGGGGGTGACGATGCCGCCCATGCCGAGGATGGGAATTTTGACCGCGCGCGCCGCCTCGTAGACCATGCGCAGCGCGATGGGCTTGATGGCCGGCCCGGACAACCCCCCGGTGATGTTGCTCAAACGCGGCTGGCGCGTCTCCGGGTCGATGGCCATGGCGAGGAACGTATTCGCCACGCTCAGCGCGTCGGCGCCGGCGCCGGCCGCAACCTGCGCCATGTGCGCCATGGAGGTGACGTTGGGAGAGAGCTTGACGATGAGCGGACGCCGGGCCGTGGATTTGGCGCGGCCCACAAGGGACTCGAGCGACCAGGGGTCGGCGCCGAAGCTCATGCCGCCGGCATGGACGTTGGGGCAGGAGACGTTCAGCTCGTACGCGGCGATGCCTTCGGCGCCGTTGAGCCGCTCGATCACGGCCACGTATTCGCGTTCCGTGGAACCGAAGACGTTGACGATGACCTTGCACCTGGGGTAGCGCCTGAGGGCGGGGAGCTTGCGCGCCAGGAAGTCTTCGACGCCGACGTTTTGCAGGCCGATGGCGTTCAACATGCCGGCCGCGGTCTGCACGATGCGCGGCGCCGGATGGCCGGCCATCGGCTCCAGCGATATGCCCTTGGTGACGAACGCGCCAATGCGCTCGAGAGAGACGATCTCTTCAAATTCGATGCCGTAGCCGAAGGTGCCGCTGGCGGCAACAATCGGGTTCACCAGCTCGATGCCGGCGAACTTGACAGCCATGAAGGGTCTCACGCGCGAACTTCCTTTCCTGCTTCTTTCTGCTCCTGCCTCATCATAATTGCCGCTTCCCTCTCGCACCCGAAACCGACGCGCGGCCGGGTGTGCGAGCAGACGTTGGGGCGAAAGGAGCAGTGGGCCGCTGAAGGGACGTGGTCCCTCACATTTGGCTTTCCGGTTTTCACAAGCCCGCGGGCCCCCTCAGTCCCTCTTGACACGGTGGGGCTGGCCTGAGACCATGTTGCGGATGCTCCGGGCGAGGCTGCCGAGATTCGAAGATGGCTGCTCAGTCGAGGTCTCCCGGTCCCGATCGCACATCTAAATGCCCACGACTCGCCCTACAGAGGAAGGAGGTCGAGCCAAGCAAATTTATGCTATCGAAAGAAATGTGCGTCGTGCGCGACGGCCTAAGTTGGATGCTGCCGCCTGCCTCCTTGGAACCTGCGTTGCTTCGACAAAGGAGCGAGGAAAATGATGAATTGAAACAGATGTACCCTTCTGAAAAGGCTCACCGCCGCTGCGGCGGTGTATTCGTTGGTGCTCCTGCCCCTGGTGGGCTGCACAAATGTTAAGTGGAGCACAACGCAGACTTGCACCTACGGCCCAACAGGACTGACGACTTGTACGACAAGCGTCACCGTAGGAAACGGTCCCACCGCACCCCCAATCCAGAAAAACGACTTCGAGGCCAATGCGCCGGAGAGTTTCACTGTGATTGCCAGCGCCCCCGCATCGAACTTTACGGTCGCCTCCAACGATCCTGCGCAAGCGACCTTCACCGCCGTGACCGACACTGGGTATACAGCGTCAGTCACCGTTAATCTCCAGCAAGTAGCCTCAACTACGGATCCTGTAAACCCTGGCGATGCTGTCTTCACCTGGGCCGTGGTCGACTCGCCCCAACTCGATACGTGGGTGCAAAATGTAACCGCTAATACCTCTGCCACGCTACAACTCTCGGGTACTTCCACCCTGCCGTTGCAGTCTTACGCCATCCCGGGAATATACACGCTCTCGACGGAATATAACGGACCCGAAAGCGGCGTGATCGGGCCGGCAGAGTCAACAATCAACATCCCTTCGTCTAGCCCATGCGGGCCAGACCAACATATCAAGTGCATCATCCCCCCAACTAACTCGTAGCTATGACTCGGCAAAGTAAATTGGTCTGCATCACAGCGCTGGCAGGGCTGCTGCTGGTTTTGCCAGCGCCGTCTGCTTGTGGATCAAACGCAAGACTCGTGCTGCCGTTCGATTCAATCCACAATCAAATAGTGCTCCGGTTATCTTTAAACGGTATGCCGCCGGGAAATTTTATTCTCGATAGCGGAAGCGAAAGCACGGTGCTTGACCGGAAGTCGGCGGCTGCCGCACATTTGAAAATCGTCCCGAACATTGGCAATGCGTTTACCCTAGGGGGCGTGTGTTCAATAGGGTTTTCCGCGGAGGGGATGCAAATCAAATACAGGAGATTCGAGCTTTCGCGCGGTGTTGCCCCGGTCATCGATCTAACGGGGCTAGCGAAAGGTTTGGGATTTCCAATCGAGGGAATTATTGGGTTCAATTACATTCGGCAATTTCCACTATTGTTGGATTACCGCGCAAAGACAATTACGATTTTTGCAGACAAGGAGGTGAAATACCGTGGGGCAGGCATTCCAATTCCCGTTGTAGTGGCGGAAGGTTCAGATGGGCCGCCACAATTGCCAGTTGTCGCAGCCCGTCTGGAGCTTCCCGATGGTTCGCAGGCAGACGCGAATCTGGAGATCGACACAGGGTATTACGGCGCTCTGGACCTCCACGGGCCGTTTGTCCGGAACCATCCCTCGGTACGATCCACCCCAAACTCGCCCCTTCCAGCCCAGCCAGGCTATCTTCAAGGTGGCTGCGGAGAGTGGCACAAAGAGCTGCCGGGGCAAATTTCAGCGATCGCGCTTGGTGGAAGACTATTCCCCGGTCCGCGGGTGCTGTACGCCACGGCTCCAGCGGGCGTGTCTGCCAGCAGTCAGACGGATGGTGAACTGGGCAACGAGTTCCTTTCGCAGTTCCGCGTATTCTTCGACATTCCGCGCGGTCAAATCGTCCTAGGGCGTATCGACATATACACTTTGCCGCCGCGTGGATAGGTGTTGAAGTGGAAGTATGTCACCCAGCCGCTATGAATTGAGCGATTTGCAGTGGGAGAAGATCAAAGATTTTCTCCCTGGCCGCAAGGAACATGTGGGCCGGACGGCGGCGGATAACCGCCTGTTTGTAAACGGTGTCCTGTGGGTGCTGCGCAGTGGAGCTCGCTGGCACGACCTGCCGGAGCGGTACGGCAAGTACAAGAGTGTACATAAACGCTTCGTCCGCTGGGCCCATTCCGGCGTCTGGGAACGGGTATTTCAGGAGTTGGTGCGCGACAAGAAGAACCAGTACCTGATGCTGGATTCGACCATCGTGCGGGCTCACCAGCAGGCGGCCACGGGCCGCAAAAAAGGGGCGCAGACAAGGCTTTGGGGCGTTCCCGAGGAGGTCTGACGACCAAGATTCATCTGCTCAGCAACGAACTGGGCTTGCCCTTGGACTTTCACATCACGGGCGGGCAGGTGAATGACTGCACCCAGGCCGTTGCGCTGTTGGGCCGGCACAAGGCCGAGGCCGTGCTGGCCGACAAGGGATACGATGCCGACGCCATCGTGGAACACATCCAAGCCATGGGAGCCAAAGCCGTGATCCCGCCCAAACGCAACCGCAAGGTACAACGCGCGTACGACAAAGACCTCTACAAACAGCGCAACCGCATCGAACGCTGCTTCAGCAAACTCAAGTGCTTCCGTCGCTTCGCCACCCGCTACGAAAAATCTAAGGCCTGCTTCAAAGCCCTCGTCGCTCTCGCTTGTGCATGGCTGCACCTGGTGCTATATGTCGATACGGCATAGGCAGATAATTGCAAAAGACCTCTCCAGGCCGCAGGAAATCTTCTCTGCATAGCCGCAACCACCGCCTCATCCACCTCCGTGATCCCCTTTGGCAGTGCCTAGCCATCCTCCAGCATCGACTCAATGACCATCTGAGCCACCTCGTGGATATTGCGAAGAGCCTCTTCCTTTGTTGTGCCCCAAGTGGCACCGCCTCTTCGCTCGAGATCGGGAATATAGGCCCGCCACGCCTGCTCGTCGGGTTCAACGATCACACGGAAGACATACGATCGCACGTCCGCTCCTTACCGCACTTTGACCTTACGCCGTCACCGGCTCGCTTGCGCTCACCTTCACCGGCGTCAGCCAGCCGAAGCGGTCCGGCTTGAGCCCATTGACGATGCCGAAGAATTCGTCGGCGATCTTCTTCGTAACCTCGCCGGGCTTGCCGTCGCCGATCGTGATGCGGTCGATGGTGCGGATCGGCGAAACCTCCGCCGCCGTGCCCGTGAAGAAGACCTCGTCGGCGATATAAAGGATCTCGCGCGGCAGCGGCTGCTCCACCACGCTCATGCCCAGGTGGCGCGCGATGGTCAGCACGCTGTCCCGCGTGATGCCGGAGAGTGCGGAATTGGCCAGCGGCGGCGTGTAAATCACCCCGTTGCGCACGATGAACACATTCTCGCCCGAGCCCTCGCTCACCAGCCCGTTCACGTCGAGAGCAATGCCCTCCTGGTAG
>JASHOY010000175.1 GCA_030038435.1 Acidobacteriaceae bacterium | reverse complement strand
CCAGTAAGTCGCCGATCTGTTTGGTGGCCCACAAATTCTGCTGACTGATAGTGGGATCCTGTGCGGTCTCTATATCGCCTGGGGACTGACCGAGCCATCCGCCGCAGTGCGTGCAATATCCGATCCGGGAGAAGACACCGAGTGGGCTTAATCGGCGGCTGCAATGATGACAAGTGTTGCGAAGGGGCCGCCTGTGCAGCGTGCAGCAGGCCGATTGTTGAAAAGCCCAGACCAATGGTTCGTAGACGGTCTGCCCAACTGTGCACCAATGGTCCAGACAAGCCGGACACCACGCCCGATGGGGACGGAATACCGGGTACGGCAATGCAAGGCGGAGCGAAAGAAGTGTAAGGTGGCGGAGGTCAGAACGTCCGGTTGCTGCTTCGAGGGCATACACCCACTTTGCGGTTCGTTCGCTAGCGCCGTTGATGGCATAGCTACAGGCCCGAAATCCGTGGCTGCCGGCTCTGGATGCAAACGCGGCATGTGTGATGAGAGTTCCTTTCGGATTCGGGATTTTTGCGAGCATGCGCCCTATGAAATCACCCAGAGTCACGGAGTGTGCTTCCGCGAGCCGAATGATGTAGCTGCTGAGACTCTCAGTCATCGCCGTACCGACGGCGATCGGCTCCAACGCATACACCGGGGTCCTCTGTGGAATCTGAGGTCGGGATAGCGACCACGATTCAAAGAGCTGCAGCATGTGCGTCTACTCGCCCAACTGTGTCGCGCGCAGGGAGCCGTTGGCCAGGCCGTCGGAGCTGGAATCGAGGGGTAGATGGCAGCGCTTTATTCACGGGTTCATGCACGGTCAACCCCAGCTTGCCGCGATGTCGCGTTACTGCATTGCCATTTTCTTCCAACTTGCGCTCACCATCCGCGATTTCCGCATAGATTTGCTCGCACTGAGCGATGCATAAGGCTTGAGATTCGAGACTGCGCAAACTCACGTTCTGACTTCCGTCTTGCAGCGCCGCACTGGACGCGCGTACAAGCCATTGCTTCAGAACGCCAATACAACCAAGGCTTCGCTCATACAGGAATTCCCGGTTGCGCACGAGGTCCGACGGATCGGGAAAGGGGAGTTCCTTTTCGAAGGTCTGTACGATGTTGATGAATATCTGGCGATCTTCCTGAACATCAGCATGATAACGGGCAAGATGAACATCGATGCTTCGTCTGCTCAACTGGCCGTTTAAGTTCCTGAGAGCGAGCAAATCATAAGTTCCAAACAAAACGCGGACGGTATTGGTTTGATTGGCGATCGACTTGATCACGTCCAACTGGTCCAGAAGACGGCGGCCCGAGCCAATCTTCCCAAGATGTTGGGCCTCATCGATCATGACGGCGACTGGACGGCGATGGCGGATAGCCTGCTCCACTGCATAGCGATAATCGGTTCCCACCGCCCTTGATGGGGGCATGAACCTTGCACTCGTCTGCGCGCATCTTCCTTCCGGGGGTCGATTCACCTTATAGTCAATCAGCGGCTCGTCAAGTTGGCGGAGGATGCGTTTGTAGTGGTCGCGCCAATTGAAACATCCGGACTCTGGAGCCGCTGCCTCTACACTGACAACTGGAATTCTCGTGCGATCTTCGTGGAGATCATTCAGGAGCTCTGTGGTAATCAACTGCTCCGCTTTCAGACGAAGGGTTGTCTTGCCGACGCCGGTCGGTCCAAAGACGAAAACGAGCGAATTCGGCTCCGCACCGTTGATCGCATTCATCAGAGCCTCTTTGGCTTTCAAAAGCCTGGGATGCGCTATGGTACAAGCGCGAAAATGATCCAGTCGCGATTCATGTCCGGCTTGGTTTCGAGGCATCTCCGCCATCAGAAGTCTCCGTAAAGAGCTGTGGCCGCGAGTTCACAAGCGTTTGCTTTCGGTGTTGCCGTCCCCGTTTGTCGGTCTCCTGGCAGGTTCTCGCTGCATGCTGAATCGTGGACAATGAAAAGGTCATTCTGCCGGATGCCTTTGCTTTCGCTGTCGCGCAATTGTTGAATAAGGTGTTTCTCTTCGCTCTCCGCAGATGCGAGGAAATCTGCCAGCTTACGCGCCGTCAGGGTAAACCGGCCGCGTGAATGCAACTGGCTTCGGCGCCGCACTTCCTTCGACACGAACATGATCTCTTTCTGCGAACGGCCATGCAGTACGGCATAGTATTCAGAGTGACATTCTGTCCAAAGGCGATTCACAAATGCGTAGGTTGTGCCCACATCGAATGGGTCGTACCGGATTGCAACATCGCGATTCTCGACCGAGGGAT
The DNA here is from genome assembly GCA_030038435.1 of Acidobacteriaceae bacterium. GTDB lineage: Bacteria > Acidobacteriota > Terriglobia > Terriglobales > Acidobacteriaceae > Telmatobacter. Next base: position 8,770 of record JASHOY010000175.1, on the reverse strand, counting down.
CGCGAAACGCCTCCGCCCAGTAATGAATCCCATTGACCTTCACCCCGCGGCCCGGCATTACCTTAGCCTTGCCGCGCTGCGTGGTCGGAAGCGTCGCCATTAAGAACGCTTGATCGTAGGGGATCATCCGATTCACGCGACTGCCAGTAGTTCTGATTCCGGCGATATGCGCTTCTCGCGGTGTCTGTCCCAGCGCCGGGTGCTCAATCGTGTCGTAGATCTCGAAGAGAAACGATGAGAGGTAACGGTGAAGGACACTGAGGCTCCATACCGCCTGTCCCTCAGGGTTGTTGCTCTTCGTGACCTGTCGGACGTTACGCGTGATCTGGGTGTTGCCGCGCAGATTGTGGAGGAACCGCGTGTTGGTGGTGCCGAAAAGCCGTTCGCAAGCAGAGCCAAACCTGGCTTTGGCGGGAGGCCGCGTCTTTTTGGTGCACTCGTATTCGGCCAGAAGTGTCTCGAAATACGTGCTCTTGAACTCGGGGCCACCGTCGACGACGATAATCTGTGGAAGACGCTTGTGTCGCGAGACGCAATCCCGCAAAATCATCATGCAGGATCTGTAACTCGGCTCATCGAATGTCAGGTAAAGCGCGAGACACCGCCGGGAACAGGCGTCAGTAAGAATCGACATCCATGGTCGGCCAAGAGGCCGGCCAGTCTGGGAACAAACAACTTCCACATCCAGTTGAGTATGGTCGATATGGCCGATCTCGAAAGGACGATCGCCATGACGCGGCGTTGTCAACCTGAGCTCGTAATAGAAGGCCGACTGGACATAAGCGGCACGTCGGCCTTGCCTCTTGAGCGTTTGCTCAAATGCAGGACGGCTCCGCACTGCAGCATTGAACGTAACGTGACTCGGAGCGGCAACACCGCATTCGTCGCACTTCCGCTTCAACGCCGCCCATGACGCCAGCAGCGACTTCTGCTTGAGAGTTTCATAATCGTTTTCGACGAATTGACCGAGCAGTTCCCGCGACTTCTCAGGCAGTCTGCTTGTTCGGTTGCCCCTCTTGCCAGTTTTCGGGAGAAGTCCAAGATATCCGGAACCATATCGCTCCCGTGCAGACCGATACTGCGCCGTCCAAAGACGCAATGTCCTGGGCGGCGTGGAGCGTGACGGATTGCCTCTTGCGAGATGTTGCCTGACAATATCGGCGCACTGATTAGCGATGGCGAGGTCCTGTTCGCTGGCCGCAACAAGCGCAAGAAATACCTCGCTGCGTCCATCGGGCGATCGGCTTGGCCATCCGTCATTTCCGCGAATATCGCTCCCGGCGCAAGCCTCTTGGCAGACAAACTCGCAGGCAGCCGCCATCTCCTCAGTGAGAAAAACGCGGACTCGTTCCGGCTCGGCGATTGGGGCAGCATTGAGGTCGACATGAATGGCTCCGCTGGCGATCAGCATGTATATGTCGTCAGGCTCTGCAACCCCTCGTGCCTTTTCCAGCAAGTTCCGCAAGGTCATTCCCGGCTCGGCTTCGACTGCGGAAATAATCGCCAGATTCACGAAACCTGCAGTAGTCACGGAACTGAGTCGCAGATAATCCTCCAGGAATTGGAGATTTCGATGAAGAATCCAGTTGACTTGCGCCGCCGACCAAACCTCGTAGACCAAGCCAACCGTCGCCGCGTAATTCTCGCCAGGAATACACCGCCACTTCTTCCCATCGTCGCGAGAATAACGATTGGGACTCCGTCTTGCGAGGGCTTCGAGGTCCTCCTCTGTCTTGCATTCGATCCAACCGGCAGATCCGTCTCGAAGCACAAAATAGTCGGGAGTGTGCATGACCGAAAGGCGTCTGCCATTTGCCGCGCAATAGGAGAGTGGAATGGATGGCGGCTGGTCGTAGTACTCGAGAATCGCAGAATCGTGTTCCGCCTCGTAAATGAAGGGCAACTCGACGCGGTGGCTCTCAAACTGAATGGTGACGCCCATTTTCCGGCTCGGAAAACGCCCGGCGACATTCCGGCGACCGCCTCCGACGCAGCGCGTGGGCCGCCCAGACCGGATTGCGGCAATCGCCTCACGCGCGGCCTGGGTCAATCTGAGCCGGGAGCACCAGTCGCAAAAATCAGCGTCGTCGAGCAATTTCCCTCCTTGACCGGAGGATATGAGAACCCGTGAACCTAATTTCGGGCCCGTGAATTACGCTCGTTTTTCCGCGCCAACGTGTATCTGCGGCCGGCTTCAGACAATAGCTTCTGGAAAGCACGGCCGTTATGGATTGCCTTTTCCACGTCTTCTGCCAGACTTTCAGGAACGTAAACTGCGAACCGACGGCTTCCCTTGCGTCCATACAATGCGTAGCTGGAATGCCTCTGACCGGATTCACAGAGCTGGCAGCGCTCCCGAATGCAAGGGCTCTTCCGCAGGGACAGCGATCCAAGCGCCACTGGCCAGAGCTTTCGAACCTCCGCTTGGAACCAAGTCCTGACTTGCTCCGCTGTCTCCATGCGTTTCATGTATGGGTGCATATTCTCACACATGCATAGGCTATGCAAGAATGCCCAACGCAGGGGAAACGATTTGGTTACGAGTGTGAGACTCAAAGAAGCGCCGGGAGAGCTGCCGTCTGCTCGATCGTATACCCGATGGTGCTGTACCCCTTCAATCTGCGCTCATACATTCTTGCCAGCATCGGAACGCCGTTGTCCACGTAATCATAAACTTGGACCACGCATTTGTTGTCGTGGAGCCGGTGCAGGCGGCCAACGTACTGCTGCAGGGTGCCCTTCCATGAGATCGGCATAGCGAGGAACAATGTGTCCAGGCGCGCATCATCGAACCCCTCTCCGATATAGCTTCCCGTGGCCAGAATCACGCGCGATTCATCGTCTGGTACGGCCGCCATGGCCTGCGCGATCTGCCGGCGTTGCTTTTTGCCCATGCCGCCCTTCAAAACAAATACGTGTTTGACAGTGCCGTAGAGCTTCGCTGCGAAATACTGTAGATGTTCCGTCCTGCCGGTCAAGAGCAGCGGCGACCGCCCCGCCTCTATGGCGCTTACAATGTCGCGTGCGATCATTTCGTTGCGACATGCATCATTTGACAGCGCACCGTAGACATCCTGAATTGTCACCTCGGCAAGTTCGGGCGGCATTTTAAACTCGGTGTGGCGAGGAATGACCCTGTGCTCGAATGGGTTCGTTTCCGTCATTGCCTTGGCGCTCATGCCGAACCGGACAGGACCACACTGCATGTAAATGATCGGATGATGCCCACCTTTCCTTGTTGGCGTGGCAGTGAGGCCAACGACATATTTGGCTTTCACCTGCCTCATCACCTGCTCAAATGTGAATGCAGAGATGTGGTGGCACTCATCGACGATAACCTGGCCGTATTCGGCAACGAGGTCTTTTACAGCATCCTTCTGGTACAGGCTCTGAATTACCGCAACATCGATGTGGCGCGTCCGGTGCATTTTGCCGCCGCCAATGTGCCCAATCGAGTTTGCGGGAGTGTTCAGAAACATGGCCAGCCGCTCCTGCCATTGATCGAGAAGTTGCTGACGATGAACAAGAATCAAGGTATTGACCTTGCGCTTTGCAATTAGCCACGCGGCCACGGCAGTCTTTCCAAAGGCCGTCGGAGCACAGAGGATTCCCTCGTCGTAGGCGCCGAACCCTCGAACGGCCTCCTCTTGGATTGGCCGAAGTTGACTACCGAATTCCGCTGCGATCGGAGTACCTGCGAACCGTTCGTCACGCACTTCAGGACGTACGTTGTGCGCCTGCAGAAGGGCCAATACCTCCGTCAAGCATCCGCGCGGCACAGCAATGTACTGCGGGAAATCCTGGCCGCACGCGATCACGCGCGGCTTGGCATATGTCGGAAGCCGCATTGCCTGCGCTTTGTAGAATTCCGGATTCTGAAATGCTGCCAGCCTGAGCAGACGATTCAGCATCGCTGGCGGCAAGCCTTGTTTCTCCACGTAAAGAAGATTTGCGCAGACGACCTGCACTCTTTCAGGCAGTGGCCCTTCAATTGGCCGCTCCATCCGTTTTCGTGAAGGCGGCAGCGTCCACGGATCTTGTACATCTTCGTCATCGGCAATGCTGATGCGAACTCCGATCAAATCGCCGTTGCGTTGGGCATCGGCAATGACTTCTTCGGCGGCGACAACAGACATCCGTCGAATCGTAGAAAGAAACTCCCACTGATCGGGATATGGGCGGAGATCCGTGTCGACGAAAACGCTATTGCCAGACCTGCGTGGCGCAAACTGCAAGGGGAGGGCAATCAGGTTTCCGAACCCGCCTTTCGGCATTGTGTCCTGGTTTGGAAATAGGCGGTCATAGGAATCGAGACCGAGTTGATGCCGGCGTTCCATGGTCCGCGTCAGAACCGCGCATCCGAGCTTGCGCGCGATGTTCGCGGGAAGCGCATATTCAAAGAATATCCATACGTGACCGCCATTTCCGGAACGCGAGCGCTCGAGAACTGCCGGCACGCTCAACTCCCGGCATGTGTCGAGAAAGGCGCGAGAGTCGTCAGCCCATGTTTTCTTATCGAAATCCACGGCGAGAAACCAGCAGGTCTCGTCCGTGAGAAGCGGATAAACTCCAATGGTTTCCTTTCCGAGAAGATGATTCTCGACGACCATGTCGGTCAAGGGGAGAAACTTTCTCGTGCTTTGATCAACCTTCTTCCGATCCTCCGGCCTGCTTGAGTTGATCGCTTTCCAGTCTTTCAGCGCTGCCGGCGAGTATCCAGACCGGCCGTCGGGATTATCCCACCGCCGCGCATAGACATCATCTCTCCCACGGAACAGGCTCCGAAAGAGGGCGATTCGTTTACGAGCGCGGTCCTCCTTGCTTTCCACTGCCACGGGTTCGGGAGTTTGAATCGGAAACGGATTGTCTGACGAGGACTGCGGAATAGGAATACCGTGAATATCCAGAAGACGCCGCAACCGCGCATTCTCTTCCCGCAGTCGCTGGTTCTCCTCGTCACGGTGCTCGAACGATGCCGATGCTGAACTTCTGCTGGCCATTGCTGGCTCACTGCTCCATGTCGCTTGCCAGGACATTTTCGGTGAACCTTCGCACGCCGTCGAAGACGGGGGCGATATTTGTTAGCAGCCCACATTCCTCCGCGAGCGCTTCGAACGGTGTTTGCCAGTCTTCCGGCGGAGCGTTCAAGGTCGTTGGCAAAGCGTGTGTGTTCCTTCTTTCAAAGGTCAGGCGCAATGCGTTGAATGCCTTCCGTCGGTCAAGTTGGTTTTCTCCGACGAGTAGCGCCAAACCTATCAGGTCCTTTACGCGGCTATTCGGAGAGCTGCGCGGAAGCGTATAGGCGTGAACCTTTTCCGCGAATTGTTGTTCCCGTGAGATCATCCGCACACGTGGTTTCTCGATCCCTGCAAAACCGAGCCAGTCGTGGCACTCGACAGTTTCGAGAGGCTGCATCACCACATCGCCAACGCCTGCGTCGAGATGGAACCGAGCGAAGATCCTTCCATCCATGCGTGTTTCGACCGAATAGCGAGCGCCCCCGTAAGGAGCTGCGGTCAAATCCATCACGGGTGGTCCAATCGTATATTCGAACCAGTCATCGAGGGAGACATCAGCCGCATTCTGCAGCATCTCACGTATCACTCGAACTGCGTCTCCACCTTCTGTTGCTTCTACGACCCGCTGCACCGTCAGATCGATATCGATCGTAGATCGCGCGGACTTGAAGCGAAGCTCCAGGGCATAGCCGCCCTTCAACGCCCACGGCGCTGTATCATCCCTGAACAGCCGTGCCAGCAATCGATCGAAGGATACCTGACGTCTGAGGCGATTGATGTCGATCTGCTCCGCCTGGGACCGGGTTTTCAAGCGTTCCTCCAGGGCCCTCCGGAAGGCTGCCGCCGTTGAATACGCTCTGTGTGTCGCCATTATGCAGCCCGTCGCAGCGCATCCTCGACCATCTTGCGCGCGGTTTCGCTCAGTTGTGCGCTCCGTAGTTGTTGGCGCGTGATCAGGCCCCGGTCAACAGCCTGCAGCAGGGCCTGGCGAATGAACGTCCGCTCGATCGCCCCTGCCTCGATCAGATCGAGAATCGTCCGGAGTGGCCGGGTGAATTTGTATCCCGGTCCGCCTTGCATATCGCTCTTGGGCAGATCGCGATAGTGAAGCACCAGGATACCGGGAATATCGCTATTGCGCCGGAAGTGCGCCGGAACTGTCATATGAAGCTTCGCCGGGTTCAGGTCCGACAGATCATGTAGACTCAGCGCGGTCTGATGACTATAGACCCCTTCGATCTGTTCTTTCCTGTTCCTGGACCAGAGCGACCAGAGGATAAGATCGGGACGATCCGGCGTCGGAAACAGCGCCAGCCGGTAGATGCCACGATGATCGCGGATCCAATTCCCGGCCTGCACATGATAGGGATGTGTATTCTCGGCGAAACCGGCCGCCTTGGCCTGCTTCGTCGTAAAGAAGCCTTGCTGTTGCTCGGCGAGTTCGAAGAGCCGCCGCGACGCTTCTCGGTGAGACTGGGCCATAACACAATACTACAACTTTCTTGATGGTTTGTCATTCCAGGAGGCAGGTGCAATCGCTGCTTTCGTCAGTTGTGCTCCCGGCAAGGTCATGCTTTCAGGGGCCGATCTCCCTGGACACGAGAACTGCGCGCGATTGACGGATTTATTGGGCTTCGAGCGGCAAGGTTATGCTTTCCAAGCGGCAAAGTTATGCTTTAAAGCACATGGGTTGTGGCATAAGGCATAATTTTGCCATCTGGCAACTTTATGCCTTGAATGACTCTGATTTGGCTGTCGAATTAGGCGCTACGAGCCATTGACTGAGATGCCGAGCGCCCTCTGCATCTACCAAATAGCTACTTTGAAAGTCATCCACTCGCAGGGAGTGCGTGCAGCGCCCGTAGACGCGGAGCGGTCCCGGAAACCGTGTCAGGCGTCGAGGGAAGTGATGCCGGAAAGCACGACTGGTTTTCGGTCGGGAAACTCGGCTACGAGGGATAGCTTGCCGCCCATCGCCTCGATGGACCGCCGGAGCGTTGAAATGTGCATGTCAGTGCGCTTTTCAATCTCCGATACCTGTTTCTGCGCGACTCCGAGGTTCTTTGCCAGCCGAACCTGGGTCATGGCGCGGGCGCGGCGCAGTTCCTGCAACGTCATTTCATCGGCGATCAGCGCCGCCGCGCGCTTCTCGATCTTGCGGCGACGCCTGGCGGGCAGACTCTTTATGATGTCGTTTACGTTCCGGGCCATGATCGTTTTCCCTCCTGTTTGATGCGGCTCAGATGCGCGTCGAATCGATGGTCGGCTTTACGAATCAACTCGCGGTAAAATCGTTTTCGCTGCCGCCCGATTTGTCTCCCGCTACGAGCAGGATGGCCCTTCGTTTCGGGTCAAAAGCGAAGGCTACGCGCCAAACTCCGTCCGCGGCATCAAAGCGCAACTCCTTCATGTTCGCGTGCCGGGAGTCCCTGAGTGTATCGACTCGCGGGCGTCCGAGCTGGGGACCGAACTGCTGGAGCAGGCGCGTCAGGGCAAAAACCTCGTCCTGAACTTCTTTCCCGAGCGCCGAAAGTTCCTGCTCAAATTCATCCGCCAGCAGTACCGTCCACATCATTGACTATACCTCCAGAGGTATATCCTGTCAAGAGTATATTAGCTCCTGTATAGCAGCTCCCGTACTCCCGGCAATTTTGTGCTTTCAGCGCCTCGTCCGCCCAGACGCCAAAACTGCCCAATCTCGTGATATTACTGGTTTTGCTCCGGCAGGGTTATGCCTTCGAGCACAGGGTTGTGAATCAGGTCGTAGGCTCGACCGGACGACTACTGCTGCTGGATCTTGTCTGCGATCTCTTTGGTGGATTTACGCGAGACACCAGCCTGTTCGGCATGGCGGGACCAGTTGGCCACGGCCGCGCTTACCCTCGCCAGAATCTCCTGCGCGTTCTTGAGGCCATGCTGTTTGCCCAACGCCTGAAGCTGGGTGGTGCCCGGATTCCGTCCCTCTCCCATCACAAGCATGCTCTGCTCGCCGCCCGGGCCATAGGAAAAGGTAAGGTCGTAGGCAGGAGCGAAGACCCACTCGTTTCCTGCGTTCAGCAGGAACGAGAAATTCTTCACGTGATCGTCGCGGTTATGAGCCAGGACATTGAAGCAAGCGAGCGCGTAGACTTTTTTGGCTTCCTGGATGTTTCTGGTCAAGGCTTGGGCCACCCGCAGAACCATATCGTAGTCGAGAGTGGGAGTGCGATGATCGGCATGGATCAAGCCGGCAAGACTGTGCATGTGGATGCGCGCATCGCCATCCCGGTCGAAGCGCTTCGTGCCGAAATATCTGTTCTTTCTCGTGCGGAAAAGATAGGTCTCTGGCATTTCCACGCCTGCGGCCTTTGCCATCAGACTATAGGCGTACTCGATCGCCCCTGCATCGCGCGCATCCTGAGAAGACGGAAACTTGATCATCCAATGCGTGTAGCTGGGCTGCAGCTCCTCCTGTCCGTGAATCATTCGCTTCTTGTCGGCGCTCACCTGCGCCACAATCTTGGGCCGGGCGCCAGAAGAGGAGCCATTGAGCCGTAGCAACTCTTCAATCACCTCTTCGTTCTCGCCAGCCAGCACCGCGGCCGATTCCTCAGCGAGCCTGTCGAGCGACAGCATGGAATCGTCTCCGTTTTGTTGCCCCAATTCCGGCTCGTAGCTGAGAGCGCCCATGCCATGCCGCCCCACATAGGCCAGCCGGTCGAGCGGGCTCAGTTGGCCGCGCTGGACTCCATGCTTCTCTACCGCGCGGTCCA
>JASHOY010000174.1 GCA_030038435.1 Acidobacteriaceae bacterium | reverse complement strand
CTGCACCGGGGCGGGACGGAGGCGGAATAGGAGAACTACCGCGCCGGCGGAATCGCGCTCCGGTTCGCCTATGAACTCACGCAAGTCCGTTTCGATGCTCGAAAGTATTGCAAAACAGGTGTTCCTTACAGCAGAGCGCATTGCGGAGTCCCGGAACAATGCAAGAATTCTGGCTGCAATTGTAGCCGACAGGGGCTAGTTGGGCGCGAATAGATTGTCCGTTGCGGGATCCGGCGGTTGAGGTTGGCTGGGGCCTAGGTGCAAAACGGCTGGTCAAGGGTGTCCCGGCTGCCGGGTGCCGATTAATTACGGAAGACCGGCAAGTTCCTGCAATCCACTTGCCCGCATAGTCGGCTAGCCTGACCTTGATCGCTGTCAACCTACCGGAGGTGAGTCGCCCGCCGTCTACAATAACACTAAATAATATTTACAAAAAAGTCGCATTTTGCATATCATAATGTTCATTATGGGGAAAACTACTCCGCCGCTTGTTCCACGCGTATCACGTTTACTTGATGAGCTAGGTGGCCGACTTAAGCTGGCGCGCCTGCGGCGAAAATACTCTTCAGAGACGGTAGCGCATCGAGCAGGAATCACGCGGCCTACGCTGTCCAAAGTCGAACAAGGAGACCCTGCGGTCGCCCTGGGGACATATGCGCGTGTGATGCAGGTGCTTCGCTTAGAAGGTGACCTCGGTCTGCTGGCCCTCGATGATGAACTAGGCCGCAAACTTCAGGATGCGGGGATTACTCCCAAGTTGAGATCTCCCAAGAGGAAGTCAGCCGCGAAGCCGGCCCCTGCCATGGGGGAAACGCAAGGACGGGCTTGATGGCAGGTCTGGATACAGTCGAAGTCCATGTCGACATGGAAACGATGGCCGAGCCGGCATTGATGGGACTGCTCCATCGCCAAAGGAGCGGCAAGGGAGAGTTGTTCTCCTTCGAGTATGCCAAGGATTGGATCGCTCGCGCAGAGGCATTCGCGTTTGATCCTGACCTTGCTCTCGGTGAAGGGCACCAATACCCCTCTGCCGATAGAGCCAACTTCGGCATCTTTACCGACTCGTCACCTGACCGATGGGGGCGACTGTTGATGCAGCGTCGCGAAAATGCGCGCGCGCGCCGTGAAGGCGCACGTCCGCGGACTCTTACTGAGTGGGATTTTCTCCTGGGAGTACACGACGAAACTCGGCTCGGCGCGCTCCGCTTCAAATTTCCCGGTGGTCCTTACCTGGAAAGCGATACGAAGTTCGCGGCGCCTCCCCTGACATCGCTCCGCGAGTTGCAGGCCATCAGCTTGCAGTTCGAGCAGCATATGAATGACGAAGATCATCCGGAGTATGACAAATGGCTTACGCAGCTCATCGCTCCTGGCAGTTCCCTCGGCGGAGCCCGTCCAAAGGCATCCGTTCGCGATGAACACGGAGCGCTATGCATAGCCAAGTTTCCCAGCCGTCATGACCTCCGGGATGTGGGGGCGTGGGAACTGGTCGCGAATGCCCTTGCGCAAAGAGCTGGCATCAACCTGCCCGAAGCCAGACCACTCCGCTTTCCGGAGAGTGCCCATACAACGTTCCTGGTAAAGCGATTCGATCGCACTGGGGCAGGCCATCGGCGTGCCTTTGTGTCGGCCATGACGCTGACCCAGCATCAGGATGGAGACGAAGGCGCGAGCTATCTTGAACTCGTCGAGTTGCTTCAATCGCGGGGCGCCCAGACCGCCCGCGATTGCGCGCAACTGTTTCGCCGTGTTCTGTTCAACATCCGCATCCACAACACCGACGATCATCTGCGCAACCATGGATTCTTCGTCGATGCACAAGGGATTCAGTTGTCTCCCGCATATGACATCAACCCATCTGTTGACCGCAACGATCTTTCGCTGGCGATTGACGAGACGGAAACCACCTGCGATGTTTCTGTCGCAATGAACGCATACAAGAGCTATGGAATCACCTCCGCAGAAGCCGGCGCAGCGTTAAGAGCCGTCGAAGCAGCCATTAAGGGCTGGCGGACGGAGGCCCAAAGGTTTGGAATCCCCAAAGCAGAGCAAGAGCGAATGGCTGCAGCCTTCGAGGGATGAGGCTTCGACAAACTTTGCTGTGCTCGGCATGGCAAAATAATCCAAGGATGGCGATCCGAGAATATCCTGTAAACTATTGATAATACACATTTTATACCTACTTGCCGATGCAGAAGGTTAGAATACGTCCGGGAATCGGCTAAACCCCAATGTTTATGAGGATTTGAGCGGATCGTCCGTAGACGTTTTGTCTCCCTGGAAACTCGCTGGAGACTCAAATCTACGACGTATCCCGACGTCCGCCAGTGACGCGGCACGGCTCGCTCCAGGGATGCTTTGGGCTGTCGCGGCAACTCGGCGGTCCGCCGAAATCGCAAACTCAACGCTTGCATCCTGCCCAAGTTCAGCAAACCGAGAATCAGCGAATGTCTCCCGACGACTTGAATCGTCAGCTCTGGCCTTCCCGTCCAATCGCCGTTCCTGGCCTTCCCAATGCGGCGAGCAAGGTGGACATTGCGCCGGCGAGCCGTTCCTGAGTCACCGATTCGGGAAGGGGGATGGTCAGCGCGGGCCGGTTCGTCCGCGAGTCCCGCATGAACAGCGCGGAGAGCGCCTGATCCAGACCAATTGAAGGTGTGTCGGCCTTACCGTTGGTCGCGTGCGATGCGAATGACTCAATCAGCTTTAGTCCGGCCTCGATGAACGATGCTGCTGCGCCGGCAATGCCGTCCGGCGCTTGGGTGGTTGCGGAAGCTGAGCCCGCCGGCTCCGCCAACCTTCCGCCGGTCACTCCGGCAGGCTGCACCTGAGCATCGGATTGCGGCGGCACGGCAACCATCGGAACGGACGGAGCATGGTCAATGACCGGCTTCGGCCTGCCCGGCTGTTCGGCAAAGATCTCCTTCACGGCCTGCAGCACCGTCTTGCGGCCGAGCTTCTCAAAGCTGACCTCTCCCGTGGGCGAATCGAACACTCCGGCGAACAGCGACTTTTTCAGACGTAGCGTTTCCCACACGCGCTCTTCAATGCTTTTCTCGGTGAGCATGTGAATCACATGCACCGGCCGCGACTGGCCCAGCCGATGAACACGCCCGATGCGTTGCTCCAGCCGCGCCGGGTTCCATGGCGGCTCGAAGTTCACCACCACCGAGGCGGCTTGCAGGTTGAGCCCAACGCCCCCCGCATCGGTGGAAAGGAAAACCTTGCACTTGGGATCGTTGCGGAACTTCTCCATCAAGGCGCCACGCTGCCGCGAAGGCACGCCGCCGTGGAGCGAGACAAACCCG
>JASHOY010000173.1 GCA_030038435.1 Acidobacteriaceae bacterium | reverse complement strand
TGCAATAGATGCCATCCTCTGCCTTCTCTTCTGTGCATGGATTTTCGAGATCTCTGATCTCTTCAGCCGCAGCTCGAACCCTTCTCGCCGTTGCACCACCAGTGCACAGCCTGAATGTTGTCGGGATGATCGTCCCGCCATGCCCCGCCCATACCGCGAGGGCTAATGTGGTCGGGCACGACGTCGCTGTAGTCGGTGAACTTCTCCTTGCAAATGCCGCAGACGCCGTTCTGAGCTACAATCTTGCGGTTCAGCAGCTTCCGCATCTCACCGTTGGAGCGCAACTCGCGATATCCACGGGGGTGCTGAGGATCGTCGATGCGGCGGACACCCATCTGACGTTGACGTCTTTCTCTTGGGATTGCCTCTCTGCCACAGCAGGAGAAGGAGCGGTGGATCGGACAGAGTTGGTTTTGGCGGAGTCGCAAGGGGATTCTCCTAGTTGGACGAAACGTCATGGATGGATTTGCGGGAATTGGCCTCTGCCATAAAACCGCTTGAAGCGGGGCACGTGAACCTTGCGGATTGGATTTCACGGCCCCGCGTTACGGGCAGGAACAGGCCCGCTTGGAAGAAAGATTGGATCGACGGAGGCCCGATACGAGCGCGCCGCACGCCGAGCTCAACGCGGAACGGCAGCGCCGCTGGATGACGTGGTTGCAGATGGCGAAAGAATTACCTGGCTTTCAAGCTGGGATGCCTACGAATCTTGCATCTGGGCCCCTGATTGGCTTCCCGCGCGTGATGCTGCTGACGCAATGGCTCAACGTGCCGCTTGCACGATTCGTGAGGGCTCGTTCGCGATAAGAGTTTTGTAACAATCTCGGAACAAGCCCCGCTGAAGTGGGTGGGGGAAGTCGCGTTCTCAAGAGCGCTGCAGCCAGGGAGGAGACCTACTCAAGCAAATCAGGATGCTTCCCTTAGGCCAACGAAAAGCCAAGCCCTCTCAGATAGCCCGCGTTGAACCGAGCCAGTTCTTCTCACTAAGGAGCTGATAGGCGAGCTTGATTTGTCGTTCGCTGAATTGCTTCTTATTCTCACCCCACTCGTACGTGAAACGAATGACATCGCTCACATTCTTCGGCGATTCGTGCTTGGTCACCCAATGGACAGTGGAGAGAAGTTCCAGTCCGAATGGCGATTCGAAACCGTCCACCAACGCGGCGACACGTCCGATTCGTCGGCTGGTTGGAGAATCGCGATCCAGTTCACGCCTCGCGTCGGCCACAGCTCCAGGAACGAGTTGAAGTTCTTTCTTGGGCGAATCGCCGCCGTCGGCATACCCAGCGATGTAGTATCCCTCCACTGCCTTTAGAACATGTCGCAGGTTCTCGGCATAAGGGCCGTACGGCGCTTTGACAAATTTGAGCCGGAGCGGTTCGCCTGCCTCCTGGAGGAAATACATCAGTTTATGGACTTCGAGAAGTGTGATTGTCGGATCGAGAAGGCCAGCCAGGTAGCGTTCAATCAGGGCAACGAGCGCAGCTCGTCCCGCGGTCATCGTTGGTATTTTGGGCATGGCTTTGGTGATGCGTTCTTCGGTGCTTAGCCCGGGCTCATAGACGACGATGCGCACAGCGTCCAGGCCTTGAAGAGTCTGTTCAATCTTCGCCCGGACCTCGTTCCAGTCCAATCCGCCGAGCCCGCTCCCCAACGGCGGGATTGCAATGGAGCGTATCTGGCGCGATTCGATCTCGTGCCGCAGTGCGATCAGGCCCGATTCAATGTCCTCGATCCGGCTCTTGCCCCGCCAGTGTCGCTTGGTCGGAAAATTGATGATGAATTTCGGGCCGTTCATCAGATCGGTTGAATAGACGAACATCCGCCCCGGTCGCAGTTCGTTGCGGTCACAGGCGGCCTCGTATGCTTTGAAGTTCTTGGGAAAATGATTCTTGAACTGGAGCGCAATTCCACGCCCCATAATGCCGACGCAATTGACGGTGTTCACGAGCGCTTCGGTCTTCGCGTCCAGGATGTCGCCGGTTGTGAATTCCATCATAGCGTTCCTCTCAAGTCGCCTAATAGTACCAATCAGTCTTGATTTCGATTACCGGTTGCCTCGCAGCCAGCGCAATTGCCTGCCCCGTCCTTTGTGCGGTTCCGTTCGAGAGCACGCCGATTCTTCTCACCAATTCCCAGGGAACCTCTCGCTCGACGAGGAATTCGGCTTGCTTTCCTTCCTTGACGTCTTTCCAGTTCCGCGCATTTATCGCGTCCCAATCGATATCTCTAAGATCACGAAGGTTGTTGCGGTCTTCGAAATAATACGATCCCGCGTTCGACAATGTGAATGCCCAGCGGAGGCCACTCCTGTTTGCCCAATGAACGACTTCATGCAAATCGAACTCCAAATGAACAATCGGACCCTGTCCGCCGGTGTAGGTCAGCTCGGGATGGTTTGCCTGGTAGATCAAGTAGAGCATCACGGACCGAGGACAGAAATAGAATGGGACACAATCTCCAACGTGAAGATCCCGATGGCAACCAAGTGGCAGACGCAAGCGCCGCTCCTTGATGCCGCTCATCCCGATCACGGTTCCTGCGTCGTCGCGATTGGCCATGACAGCATCGCAAATGAGCCTCCCGTCCGCGACAATCGAGGGCAGTTTATCCACATGCACGATGTGATAGAGCTTCGGGTTTACGGGCGGCAAGGTCATTCGTAAGCTTGCATGCCTGAGCCATCGATATTTCGCGGGATTCCAGCTCAGTCTCCTTCTTTCGTGGTCCAACGACGAAGTATTCCGGGAAGCAAATGCGCGGATAAGGCTGTCTCACACGGGCGAAATGAATCCGAGATTGAGGAGACGCAGCTCCATGGCGCGCCGGCTTACCTTATATCGGACCGCCAGGGTCTGTATGGCGGGATCGGGATTGTTCTCGTCGAGTTCCACGCGCAACAAATCCCTTCTCAGGAAGATTTCAGGCATTAAGAGCGCCGCGGCAAATCCATTGGCTTCAATCTCGCTGCGCTCGGTCGCTTCAGAAGAGACCGAGTTCCGATAGTCAATGCGGAAATCCTCGTCAAAGTGCCGCTCGGTCCGTTTATGCAAAATATAATGACCGATCTCATGGGCGATCGTGAATCGCTGCCGGTTCTCATGCTGCGCGGAATTCACGGCGATCACGGCAGCTTTGCCGTCTCGAATCAGAGCTCCTGAAACATCATCGGTCGTAGGCGCATAACGGACGTCAAGACCTGCGGCGCGTGCGATTGCATCAACAGGGACCGGGGCGCGGCGAACGTCATTCTCTTCGAGCAGCCTTGCTGCCTGTTGTTCGATTGTGGGCATTGTTATCTCCTTGGGGATCAAGGGTCACGTTCATTGTCTGAAGCCATTCAGACCGGCTCACATTGAGGCCTTTGGCGCGTTCGGGCCGTTCGAAGACGGCTGCCGACGGCAGAAGTTCCTTGACATCCGTGCCAAGTAATCTGGCGATCACGTACAACGAGTACAGTTGTAGGGGTTGGCGGCCCTTTTCGATGTTGGTGATCGAAGTGCGCGAAAGACCCAGTTCCTCAGCTAGCATCTCCTGCGAAATGCGTTTCTTGCGCCTCAGTTCGGAGAGCATCCGGCCGAAAGCCCGGTAAAACGCCTTTTCGCTATCGCTAATCACGGCTAGAGCGAATTGTGACACCCGCTTGCTCAGCATGTCAATCTGACAAACACGTTTGCTTCTCTGACAAGTAATCAAGTTGGTTCAACATGTTTGCTATAATGACATATAGATTTGCGGAGTTGACATGCGGCAGGACTGGTCCCATACTTGAATTCGTGGTGGGAATCGACGGCTTGCCACAGAGTCTTGGAGGTATAGAGGAATGTCCGACGATCTGCGGGAACGTGAACGCGAGGTGGAACGGGAAATCGCCCAGGATGAGCGCCGTTTGCAAGAGGACGAATCGCGCCTCGAAGGAGATATTAAGAAACTTGAAGCGCTCGAACACGAACACCATCCCTACAAACTTATCGTCAACAAAGAAGAGAAGGAATGGCCGGAACGCTACATCACCGGCCGCCAGATTCTTCAACTTGCCGGCAGTCCGGCGGACTGGGTTGTGAACCAGCTGGTTCCCGGTCCAGGCGAAGATCCGGAGATTGGGCCAGATCAGTCCGTTGACCTTAGCTTGGAGGCAGAGCCGAAAGGCATCAAGAAATTCCAAACGCGCAAGCCGAAGACCAATCCAGGCGCCGCGGAGTAGTTGGCATGAGCTTTCTTCCTGAGGAAGACCAGGAGTTCCTTGGCGAAATCGGCATCAGGTACGAGGAACTGGCCGAGAAGATGCCGGACGGCAAGGAGCGACGTGGTTTGCTCTTCCCCGGCTTCTCCTTTTCGGGGAATCTATTGAGAATGAACGGCAGCGGGTTAATCGCAGCGAACGCCTGCGATCTTCTCGTTGTCATTCCGGACGGCTACGCAACGACCAAGCTTGACAGTTTCTACACCATACCAAAACTCAAACGCGCAAATGGGCAGGACCCCCAAAATGCCAATGTCGACTCTGCACTCTTCGGGAAAACTTGGCAATTTTGGTCGCGCCACTTGGATGATAAAGACTGGCGCATTGGTATCGATGGTTTGCGGACGTTTTTCAGCTACATCCGTGGGGAGCTCCGGAACGCCTGATGGTGCGCTATACCTTCACAATGCTCGCGGAGCACCACCAGCAACTGCGCCGGTCGCTCCTTCGTGATGAGAATGAGTACGGCGCTCTTCTCCTCTGCGGTCGCTCGCGGCAGATAGATCCGTGGACGGGAGCGGTCGAGGAGCGGGCCCTGGTGCGCGAGGTAGTCGATCTTCCGGCCGAGGCATTCCTTGAGAGGACCCCCACGTCTCTTAGCTGGTCGACTACGCCACTGTTCAATCTGGCGAAAAAAGCAATGGCCAAAGATTTTGCCATCTGCATCGCCCATTCTCATCCCGGCAACAGTCTCTTTTTCTCTGCATGGGACGATGTTGCCGATAAGGAGTCTTTCGAGATCGTCTTCGGGAGGATGGACACCGAACGGCCTCATTTTGCGCTGGTCATGGATCGAAGTGGTGAATTCCTTGTTCGTAGCTACGCTTCGAGCCTAACACCGCACAATGCAGAGTTGGTCCGTGTGATCGGTGACCGGTTTCAGATTCGCTATCCGGGCCGGGATCGCACGGCGAACCCGCTAGAGTTTGATCGTCAATCGCGGGCATTCGGCGCGCGTTCGACAGAGGATCTGGCTCATTTGCGGGTGGGGATCGTGGGTTGCGGCGGCACCGGCTCTGCGATCGCGAGCTTGCTCGCTCGAAGCGGAGTGTCCCATTTTCTGCTCATTGATCCGGATCGTGTAGACATCACAAACCTGAATCGATTGCATTTTGCGACGCGATCCGATGCCATCGCGCGCCGCCACAAGGTGGACGTCGTCGGTGACGCGATCGCACAGATTGGCCTTGCTCGATCTGTGGTGCGGCTGAAGGCGCACGTCGATTCGCCCGAGTGCCGCGACGCTCTTCGCGCGTGCGATCTCGTCTTCGGTTGCACGGACGATCATCTGGGACGGAATTATCTCAATCGCCTGGCCTACTTCTATATGATTCCCGTCATCGATTTGGGCGTGCTGATCGAACCGAATGAACGGGGAGGCTATGACAGCTTCGATGGCCGTGTTACGGTGGTGCAGCCCGGTTACACCTGCCAAGTCTGTCGGCAGCTCATCAGTCCGCAAAAAATGCTTGAAGAGGGAATGGAGCGAAATGATCCTGTTCGATACGATCAGTACCGGCGCGCCGGATATGTAGTAGGCGGGGCCGATCCGAGTCCAGCTGTGGTCACCCTCACTACGGAGATTGCGGCGGTTGCAGTAAATGAACTCTTGCATCGGCTCACTGGCTTCAGAGGTGCACAAGGGCACTGTGCCGAGAGGCTAAGGCGATTTGACCGGATCAAGGATTCCGATATGGTCCCCGGGGGCAAGCGCAATCCGGATTGTCCACTTTGCGCTCTGAGGAAGTACGACGGTCGTGGAGACATGACGCCGTTCTTGAATCAAAGCTAATGCGTCTTCTTCCTCTTTTCCTCATCGAACTCGTCTTTCGACTGCCTTTCTTGTCGAGGCCTGCATTTCTGGTTGACGTGGTATCGGAATGCCCCGCGCGTGAGGAATTGCGCGCAGGCATGGTGTTGGTCGAAATGCGGGACGGCTATTTGAAATGGGCCCATCTCGAATGCCCAAAATGCGGGGACCACATTCAGCTGCCGCTTGCAGGGAAAGACCAGTGGACCATCAAGGTCGACTTTTTACGCCGCCCAACATTGGCTCCCTCCATCTGGGAACGCACAACCTGTGGCGCCCATTTCTTTCTCACACGAGGACGTCTGGACTGGTGCTGATAAGCCGTCTGGCTAAAGGGTGATAACACTAGAAAGGTGTCGGATCAACGTCGACAAAGCTGCCGGGCATCTTAGGATGCGTGATGAATTTCCATTGTCACGTCCTGGTGCACGGATTCGATTTGCCGATTGCGCTGCATCTACGGGCTGGAGCGTTGCGGGGCAGGAACAGGGGCCTGCTGAGGCGGGTGGCGGAAGACGCTGCATGAGGGGCGACTGCAGCCAGGGAGAAACCTTCACCCCGAGGAGGTGTGCACATCCGCAGTCGGGAATGGGAAGATAAAGACGTGACCAATCCAGCTTGGAATTCGATTGCGGACACTGCTCCGACGCTTGAAGGTCTCAAGAAGCTCTCGTTCGAACGACAGATTCTGGTGCTATTAGCTCGACTTCACGTTATGTATCCGCAAATGGCGAGCACCGGCGGATTGATCTGGGAGAACCTCCGGATGCCGGCCTATGCATTGGCATTGGGCTTTGAGGACCCGCGCGAAGCCGCACGCGTGACGGACTACATGATGGGCCGACCATGGACCGAACTGATTCACAGGGGATATCTGGTCCAGAACGGGTCCAAGTCTTACCGCATCTCCGAGGAAGGCGAAGTAGCCCTTGCAAGTCTGAATGGTCCTCTTCTCAGTCGAGGCGCGCTCGAAGCGATCACACTCCTGCATCCCGATCTGGCGGAGGCAGAACGTGATTTTCGCGAAGGACGTTTTACGGACGCGGTACGCGACGCATTCCGAATCTTCGAGAATCGGCTGAACACAATGCGGGACGCCTCTTCCGATCCCAGTGTGCACGGAAAGAGTGGAGCCAAGTTGGCTCACGCCCTTGTCAAATCGGCCGCGTACAAGTTCCCGTACCCCGGTCTGTCCCCGAACGATACCACGCGGCAGGAGGCTTATCGGGAAGCGTTGCGCAATCTGTATGCGGGAGCGCTCGGTCTCATTCGGAACGCATACGATCATGAAGCGTACAACCTGCCGCAACTTGATGAGTGTTCCGCTTTGGAACTGTTGTATTTTGCGAGCTACCTCCTCAGACTGCTCGATTTGTCTTGACTGCAGAAAGGAACCACCTCCTACAGATAGTCCACCCTCGTCCCGCAGATGCTTCGCTTCAATGGATTACGCTGATGGAACATACTCATAATCTGCGTCTCGGTTATCACCTCGTTGCCTTCCTGGATGTGCTTGGCCAGCGCGAACGATTCAAGCAACTTCAATTGCCGAAGACGCCCCAGCAGCACGCCGAAGTCGCCGAAGTTCTGAGACAGACCGCAGGCTTTGTAATGGAGCTGCGAAAAACCTTTGCTGACCAATTTGCGACGTTTGAATCTGCGCTAACAGCCCTGAAGAAGCATACATCCGAACCGATATGCCCCAAGTTCGTCGGCTTTTCCGATTCGTTCGTCACATCTGTTCCTCTTCATTCTGAGACCAATGCATTGGCTTCAATAAGCACAGTCTTCTCGGCACTCACGGCGTCAGCTGTCGTCATGTTGACTTCTTTGGCCGACAAGCATCCCGTGCGAGGAGGAATCGATGTGGGACTCGCAACCGAAATAGCTCCCGGAGAGATCTACGGCACGGCTTTGGAGAAGGCCTACGTGCTCGAATCCAAGGAAGCAGGATATCCACGTATATTGATCGGCGATGATCTTTGGAACTATCTGAACGTTGCGCGCGCACATTTTTCTGCCCAGGCGACACCGGAGTCGAAAACCGTCACTGCGATCATTGACAGAATTATGTTGTTGACTGCGGTGGATGCGGACGGCAAGCGAATTCTGGACTACCTGGGGCCAGTTCTGAGCGAACTTCCAGGCTCAGAAAGCAAATTCATGAACGGCATGGTTAAACCACTTTACAAATTCGTCATCGCTGAGCAAGAACGGATCAATTGTCTCGGCGATCCCAAGCTCGCTGCGCGCTATGGTAATTTTCGCAACTACGTCGAATCCCGCCTGCATCTCTGGGGCGTCGAGGAAGCCGACCAAAACCCATGAGCCCCGAAGAAAAAGGTGATTACGACGAGTTCTTGGAAGGTGTCTTCTTTTTTCTCAAAATGAAACCGGAGGAGATTATCGAGCACATTAAAGTGCGCGGCGAAGAAGCCTTTCCGCAGCTTCGGCATTTCGGAGAGTTCGGTTCCCGTTCCTGATAGCGAGCGGCCCACTTTCCGGTCTGCGCCGGTCACCCCTATTGCGAGAAGGCCGCACACTTATGACACACCTGGCCGCTTCTTAGGATTGGCTATTACTGCTGGATTCGGTCACAGAGACTCACGAGGGTTCAGCGCCCGGCTTTTTTCCTTGAAGGCTTTACTCGCCAGTCGCCCCTGGTCGTGTTCACGCAGCCTCCATTGGAACAACCTCCCCAAAGGGCGATCTCCGCATCTCAGTTGAAGCCCAGATCACCGGATACGGCGGTACATCGCTCGGGAACATCCCGCACAAATCTGTGAGGAACACCAGAGTTTGTGGCACGACAGCATGGTTCCGCAGCCAGTCGAAGCAAGGCCGGAAATCCGTTCCTCCACCGCCTACAGGAGAGAGTGAAACCGGCTGTCCTGCCTGATACGTCTCCACCTTTTGAACGGCCGCGTCGAAATAGATCACATGGACTAGCCGCGGACGCTGCCCGGCCAGGATTGATCGGACCTCCGCTTCAAACAGACCCAGTTGACGAGAACCGACTGATCCGGAGCAGTCAACGGCAATCGCGATCTCTCCCACTCCTTCCGAGGTGATCCCCGGCAGATAGAGCCCGGACCAGACGTGGCGCCGGTTGGGCCGCGTCCAGCTGTAGTCGGCAGGTATCGTGTCAGACCATGCCCGGCGCAGCAGTTCGCGCCAGTCCACTTGGGCAGCCTGGGCGGCTTCGAGCGCGCGCGCTGTGCCTCCAGGCAGTTTGCCTGCGACCTTGGCGACGGTCTCAGCCTGTTCGACGGCGATCTGCCATTCGCGAGCTTGCTCTGCGATCGAGGGACTGTCTCCCTCTTCCGGCGCCGGTGCATCGAGCACCTGCCCTACGCCGCCCGGAGTCGATGGAGCGGAGGGTTCGTCGCCACAATGATCGTGCTGAAGAGAGCCGTCCTCCGGCCCGCCTGATCCATCTCGTGGCTGGCTCTGGGGCTGGCCGGAGGGAGGAGTTTTCTGATCCACTTCTTCCACGATCAGGTTGTAGATTCGCTCCGCACTCATCCCGCGGAACCGGTTGTCGATACACTGGTGTCCCGGTCTTTGCCTGATAGAGGAGCAGACTGTCGCCATGGAGTCGATGCCGTTCCAGAGTTACCGCATCGCGAATGCGGAGGCCGCTCCAACGCATGAGCAGCGTCATGGTGCGAAGACGTGCTTGATTCGCCTTCACATCTCCGCCACCGCGTTCACCCCGCCGGATGTATGTTGCCGCCATGATCTTCTCGAACTCATCGGGAGGGAAGTAGTCGGTGGGGACCTGCACGACCTTGATTTTTCCGAGACCGATTGCGGGGTTCTCGGTGAGGTAGCGACGCCGCACGCAGGCCCAGAAGAACCCGATCACACGACTCTGTTTTTTCTGCTTGGCGAGAGGACCGTCTTCCCACGTGTTGCGGAAATTCAAGAGCGCATCGAGA
>JASHOY010000172.1 GCA_030038435.1 Acidobacteriaceae bacterium | reverse complement strand
CTTAAACCGTCTTCCGAAATGGAAGGCTGATGACTCCTACTTCCTGGTAGGAGCGTATTCCCTCCTACTACAACACAATTTGTCGGGCGCTATGCGAATCGCCTCTTCCCCTACCCTTCGCATCGTGGCCGGTTTGCTGTTGGCTGTCCTGCTGAGCCTAGTCGGGTATCAAGTCTTTCACCGGCGGAAGCCTAATGCTCCAGAGGCGCTGCTGAAGCAAGCCGACGAGATGTCATGGCTCAACAACTGGATCGGCGCCGAACCTCTCTACCGGCAAGCGCAGTTGGGATTCACTCAAAGACATCAGCTCTCGGAGGCCCTGTACGCCCGGGTCAGTGAAATGCCGGCGCAGAGCGAATCCTCAACGTCTATTCCAAGCCAGATTGCGCTCCTCCGACAGGATCTGGAGTTGCCGCAGGCGCGCGATCCGGAGACGCGGCTCCGCATTCTCACCATCCTCGGAATGCTGGAAACGAACTACGATGCTGCGATGGCGCGCCAGACCTGGGTGCAGGTGGAGTCACTGGCAATTCGGCGGCACCATTTTCTGCTTGCCTCGCGGGCCGTCGGAGAGCAGGGTTTCGCGGCGTTTCTTCTCGGCGATATTGCGACTGCGAAAAAGGATGTAGTGCGGGCGTGGACTGTGGCGAAGATTGCCGATCCTGCCGCGCGCATCCGATTCGCCAGTATGTATGGTGCGGGTTTGGTGGCGTTTCACAAATACAAAGAGGCTCTCGGACCGCTGAATGAGGCGATCCGGGTTGCCGCGAAGACTCGCGGAGCAGCATATCCATCTATCGCGGTAGAGACCAAAATCGAAGCGCTAAGCGGCCTTGGACAAAACAGAGAGGCTCTGGCACTCGCGGCAGACGAGATGCAGAAGATTTCGCGGTATCATCTCGCCGGCCATCTTTATCAGCTCTACCAGACGAGAGCCGGCATCTATGAACGAATGGGCCAGTGGAATCGGGCTGTATCCGACCTAGTACAGTCCGCGCACTATGCAAAGCGGCTTTCGTACTGGCGCGGCCTGACCCAGGTCGACGGATTGCTGGCCGAAGCCTACCTGCATCAAGGCACTTTGCAGCCCGCGTTGGGCGCTATCGACGAAGCGATTGACGCCAACGAGAATATCCCCGATGAGTTGTACTTCGTCCCGCGAAACCTTGGGATCAAGGCAGAAATCCTCGCGCGCCTGGGAAAAGTAAAGGCATCGAACGATCTCTACGAGAAGAGCGCCGACATGCTCGACGCGCTCCTGAGCAAAGTTCCAACGCCAACGGTGGAGCGCCAACTCCTGAACGACCTCAGCATAGTCTATGCCGGGTATTTCGCCTCGCTGTGCAATCAGGGCAGGCTGGCGGACGCCTTTCGCGTGATTGAGCGGGCGCGTGGGCGGGTGGAGGCACAAGCCCTTTCCCGTCACGATGTCGTTGTGCCGCACGAACCGAGCGCGGCAGACCTGCGCCTGACGCAGTTGAATCTGCAGTTGCTCAACACGGACAACTCGAGCGCGCGAGGCCGGATTCTCAACGCTATTTACACCACCGAACAGCAGCTTGGGACAGGTCCGGAAAACGACGCGCCGCCCACTCCGATTCCGCTCAGCGAGTTTCGACACGACCTGCACCCGTCCGAGATTTTTATCGAGTACGTCCTAGCCGATCCACACTCCTACGTCTTGGCCGTCACCCAGGATACCGTACATCGCTACACGCTGGCCGCGAAATCCCAACTGGAACGAGACGCATCGCAATACCGATCCGAGATCAGGCAACAGAAGACTGATATGCCTTTGGCAGAACGGCTCTTCGACGAACTGCTTGGCAAGATTCCCGAAGTTAAGAGGAAACAGGATCTCATCGTTGTGCCGGACGGAAAACTGCATCTTCTGCCTTTCGCTGCCCTCGCACAATCAGGGAAATACCTCCTGACCTCTCATCTCGTAACTGTTGCCCCATCGGGAACGGTGTTTGTCATGCTCAGGCATCGCGCCGACCAGCCCATACGGGACGATCTGCCGTATGTCGGCGTGGCGGCATGGATTTCGAAGCCTCCTCCGATGACGCTGCTCGCCACGATTCGCCGGGATATTTCGGGTCCGGAACGGCGGGAACTGGTTGCTCTGCCGGAAAGCCGTCACGAGGTGGAGACCATTGCTACCGACCTTCCCAAGCCCGATACAATCCTGCTGGGCGCGCAGGCAACCGAGACGAATTTCAAGCGTCTCCCGCTCAGCCGCTACAATGTCATTCATCTGGCGCTTCATGGATACGTCGATCCTGAATTCCCGGATCGTTCGGCTCTTGTCTTTGCGCCTGAGGAACCACCTCTAGACGATGGGCTTCTGCAAGTCCGCGAAATCAGGCAGCTCCATCTCAATGCCAGTCTCGTCACACTTTCCGCCTGCGATACCGGCGTCGGCCCAGTTGGAGAAGAGGGAGTTGCGGACATCGTGAATGCGTTTATTGAGGCCGGCGCACAGAGTGTCGTCTCCACGCTCTGGGAAGTGGATGACGGGCCGACAGCGCAACTGATGATCGATTTCCTATCGCCACCTCGGCCGCAATGAGGGAAAGGCGGATGCGCTGCGTCAGGCGCAGTTGGACATGATGAACTCAGGGGCGCCGCCGTACTTCTGGGCCGGATTCGAGCTCGACGGCGATCCGAATGGCACCCTTTTTAGAACCCGCGAAACGGAAATCTCTCTCCGGAGAAGCCGATG
>JASHOY010000171.1 GCA_030038435.1 Acidobacteriaceae bacterium | reverse complement strand
GTGTTGAGACGTTCCCTATTCGTAGCGTAAGGCTTCGACGGGGTCCAGGTTGGCGGCTTTCCACGCCGGGTAAATGCCAAAAAGCAGGCCGATGATGCAGGAGACAGAGAATGAGAGAAAGACCCACGCTAACGACAGCGCGGCGTGGAGGAAAGTGACGGCGAAGTGGAGGATGAGCGTGAAAAGCGATCCGGCGGCAATGCCGATGAGCCCGCCGATGGCGCAAAGGGTGATGGCCTCGACGGAAAATTGCAGGAGGATATTGTTGCGGGTGGCGCCGATGGCTTTGCGCACGCCGATCTCACGGGTGCGCTCGGTGACGGAGACAAGCATGATATTCATAACCCCCACGCCGCCCACCATGAGGCCGACAGAAGAGACCGCGACCATGAAGAGAAAGAGGCTGCTGGTGAGCTGATTCCAGAGGCGAGTGAGGGAGTCGGGACTGAAAATGGCAAAGTTATTATTCTGTTGTACGCGGACTTTGCGGCGAATACGAAGGAGCTCGGTAATCTCCTCGGTGACCAGATCTTTGTTTTTCGCGTTGTCATATTCAAGGGCGATCCAGTAGTCCTGGATTTCCGGGTGAATGTGATGGAAGGTGGTGAGGGGAAAGTAGGCGGAATTGTCCTGGGTGTTGCGTCCGTTGCCGAAGGGGCGGGGCTGCTTATCGAGGACACCGATAACGGTGAAGACGTCGCCGTTGCAATCCACCTGCTGGCCCAGGGGATTTTCATGCGGGAAGAGATCTTCGGCTGAATCGTGACCGAGCACGACGACGTTGGCGGCGCGCTCCTGTTCCCTCTCGGTCCACATCCGGCCTTCGAGGAGCTGGACGTTGGCGGTTTTTGTAACCTCGGTGGTGACGCCATTGAGAATCGAGTTATAGACGCGGTATTTCCCGTGCTTAAGAGAAACATCGCCGATGCCGAGCTGGAAATTCTGATCAGTGAGTTCGGGATCGACCGCGACGACATGGGGAAGCTTGCGCATGGCCATGGCATCTTCGTAGGTAAGCTGCTTGCGGTTGAGCTCCTCGGTGGTGGGACGCTTGCCAAAAGGCTGGAAGCGGTAGATCCAGAGGTTATTGGTGCCGAGGGAACTGACGAAGTCGTTGATGTTGGTGTTGAGGCCGTTGATGGCGGAGGAGATGAGAATGACGGTGGAGATGCCGATGGAGATGCCGAGGACGGTGAGACCGGACCGCAGCTTGTTCTTGCGCAAGGTGTCGAGCGCGAGCTTGACGGATTCCTTGGCGTCGATGAAACGCATGGGTTATAACTCCGCTCGGAGGGCGACGATGGGGTCGAGCTGCGCAGCGCGGCTGGCCGGGTAGACGCCAAAAAAGAGGCCGACACTAGTGGCGACGAACAAGCCGACCAACACGGACCAAAGCTGGACCGAAGATGGGAAGGCGATGATGAGGGTAATGGTTTTGGCGACCGCAATCCCGGCAACCACGCCGATGAGTCCGCCGACCAGCGACAGCGTGGCGGATTCGATGAGGAACTGCAGGAGGATGTCGCGACGGCGAGCGCCCAGGGCCTTGCGGACGCCGATTTCCCGGGTGCGCTCGGTAACCGAGACCAGCATGATGTTCATGATGACGATGCCGCCGACGATGAGGGAGATGCTGGCGATGGCGACGACCACGGCTCCAAAGCTATTGAGGATGCGGCCGAGAAAATTCTGGAAGGTGTCACTGGTTTCTATGGTGAAGGTATCAGGAACGCCGGGGCGCAGATGGCGGCGTACACGCATGATGACGTGGAGCTCGTCCATCACCTGATCGAGAACGGCGCCGGTGCCGCCGGCTTCAGTGTAGATGGTAAGGCTATCGTGCGCGCCATAGCGGTCAAAGTACGCGGGAAGAGGGATGGCCGCCCAGTTGTCCATACTCTGGCCGAACATGGTACCTTGCGGCTTGGCGACGCCGATAACCGTGAACGGAACGCCATCCACGCGGATCTCCTTGCCGAGGGGATCGCCGGGGCCGAGCATATTATTGGCAATATCGGCGCCGACGACGGCAACATGGGCGTCGTGCGTCTCTTCGACTTCGGTGAAGGTCCGTCCTTCGGCAATGTCGAGGTTGGACATGGAGGGCATGGTCCAGGTCCAGCCGCGAACCTGCGAATCGGTGGTGGAGTGGGTGCCGTGTACGATGGAGCCGGTAGTGGTTTGGCTGGCGCCTACCGTAACACACATTCTGCAATCGGTCTTTACGGCGTTGTAGTCGTCGAGGTCGATGTTTCGACGCTTTTGGAATTCGAGATACTCCTGAAGAGTGAGAAAGGTCTGGGGCATTTTCGTGATGGTGATGACATTGGCGCCATAGGTGTTGATCTTGGTGGTGACGAAGCGCTTGGCGCCGTTCGTGAGAGTGACAACCATGATCACGGACGCAACACCGATCACCACGCCAAGAAGCGTTAGGACGGAGCGCAACTTATTGGCCCAAAGCGATTGAAGCGCGATTTTGAAGGCCTCACCGTATTTCATCTGGCGGCTCTGCTTCCATGATACGAGGAATCGGCGAAAAGCGTTCCCGGCGGCAAGAGGCGCGCTCATTTGCCCGAGCTGCCGAAGCCTTTGTGGGTGCGGGCGGAGCCTTCCAGGGAGTCCGCCAGTTCGACGGGGCCGGTGAGGATGGGGATGGGGACCATCTGGGCAATCTTTTCGCCGGCGTTGAGTTGCTGGGAGTCGCAACCGAGGTTGGTCATGAGGATGAGGATTTCGCCGCGATATCCGGCATCAATTACTCCAGCGGTAGTGGCGATGCCCCGGGCAGCGACGGAGGAACGGTCGCGGATGAGTAGACCGAGAGCTTCGCCAGTAGCCGGATGGCTGGCCTCGACGGCGATCCCGGTGCGCACGAGGACAGTAACCTGGGGATCAAGCGTTACGGACTCGAGGGCGAAGACGTCATAGCCGAGGTCCTCGCCGGGATGGGCGACTGCGGGCAGGCGGGCGGCGGGATCGACAAGTCTTACACGGAGCATGAATTGATGGTAACGGAATCGGCTGGAGATGTAGTACGCCGCATCGATCGCCGGTGAGGTTCCTGGGAGCCTCGAAACACCCCGGGGGGTTTCTATTTCAGAACTCGAGTCCGACTGAAAGGATCTCTCCTCCTGTGCATGACAAGGGACCGCGAAGGCGAGAGTCGTCCGCGGGCCCAGGAGCGGTCATGCGAAGAGGCCACGGCGAAAACGCGCCCCTCCGGAAAGCGACTGAAAAACTGACGATCTGCACTCTTGTCGTTCTGTGCCCGCTACATTACCGAAAGATTCGGAATTAAACGAATATTGCCAGCCGCTCTCCGAGATGTGGTACGGAAAATGGCCTGCAATGTCGTTCGAATCTAGTACCGCAAGTTGGCGGAGACTTGCAGCACACGCGCATCGGGAATGATGCCGCTAAAGCGCGTTCGGGTAATTGCCTGACCATTCGAGCCCGTCAGGTTTGAGCCGGGGTTCCCGAAACTGGGATGGTTGAGCACATTGAATGCATCTGCTCGAAACTCCAGCGACGACTCGTGGATGGGGATCGACAAGCTCTTGAAGAGCGACATATCGAGATCCCTGAAGCCCGGCCCGTCAATCGACTGGCGGCCATAGGGTCCAAACGGTACGGTTCCGGCGATGCTTTCCGCAATCGGGTTTTGCGAGGGAATAGTGGCCGGTGCGGCTTGCGGCGGATTCCTCAATGCGCAGGGGTTGAACCATTGCGCAAGTGTCCTGGTCCTGGCCGCGCACACAAAATTGGGCTGGGTAGCCGGATTGTCGGTTCCATCGGCAGCATAGGGATCGCCGACACGTATCGGGTAACTCTCCCCATGATTGCTCGAGTTGAGAAAAATTGGATTGCCGGTCTGCGCCTGGAAGATAAAGCTGGTTGTCCAGCCGCCGGTCACCTCGTTGACGACGCCTCCATAATTCAGGAATTCTTTGCCCTTTCCAAAGGGGAGATGGTATTGAGGCGAAAACGTGAAACGATTGCGGACGTCCTGTGTGCAAGCGCCATAATCGTAGCGGAAACCAAGAAAGCCGGGGTTGCGGTATCCGCCGTCTTCACTCTGCCCGATCGGCCCGAAGGCGTCATCCATGCAATGTCCCCAGGTGTAACGGCCGCTGCCGCCGGGGAAGATATATCTGGCTTTCAGTGGTGGAGAGAATCGTCAATTACCGTACGCTAGCTTTGATGTAGGGACGATCGCCGGTC
The DNA here is from genome assembly GCA_030038435.1 of Acidobacteriaceae bacterium. Lineage (GTDB taxonomy): Bacteria > Acidobacteriota > Terriglobia > Terriglobales > Acidobacteriaceae > Telmatobacter. The sequence goes on along the minus strand of JASHOY010000171.1, from coordinate 3,029 downwards.
TAAACGGGGCTGGATTAGTGCCCACCCGGTCTTGCAGGAATTACGATGTCGGAAAGACTTGCGCGTTGTTGGACACAGGGAAACGCTGCTTCGACACTAAGCGGCGACGAACCGTTTGTCTTGAAAACTAGAAGGTGTTTACTTACTGGACCCTGCCATATTCACAAAGAACCGGATATACCTTTTAGTCTCGCAAGGAAAATGGCCGGCGCAAACACTGTACTGCGCCACATGATTAAAGAGTATTAAGTCGTTGAGGTATTTTCGTCAATTGATGGCTGATCAGTTTGTTGAGATTTGATCACTCAGCCGACAAGATCGCCGCCCTTTGACTTCAGAATAGATTAAACTTTGGTAGGGTGCATATTGCCTGTACTGGCATGGTCAGCGGGTAGCCGCGACAAGCGCTTGTGCGCGGTGGCAGGCGCGTGAGGTCTCATGTGGATCCTATCAACGAAAGGATTGCGTTGGTGAAGACCAGCCGACGAAGTTTTCTATGCTGCGCTTTTATCGCGGTAGGCGCGCCGTTGCGGGGCATGTCATTCGCATCCCAAACGCGTGTACTTAATGGGATGCCGGAGGCAATTCCTTCTCCGGATCAGCTTCACTGGCAGAATCTTGAGTTTGGTATGTTCGTTCACTATGGGCCGCAAACGTGGCAGAACGATCCTCGTGCAACACCGCTCTCCGCCTACGATCCCGATATCGACACGGACAACTGGGCGCAATGCGCCGTGAATCTGGGCGCGCGGTACGTTGTGTTTGTCGCCAAGCATCAACAAGGATTTTGCATGTGGCAGACGCGAACCTCGTCTTACAGCATTGGCCACATAGCATGGGAGCGTGGGCGCGGCGATGTATTGCGCAATATCTCGGCATCCTGCAAGAAGTACGGTCTGCGCCTCGGCGTCTATCTTTCGCCGCGCGATGATCACTTTGGCGCGGCCACTGGCGGTATCTGCAAAACACCCAGCCGCCAGGCTACTTATAATGCAGTCTATCGACAACAACTGACTGAAGTGCTCTCGCGCTATGGCGAAATGGTTGAAGTGTGGTTTGACGGTTCCACCGTTGTTCCCGTTGCCGACATTCTAAGCAAATATGCGCCGCATGCCGCTATATTTCAGGGACCATGCGCCAGTGTTCGCTGGGTGGGCAATGAGGACGGTTTTGCGCCTTATCCGCTGTGGGATGCGGAGCCGGTCGCTGAGGCACGCAGCGGCGTTTCCACGGCTCTGAATGGCGATGCAAACGGCGGCGCATGGGTGCCGGTGGAATGCGATGTTTCCATCCGCCGGCCGCATTGGTTCTGGAGCCCGACCGATCTAAGCACACTGATGACGCTCGACCAGTTGCTTGAGGTCTACTATCGCTCCGTGGGCCGCGGCGCGCAGCTTCTTCTCAACGTTCCGCCCAACAGTAATGGCCACACTGCAGACAAGGACTTTACGCGGGCTCAAGAATTTGGAGCGGAGATCCGGCGGAGATTCGGTAAGAGCCAGGCAGAAACGTCGGGCAGTGGACCCACTTTGTCGCTGGATCTTCCCCGACCTGCGCGCGTCGATCACATCATGGTTCAAGAAGACTGCCGTTTTGGGCAGCGCGTTCGCGCTTTTCGCGTGGAAGGCCGCAGCGACAGGCAGTGGGCGACGCTCGACACAGGAAGTTCCATCGGGTACAAGCGCATCATTCCTGTGACCCCGCATGAGTACTCCGCTTTGCGTCTCGTGGTTACAGAAACGCAAGGCGATCCAATCATCCGGCGCTTCGCCGCATTCGATACAGGCGTCGCGCCTCCGCCGAGTTGGAATGCTCTTACGCGAGCCATGTGGGCGCCAAATGCTGTGGGTAACTGGAAAGACTTCCACTTTGAGTTAGATCTTACGAAAGAGATTGCGGCCGCTACGCAGTACCGCCTGCGCTTCGTTCCCGAGAGCGGAGAGGTGACCGCAATCCGAAGCGTGCGGCTGCTTTTGGATGGCGCGCCGGAAGCGGACCTGGTCAGTGCAGATGCGAGGGATAAGAGTTCGCTCATCCTCACCATGACGGCTATCGGGCAGCAGATAGTCGTAAGCGGGACGGTGGAGGGAGCCGCGAGCGGAACTATCCTTCTACAAGCAATGTGAAATGCGGCTGTAACTCACTTTCGCAGATGAATCTGGCGATTTCGGGATGCAGTTTCTCCTGCCTTGTGCGCGATGGTGAAGGCAACCGGCGTGAAATGCGGTCACAATTTGCGTCGAAACTTTCGATGATGCTGTCGCGTCGCCAGGTTATAGGTCTGTGACCGTATGAAGTCGTGTCTATTCGGAGTTCGTTGTATCCCACCTAGCCGCAAACAACAAAGATGCGGCTGTGATAGGGCAACCCCAGGTTTGACACAAGATCAGGCGGTCGCGGGCATAGTGTCGGCTCAGGTGAGTTTCAACTTATAAATGTGCATTGCGTTTTTCCAGAAATACTTTTCAGCACTCTCTCTTGACTTGGTGGAAAAGAATCGCTTCATCAGCCCGACTTCTTCTGCGATGGTAGCGACGCCGTAGCTATTGGGATAATCGCTTCCGAAGAGCACACGATCTTCGCCGAAGGCGCTATAGAGATACTCCAGCCTGGCGCGAAGCGTCTCATAATCTCTGACGATCACGCCGTCAGTCAGCCGTGGATGATATACCTCTGTCAATTTAACGAAGATATTCGGACACGCTGCCATATCTTTGATGACCGCTTCATAGGCCTTCTGATTTTCCGGCGTGGGGTCGAAAGAAGGTAGGTGATCCATGATGATGCGGAGGTTGGGAATTACATCGGCGAGCATGACATTGGCCCGCATCAGGCCCGTGCTGGGGTTGGCGGTGTCGAGGGTAAGATCGGCCTCGGCCAGGAGTTTCAGGTTGCTTACATGCTCGGGCTTGAGAGTTACTTTTCCGTTTTCTTGGTTGTAAAAAGGATAAAGGCGGGCGCGGATGGCGCGAAAGCGCGGATCCTTGTGAAAGTGCTCCAGATATCTGCCGAATATAGACATTCCCGAA
>JASHOY010000170.1 GCA_030038435.1 Acidobacteriaceae bacterium | reverse complement strand
CGGAGCTGCTGGGGGTGGTGGGTGCATTCGCAGCGCCATCGACGGAAACGGAGACGACGGAGGGTGGCGTAAGGCCAAGCCCGGAAAAATAGGTGGTGAGATCGCTCTGGTTGTAGCCGCCTCCCAGCTCGATGATGCCGATGGTTTCGCCCGCGCCAGTGACGCCTGCGGGAAAGTTATACAACGCGGCGACCTGGGACGGGTTGTAGCTGACTCCGGCTTGCCGCGCCTTGACCTTGCCAGCCGGGCTTAGAAATCGGATGTGGGGCTTTGCCATCGGTCGCGCATCGAGACCGAGCACCGCCTCCACAACTCCTGCGTGCTCCTCGGGCAGAGAAATTGCGCCCTTGAAGCAATGGAATTTTTGTTCCGCGGCCCGGTAATCGTGCAGCTCCACACCAAATGCCTGCTCAACATTCCGCACCGTGCCCCGCAAAACGAGGGTGCGGCGCGTAACGCTCGACGCGGTTTCATCAACCGAGAGGCCATGCTGCTGCGCGAATTGGCGCAATTGGTCAAAATCGCCGGGATCGGCCGCGTATTTCAGGTCGAACTCTTTTCGCGAAACTCTGCGGCCCTTCAACGCGTCGAGAGAGAGCGGCGTTTTGCGCCGCACGATCATGGATACACTGATGATCTGATTCGGCGGCGTTCGTCCCGTATCCGTAGCATTGGGAGGGGCGCTGCGTTCGCTGTGGGGAAGATGGATCCGCCGGGGGGATGGGGTCATCGTTTCACCTCGAGCTTGCAACTTCAGGATAAGACTGTAAGGCGTCTATACGGGTTGCCGGGAGCCGTTCTTTCCGAGCGCGGCTCTACTCCCGCACACTGATATCCAGCGCCTTCATTTTTCGATAGAGGTGGCTGCGCTCCAGGCCCAGAAGTTCCGCCGCGTGGCTGATGTTGTTCCGCGCCTCTTCAATCTTCTTCAGGATGTACTCGCGTTCATAAGCGTCGCGCGCCTGCTGCAGGCTGGCGAACTCGCCGGTGGGACGGGCCGCAGCCTTGTAGGTGAGCGGCGGCAGGTGCTTGCGCTCAATGCGCATGACGCGAGGATTCAGGATCAGCACGCGCTCGATTACGTTTTTAAGCTCGCGCACGTTGCCAGGCCAGTGGTAGGCGGCGAGCGCTTCCAGCGCGTCTTCGCCAATCTCCACGCGCGGTCTGCCGTACTGGCGGCCAAAATCAGCCAGAAACTCGCGCGCCAGCAAGGGAATATCCTGTTTGCGCTCGCGGAGCGGAGGCACAAAAAAGGGAACCACATTGAGCCGGTAGAACAGATCCTCACGGAAATTTCCGCGCGCAATCTCTTCCTCGAGGTCCTTGTTGGTGGACGCAATCAGGCGTACATCGACACGCAGCGGCTGCGCCCCGCCCACTGGTGTAAACATCTGGTCGTCGAGGGCGCTTAGCACCTTGGCCTGCGTTTTCAGGCTCATGTCGCCGACTTCATCCAGAAAGAGCGTTCCTCCATCGGCGCGTTCCAGCGTTCCGCGATGCTCGGACGGCGCCTGCGCCTGCGCGCCACGGCGCGATCCGAACAGTTCCGCTTCAATGTGCGCTTCCGGAATGGCCGCACAGTTCAACTCAACGAAGACGCGGTCGCGGCGCAGGCTTTCCGCATGGATGGCGCGCGCGATCAGCTCTTTGCCTGTGCCGGACTCGCCGTAAATCAGAACACGGCCGTTGGTGGGCGCCATCAGCCGAATCTGCTGCCGGAGCGCTTTCAGGGGAACACTGTCGCCGGTGAGGACCGCGTGTGCGCTGAACTGACGCTTGAATTCCTCATTTTCAGTGCGCAGGCGCCGCGCTTCGACGGCGTTATTGAGCACGATCAGGGTGCGCTCGAGCGACAGGGGTTTCTCGAGAAAATCGTAGGCGCCGAGTTTGGTTGCTTTCACCGCCGTTTCGATGGTTCCATGCCCGCTGATGATGACAACTTCAGGCCGCGTCTCCTGCGCCATCTGCCGGATTTCGACGAGCAGGTCGAGGCCATCGCGGTCGGGCAGCCAGATATCGAGCAGAACGACGTCATAGGGAGCGTCTTGCAACATCACAGCAGCCTCGGCCGCCGTTGCCGCGCAGGCGACGCCGTAACCTTCCTCGCGCAGAATCTCTTCGAGCGAATTCCTGATCTCCGCTTCGTCGTCCACCACAAGAATGTGATTCATGAGAGTCCCGTTTTAAGCACAGCCTGTTGTATGCACAGATGGCGACGTACGGCCTTTCGATTCAGAGATCGAGGAAGCAGACCGGCCGCCGATGGTCACGGCCGCGCTCCTGTAACCGGGGCCGTGTTGGAATCAGACGCCGTGTGGCCTTGACCGCCTGCATCCATCAGCGGCAACCGCATCAAAAAGCGCGCGCCCTTTGGGCTGTTCGACTCCGCGCGAATCGATCCTCCGTGCTCTTGCACAATTTTGGCAGCGATGGCGAGGCCGAGGCCTGTGCCGCGATGTTTCGTGGAATAGAACGGCAGAAAAAGCCGCTCGCGGATCTGATCGGTAAGTCCGTGGCCCGTATCCGACACGACTACCTCGACCGCAGCGCCATCCTCGCTGACCGCCGTGTGTATGCCCAGCACGCGCAGCAGGCTGCCCTGCATTGCTTCAGCAGCATTGTCGATGAGGTTAGCCAATGCGCGGCGTATCGCTTCGGGATCGGCCATCACCAGCGGCAGCTCCGGTTCGAGCTCGCGCTCGACGGCAATGCCATCGAGCCTGCCGGCAAACAGCACGAGCGCCTCTTCAGCCACATGGTTCACGTCGCAAGGCCGAGGCTGCGTGGCCGGAAACTGCGCCAGGGCCGAGAACTGATCCACCAGCGTGCGCAGAGTGCCTACGCAGCCCAGGATGACTTCGCTGCATTTGCGGATCACGCCGGGCGAGTCAGCCTGCCCGCGGTCGAGATGCCGTCCGATCCGCTCCGCGCTCAGGGCTATGGGCGTGAGCGGATTCTTGATCTCGTGGGCCACTCTTTGCGC
>JASHOY010000169.1 GCA_030038435.1 Acidobacteriaceae bacterium | reverse complement strand
CCATTGCGCCATTTACTTGGATGCAGGCGCGCGGCAAAGCAGAGAGACGCAAAGTCCGGAATCGCCGCCCGTACCCTGCGGCTGCACGGGCGCTTACGCGAAAAACCCTGACGCAGACGGTAGGGTGAATGCGCCGAAGCGGCACTCAATGTGCTGTTCCGGGACCGCCTCACGCACGAATGCGGCTATCGGGGCGTGGAGGCCTTGATAACGCACAAAAGGCTGCTGTTGCCATGAAACCGCCGTAAGCAACTTCTTCTGTACGCTTGGCATCTATCCAACCACTTAGCAGACGCTGCCAAAGCTGGGGATACCGCTGTGCCACTTCTCCTCACTTTCCGTCCAGCGCCGGCCACTCTTGTGTCAGGAATTTGCGATGATGGACGCCTCCCTCCGGGAACTTGCCGGCGAAGCTGAGATTCGCCCGCCTGCCGAAACTCCAGACCACGCGGCGCCGGAGTCCATGGTCATGATTCTTCATGGCTTGCAGGCCATGAAAAATGGGGATTTCAGCGTCCGTCTTCCGGTGTCGTGGGGGGGGCTGCCAGGCAAGATTGCGGATAGTTTTAACGAAATCGTGGCTGCCGACGAGCAGATGGCCTTCGAGTTGAAGCGCGTGGGCCAGGCGGTAGGAAAGGAGGGCAGGATCCGCCAAAGGCTCCGGGCGGAACGGCGCCGTGGCGCGTGGGGCGAGATGGAAGCCTCGGTGAATACGCTGGTCGAGGACCTCCTGCGTCCGACCACCGAAGTCACCCGGGCCATTGCGGCCGTGGCGGAGGGCAACCTCACGCAGACCGTTCGCCTCGACGTGGACGGACGCCCGCTGGAAGGCGAGTTCTTACGTTCGGCAAAGCTCGTGAACTCCATGATCCAGCAGCTCGGGGTCTTCACGGCCGAGGTGACGCGTGTGGCCCGCGAAGTGGGCACGGACGGCAAACTCGGCGGCCAAGCTATCGTACCCGGCGTGGCCGGCACATGGAAAGACCTTACCGATTCGGTGAACTCCATGGCCTCCAACCTCACCGGCCAGGTTCGTAACATTGCGGAAGTGGCCACGGCCGTGGCCAGCGGCGACCTTTCCCGCAAAATCACCGTGGACGTACGTGGCGAGATCCTTCAGTTGAAGGAAGCCATCAATACCATGGTCGATCAGTTGCGCTCTTTCGCGTCCGAGGTAACGCGCGTGGCCCGCGAAGTGGGCACGGACGGCAAGCTCGGCGGTCAGGCCGTGGTTCCCGGCGTGGCCGGAACATGGAAAGACCTCACCGACTCCGTGAATGCCATGGCCGGCAATCTCACCGCGCAGGTGCGCAACATCGCCGAAGTCACAACCGCCGTGGCCCGCGGCGACCTGTCGCGCAAGATCACGGTGGACGTAAAGGGTGAGATTCTCGAGTTGAAAGACACCATCAATACGATGGTGGATCAGTTGAATGCCTTCGCCGGCGAAGTGACGCGCGTGGCGCGCGAGGTGGGCACCGAGGGTAAGCTGGGCGGCCAGGCGAGCGTTCCCGGCGTGGCGGGCACATGGAAGGACCTGACCGACAACGTAAACTTCATGGCCGGCAACCTCACGGCACAGGTGCGCAACATCGCCGAAGTGGCTACAGCCATCGCCAACGGCGATCTTTCGCGCAAGATCACGGTGGGCGTGCGCGGCGAAATCCTGCAGCTCAAAGAGACGCTGAACACGATGGTGGATCAGCTCAACCGGTTTGCCGGCGAAGTGACGCGTGTGGCTCGCGAGGTGGGCACCGACGGTCTTCTCGGCGGCCAGGCCAATGTGCCCGGCGTGGCCGGCACGTGGAAAGACCTTACCGACTCAGTCAACTCGATGGCCGGCAACCTGACCGCGCAGGTGCGCAACATCGCCGAGGTGACCACAGCCGTGGCCCGCGGCGACCTGTCGCGCAAGATCACGGTGGACGTGAAGGGCGAGATTCTCGAACTTAAGAACACCATCAACACCATGGTGGATCAGTTGAACGCCTTCGCCGGCGAAGTGACGCGGGTGGCCCGCGAGGTAGGCACCGACGGCAAGCTGGGCGGCCAGGCGCAGGTCTCAGGCGTGGCGGGCACATGGAAAGATCTGACCGACAACGTGAACTTCATGGCCTCGAACCTGACCGATCAGGTTCGCAATATCGCGCAGGTGGCCACGGCCGTGGCCCGCGGCGACCTGTCGCGCAAGATCACGGTGGACGTGAAGGGCGAAATTCTGGAGTTAAAAGACACGCTCAACACGATGGTGGATCAGTTGAATGCTTTTGCCGGCGAGGTGACGCGCGTGGCCCGCGAGGTGGGCACCGAGGGTCTTCTGGGCGGGCAGGCCAATGTGCCGGGGGTGGGCGGAACGTGGAAGGACCTGACCGACAACGTGAACTCCATGGCCTCGAACCTGACCGATCAGGTTCGCAACATCGCCCAGGTAACCACCGCCGTGGCCCGCGGCGACCTGTCGCGCAAGATCACGGTGGACGTGAAGGGCGAAATCCTCGAGCTCAAAAACACCATCAACACCATGGTGGACCAGTTGAACGCCTTTGCCGGCGAGGTGACGCGGGTGGCCCGCGAAGTTGGCACCGAGGGCCGGCTCGGCGGCCAGGCCAACGTGCCCGGGGTAGCCGGTACGTGGAAGGATTTGACTGACTCGGTCAACTCGATGGCCGGCAATCTGACCGCGCAGGTGCGCAACATCGCCGAGGTGACTACGGCCGTGGCAGGCGGCGACCTGTCGCGCAAGATCACGGTGGATGTGCAGGGAGAGATTCTCGCCCTCAAAGACACCATCAACACCATGGTGGATCAGTTGAACGCTTTTGCCGCCGAAGTTACGCGCGTAGCCCGCGAGGTGGGCACCGACGGCAAGCTGGGCGGCCAGGCGCAGGTGCCCGGCGTGGCCGGCACATGGAAGGATCTGACCGACAACGTCAACGTGATGGCCGCGAACCTGACTGCCCAGGTGCGCGGCATCGTCAAGGTGGTCACCGCCGTGGCCAACGGGGTTCTCACCCAGAAACTCACAGTGAACGCCAAGGGCGAAGTGGCCGCGCTCGCGGACACCATCAATAATATGACGCACACGCTGGCTACCTTCGCCGAGCAGGTCACGTCGGTGGCGCGCGAGGTCGGCGTAGAAGGCCGGCTCGGCGGCCAGGCAAACGTCCCCGGCGCGGCGGGCACCTGGAAAGATCTCACCGGTAACGTGAACCTTCTCGCCGACAATCTCACCAACCAGGTGCGCGCGATCGCCGAGGTAGCCACCGCGGTTACCAAAGGCGACCTGACGCGCTCCATTCAGGTAAAGGCCCGCGGTGAGGTATCGGATCTTAAAGACAACATCAATACCATGATCCGCAACCTGCGCCTGACCACGGAGCGCAACAACGAGCAGGACTGGCTGAAGACGAACCTGGCCCGGTTCACGAATATGTTGCAGGGCCAGCGGGATCTCGCGGCGGTAGGCGCCATGTTGCTCTCGGAGCTCGCCCCCCTTGTGAATGCGCATCTCGGCCTCATCTATCGAACCAGAGGCGAATCGATCGGAACGGGCGAAACGCTGGTTCTGCTCTCCACTTACGCCGACTCTCCGGAGGGCTATCCGAATGAGATACGAATCGGAGAGGGATTGGTGGGTCAGTGCGCCGCCGAGAAGCGCCGCATCCTGCTCTCCGATCTGCCCCGTGGGGCCACACCGATCCGCTCCGGTCTGTTCAAGGCACGGCCCAGGAATCTCATCGTTCTGCCGGTGCTCTTTGAGGACCGCGTGAAGGCAGTCATCGAACTGGCCAGCCTCGGCACCTTCACCCCGTCGCACATGGCTTTTCTCGAGCAGCTCACCTCGAGCATCGGCATCGTGCTCAACTCCATTGAGGCCACGATGCAGACCGAAAGCCTGCTTCAGCAGTCGCAGCAGTTGGCCGCCGAATTGCAAACGCAAAAAAGGGAGCTTCAGCAGACCAACGAGCAGCTCGCGCAGAAGGCCCAGCAGCTTGCCGAGCAGAATACCGAGGTCGAGCGCAAGAACGAAGAGATCGAACAGGCCCGGCGCGACCTCGAGGAGAAAGCGCGGGAACTGGCCCTGACCTCGAAATACAAATCCGAGTTCCTCGCCAACATGTCGCACGAACTGCGCACACCGCTCAACAGCATTCTGGTGCTCGGCCAGCAGCTTGCGGAAAACCCCGACGGCGGTCTTAGCGCCAAGCAGGTCGAATTCGCCCGTACCATTCACGCCGCCGGAACCGACCTGCTTAACCTGATCAGCGACATCCTCGATCTCTCCAAGATCGAATCAGGCACTGTGTCCGTCGAGGCCGAAGAGATCTTTTTCGGTCCGCTGCTTGAGACCATCTCCCGTCCGTTCCGGCACGAGGCGGATAATCGCAAGCTGTCGTTCGAGGTCTCGACCGATCCGCAATTGGGCCGCAGTCTGGTCACCGACTCAAAACGCCTGCAGCAGGTGCTCAAGAACCTTCTCTCGAACGCGTTCAAATTCACCGAACAAGGCGGCGTTAGGCTTGCCGTGCGCCGGGCCATGGAGGGCTGGAGTCACGATCATGCCATCCTCGGCGGCGCGGCCGCGGTCATCGCGTTCGAAGTGGCAGACACCGGGATCGGCATTCCTGCTGAAAAACAACGCATCATTTTTGAAGCTTTTCAACAGGCCGACGCCAGCACCAGCCGCAAGTTCGGCGGCACCGGCCTCGGCTTGGCCATCAGCCGCGAACTCGCGGGCCTGCTCGGCGGTGAGATCCAGCTCAGAAGCACGCCGGGCCAGGGCAGCACATTCACTCTCTACCTGCCGCAGAACTACGCCGGTTCGGCCGCGCCGGCCTCGTCCGGCGTTCAGGCCAGCGGCGCCGCCGCGCCGGCTTTTCACACCAGCAGTGTGGCTGCGGAACATCACGTTCCCATCGAAGACGACCGCCAAAATCTTTCGGAGGGCGACCTCGTTCTTCTCATCGTCGAGGACGATTCGCATTACGCTCGCGTACTCTGCGATCTCTCGCGGGACAAGGGGTTCAAGGTTCTCGTGGCCGCCACCGGAGCCGAAGCCCTCACGCTGGCCCGTGCATACCGCCCTGCCGCCATCTCGCTCGACGTCTTTCTGCCGGACATGCTTGGCTGGACGGTGCTGAATCACCTCAAGCAGGACGCCTCCACGCGCCACATCCCCGTGCAGATGCTCACGCTCGACGAAGACCGGCGCCACGGTCTTTCGCGCGGCGCGTTTTCTTTCGTCACCAAGCCCGCCTCCGCTGAAGAGCTGGATATTGCCCTGGCACGCATCAAGGACTACGCGCAGCCGCGCCGCAAGCGCCTTCTGATCGTCGAAGACGATCCCTTCGAGCAGTTGAGCACACGTGAGCTGCTCGCGGGCTCGGGTGACATCGATATCGAGATGGCCGATAGCGGCGCGGCTGCATTCGAAGCCCTCGACAAGGACGCTTACGATTGCGTGGTCCTGGATTTGCGCCTCCCCGACATGTCCGGTTTCGACGTGCTCGAGCGGCTGCGCGATACGCCCAAGCTGAGAGATCTGCCCGTAGTCGTCTTTACGGGCCGCGAACTGTCGCCGGAAGAGGATGCGCAACTGCATACTCTGGCGCGGAGCGTCGTGGTAAAGGATGTGGAGTCGCCTGAACGGCTGCTCGACGAAACCGCGCTCTTCCTGCACCGCGTGATTTCCGAATTACCCCCGGAAAAACAGCAGATGCTCGATCGTCTCCACCGTTCCGACGACGCCCTCGCCGGCCGCAAGGTCCTCGTCGTCGATGACGACGTGCGCAATATCTTTGCGGTGAGCAGCGTGCTTGAGCGCCGCGGAATGACCGTACTGTCGGCGGGCACCGGGCGCGAGGCGATTCAAACCATCGAATCCACCCCCGATCTGGCCATTGTTTTGATGGACATCATGATGCCCGAGATGGACGGGTACGAAACCATGCAGGTCATTCGCCGCAATTCGGCCCTGCGGCGTCTGCCTATCATCGCCCTTACGGCCAAGGCCATGAAGGGCGACCGCGAACGTTGTCTTGAAGCCGGCGCCTCGGAATATCTGGCCAAGCCGGTGAACACCGAACAGTTGCTTTCGGCGCTGCGTATGTGGCTGCATCGGTAGCGGAAATTCTGGATTCTTCGGAGATGGCGATGTTTGAGAAGAGAGGGGTTCCTGTTGGGCGCTCGAAGTCTTCGCGGATTGCTTTGTCCGCGCCGCCGCATCTAATCCTGAAACGGGGCGGGCCGGCGCACCACGGCCTCCCGTGGATCTCACTTCTCTCTCTGCCGTGCAAGGAGATGCCGCTATGGCGCCGGATGAACACGTAAATATCCTCATGGTGGACGATCAGCCGGCCAAACTGCTCAGTTACGAGGTAATTCTCGCCGAGCTCGGCGAGAATCTGATCAAGGCGTCTTCAGCCTCGGAGGCGCTGGCTATTCTTCTCAAAACCGACATTGCGGTCGTCCTCATGGACGTAAGCATGCCCGAACTCGACGGGTTCGAGCTCGCCGACGTCATCCATCAGCACCCCCGCTTCCAGAAAACCGCCATCATTTTTATTTCAGGCGTGCACCTTACCGATGCCGACCGCGTGCAGGGCTACCGCAGCGGCGCCGTCGATTACATCTCCGTTCCAGTGATCCCGGACGTCCTTCGCGCCAAGGTAAGCGTCTTCGTCGATCTCTATCGCAAGACGCGGCAGCTCGAGACGCTTAACAAAGATCTGGAGCGCCGCGTGGCCGACCGCACCGAGGAGCTGCGCCAGAGCGAAGCCCTGTTCCGCACGCGCGCCGAGCTCCTCGAACTTGCTTCGGAAGCCATCCTGGTGCGTGATCTCGACGATTGCATTCAGTTCTGGAACTCCGGCGCCGAGAGCCTCTACGGCTGGAAGTGCGATGAGGCCGTTGGCAAGGATCTCCACCGTCTTCTGCATACCGTCTTTCCCATTCCGCGAAGTGAAATCGAGGCCATCCTCCGCGACCGGAAATCCTGGCATGGCAATCTGATCCAGACCAGAAAAGATAGCTCGGAAATCGTCGTCGCCTGCCGTAAGACGATCAATCACGAGGGCAACGCGGTCCTCGAAGTGGGCCGCGACATCACCACGCAACTGCGCGCCGAAGAGGCGTTGCGGGCCGCTGAAAGAATGGCCGCCATGGGCCGTGTCGCCGGCATCATCGCCCACGAGATCAACAATCCCCTGGCGGCGATCACCAACCTCTTTTATCTGCTCCGTAGCCATCCGTCGCTCGACGATGAGGCGCGGCGATGCGCCGAGATGGCCGACGAGCAACTGCAGCGCGTCAACCACATCACCCGCCAGACACTGAGCTTCTACAGGGAATCCACGCAGCCCATCGCCGTGTTCCTCCCGGAGTTGCTTGACGACGTGCTCGCTCTGCAGGATCGTCTGCTTCAGAACTGCGGGATAAGACTGCGGAAGAAATACTGCGCGGAGTGCACGGTGCAGGGCTTTCCCGTCGAGCTTCGCCAGGTCTTCCTCAATCTTGTCACCAACGCCATCCAGGCGATGCCGGATGGCGGCGTGCTCAGCGTCTCGGTGCGCGAAGTGCAGGACTGGATCACCAGACGGCCTGCCGCCGCGGTATCCATCTTCGATACCGGCGGCGGCATCCGCCCCCAGGACAAGCCCAGGCTTTTCCAACCGTTCTTCAGCTCCAAGTCCACAAAGGGCACAGGCCTGGGGCTATGGATAAGCAAGGGCATTGTGCAGAAATACGAGGGCCGGATCTCCTGTCGGACCTGCCGCTTCCTCGGCGCCTCGATCACCTGCTTTCGAGTGTTATTGCCTCTTAGCATTGCGGAGCGAACCAATACCCACTCCGGAAGTTCCATTGAAAATCTGCAACGCGAGATGGTTCTCAATGATTAAGGCATTCGCGTGACGGGCCTTGTCACAAGGCCCCGCCGCGCGGTTCCCTCACCAGGCGTAGATGGTCAGATTGTCCAGGTACACGGTCGATGATCCGCTCGTGCCCATCCCATCCACCTGAAAGTTGGTCAGCAGTACGGGTCCCCACCCCAGCGCGAATGCGGAGGGGGCGGTTGCGTTCAAGTCCTGCTCCACGCCGTCAAGCCACACAGAGTTGTAAGTGACGGTGCCGTACTGATCGCGCGAATAGCTGATCTGCACGTGGTGCCACGCATTTGTGCCCCAGTTTTGCGGGTTGCATGGCGCCTGCGTGTGCAGCCACTGGTCGGAAGGAGCTGTCGGCGTGCCTTCGTTAGCCGTGTAGTCCCATGTGCTCGACCAGCCGTCGCACTGAAATCCGTATATCACCGTTTCACCGTTGGCCATCACCTGGTTCATATCCATCTCGATATTGGCAATGCCGCTAGCCGAACCGCCGATATACACCCATCCGTCGTAAAGAAAGTTGCTCACCTGCGTGTTCGAGCCGATGGTCGCGTAATATCTTTCGCCGCCGTAGTTCGTGAATGTGGTGGCGAACTCACGCGCTGAACCGCTGAGCGAGGGCGAAGAAACCATGCTCATGATTCCGCTGGAAGCGCCGCTTCCGGAGCCGGTGTCGTTGATCGCCTGCCAGGTCGGCAGAGTCTGTACGGCATTGAACACGGTCGCGGTGGCCGGCACAGAGGAGGTGGGTGAGGGCATCAGGATAACCGCGACCGAGGTGACGCACGACGCTCCCTGGTTCCCCCAGGACTTGACGTGCAGCGTGTGCGCGCCCGTGAGCGTAGTGGCTACCTGTGCGTTGATCGACGCCGCATTGACGATGGTTGTGTTGGTGCTGTTGTCGAACGAATAGCCCATGGAGGCGATCGGCTGCGAGGAGCACGCCGAGGCGGAAGCGGTGAGCTGGAACGGTGAAACAACTTCAGTTCCGCTTGCCGGGCTGACGACGGTTACGTTGGCAAAGGCAGGCACTGCACATGCGGTCAGCATCGAAAGGGATAGATACGCCAGCAGTGTAAACACGAGGGAGGGGAGGTATTTCATTAACTGCGTCCGGTCCTTTTCTCCGAGCACACGTATTCGTATTGCAAGATCCGACTTGCCGGAGACAGCCAAACGCAACACACGAACTCGACGCCTGGGGTGGCCTCGCTACAGATCTATTCGATCCGCTTTCTCAGATTGATTGGGTCGAGCGTATCCCACGCAATTGCCGAAGTCAACAAAAGAATGAGTCTGATCGAAGTTAGTGTCAGCTATACGATAGTTATTCGATAAGAATACGACTCACACGGAATCGGCGCTGATTTTAAAATGAAGTTATCCTTCGCAGCCTCTTCAGAATGTGTAATTTATAACTCAGCGCCAAAGCCGTTGTGCGCGGAATCGCTTCTTCTTCGTCTGCACCGGAAGCTATTGTTATTTTTCTCTTAATTACGAAGCGCCGCCTCATACGCCGAGAGGGATTCGGCGTCTCGATGCAGAAACGCGCATGCCGCGACGATCCGCGCCGCGCCAGCTGTGCCGCGGAGATAGATCGGCTGGTTTTTGAAAATCTGCGCGCGAAAGCCTTTTACCGGCTGTGGACAGGTGCGAGCTCATAAAGCCGCGAGCGGAGTACGGTCTTGCTGACAGGAACCTCGTGGAGCAGCCTCTCCGTGGCTTGAACCAGTGGATTGGCGTGGAACCACCTTTGCGCAGCGTCCTGATGCAGCAGGTTCAGAATGGCCAGCAGCGACATTCCCTGGTGATGCGCCATCCACTCGCGCACCAATACCGGCCTGCGCGAGTGACTCGTATAGTCAGCCGACTCATAGAAGCCGTAGGCGCCGGTCCATCCCGCCGAAGCCATGCGGCGCAGGTTGGCGAGCGCCTCCCGCGTATCCACGTTGAGGGCCAGGAAGGTCGAATAGGGTGAGATGACAGGGCTGGCAGAAGCCTCGATGGAGAGAGCCAAGAAAGGCACGCCGTAGGGATGGTAAAGATAGTGGCCGGCGTAGTCGCGGCGCGCATGACCGGACTCCGAGATTCCCCACGGCATATCGAGGACAGCGGCGAACCTGCGCTGCACGTAAACGCAGGCCGCACGCGTTCGCGCGATCAGAGTCTCGGGATAACTCCGCATCCACAGCATCGGCATGAGGTATTCGAACATCGTTCCAGTCCACGACAGGAGGATGAAGCGCCCAAAAGCCCGGGTATGGCCGCGCGAGAGTTTGAACCAGCTTTGTTGCGGAAGCTCGCCGCGTGCAATCGCCAGAAATGTGGCCACGCAAGCCTCCGAGGCAAGCAGATCGTACGAGCTCTCGTGGCGGCGCTGCGTGCCTGTGTCATAGCCAATGGAAAGTATCTTCCGGTCGGGATCGGCAAGAAAGCCGAACTCCATTTGTTCGGCGAGTCTTTCACTGTCCTGTGCGACGCCGCGCAGAGTGGCGGCCAACTCCCGCAGATTCTTTGCCGCGCCGGGCAGGGCCTGGCGAAGACGCTCGGCGGGTTCCGTTAAAGACGGTTGCGTGAAAAGGATCTCGGCCAATACAGCGTCGAGCGCTTCCGCAAACCGGATCGCTTCTTCAAGAGACAGTGAAAAAATCCTCTCAGCGAGATGAAGCTGAGGCAAATCGCGCAGCGCATCGTACTCCGGCAGCGTCCAGGGAAGATAGCGTTGCAATAAAGTAAGCACAGCCTCGATACGGCGCCGAGTTTCGGCCGGCCACCACCCCTTGCCGGACTCCGCGGGCGGAAGCGAGGTTTCTTCAAAAGCAGCGTGCGCGCGGTTCAGCCAGTCAAGCCATGCCGAGACCGGTTCATCCACCCTGGGCAGCCGCAGGCGCTTGAGCTGCGCAGGTAAACCGTTTTCTGCCCGCATCAGCCGCCAATGCGCGCATAAGGCGGTGAACAGTTGCCGTGAAATCAGCGGCTCGCGAGCAAGCTGTTTTGTGCCCGCGTGCAGGGTATAGAGCGAGGCGGCCATGTTGCCGCTGTCGACCGTCGACACAAAGGGCGCGTTTCCCGGCTCGGAACGTAGGGGATCGAGCGTCTGCGTGTCATACCAATTGCAGAGATGTCCATGAAACTTTTCAAGGCTGGAGACGGTTGCAAGGGTTCCAGCGGTAAGCGAAGCGAATTCCGTGATGGTAAGAAATCCAAACTTACACGCAGCCTGCCGTGCGTTGAGCAGCAGTCCGATATTGGTGGGTGAAGTACGTGCAGTTTCGTAGAGCCCATCTTCCTCCACGCTGTCGGGAATGAGGTAGTGGTGCCGCTCGGTGCCGAACTCCCGAAAGTAGCGCCAGATGTGCAGCGCGTGGTGGAGCAGGAACTCCTCATCCGCCCGGGCCAGGAGCACGCGCTCGCGCGGAGGACGGTTTAACCATGCGATGACGGGACTGGCGATTGCCCAAAGCAGCAAAATGGGCGAGGCGCAGTAAATGGCCTGCCTGTGCGCGGCAAAGAGCCATACGAGCGCGGCAAGGCACAGCGCCAGAAAGGGCGCCACGCCCAGATAGCGGTCGATTCCGCCGCGGCGTTCAGAGTGCAATTCTGCCTGCGCAGCCGTCTCCCACTCCAGCAGCCGCTCGCCGGTGATGAACCAGCGGATCATCGAGCGAAAGATCGCATCGAAGGCCAGAAACGTCTGATGGCCGAGAAGGACCAGATGAAGGAACGCGATGAGCGCCGAGCGCCAGAATCCGGAGAGAGCCCCGGCGGCGCGGCCTGTTTGTCCGCTCAGGAAGGCGCGCCCCAGTCCGAACATGAGCTGGGCAATGGATGGAAAGAGCAGCAGCAGCAGAGGCACGACCGTCCAGTAAAGCGGTCCTCCCGGCAGCCCCAGCCATCCGGCGACGAACAAAATCAGCAGGAACGGATCGACCAGCGAGCGCCGCAGATTGTCGAAGATCTTCCAGCGGGAGATGCCGGAGACCGGGTTCGGCGTCCAGCGGCCCGTCTCGTCGCGTACCCGTGCGAACATCCAGGGTGCGATCTGCCAATCGCCGCGTACCCAGCGGTGTTGCCTCCGGGTGTAGGCGCTATAGTGTGACGGGTAATCGTCGACAAGTTCGACGTCCGTGACCAATCCGGCCCGTGCATACGCGCCCTCGATGAGATCGTGGCTGAGCAGTGCGTTGCGCGGAAAACGGCGGTTCAGAACCGCGTGAAGCGTCTCGACTTCATAGACGCCCTTGCCCGCGAAGATGCCTTCGCCGAACAGGTCCTGATACGCGTCGGAGACCGCGCGCGTGTAAATATCGAACCCGCTTTGTCCCGAGTAGATGGCCGCAAGGCGCGACCGCGCGGTCGACCGCACCGTGACGCCCATGCGCGGCTGGAGAATCCCGTACCCGTCGGTAACGATACGAAGCTTGGGATCGACAATTGCCCGATTCAGGGGATGAGCGATGGCGCCGACCAGCTTTGCTGCTGAGTCACGAGGAAGCTGTGTGTCGGCGTCGAGCGTAAGCACATAACGAATCTCGTGCAGCGCATCGAGCTTACCGGCCTTGATAGGAAAGGCATCTCCGTCCCTGGTCAAAAAGCGGTTGAGGTCGAGGAGTTTTCCGCGCTTGCGCTCCCAGCCCATCCACACACCCTGGCGGGTATTGAAAATTCTGTGCCGATGCAACAGCATGAATGCGCCACTCCCCCGGGGGCCGTACTTGGCGTTCAGTTCGCCGATCAGCCGGATAGCTAGTCCCACCAGTGGATGCGCATCCCGCTCGCGCGGCTTGCTCAGTGAATCGGGCAGGTCTGTGAGCAAAGCAAAATGCAGGCGGGGATCGCGGTTGGCGAGATAGCGCACCTCGAGATCCCCGACCAGCGCACGCACCTGCCTCTCGTCGATCAACAGCGAGGGCACCGCGACCAGTGTCGTGCACTCGCGTGGAATCCCTTTGCTGAAGTCGAGCTTGGGCAGAGGAGCCGGATCGAAGAACGCAGTGACCGCGTTGTTGACCAGATCCACCGCAACCTGGCTTGCGGGCAGCAGCAATGCCGCAAGTGCGATGGCCAGGCCGGTGAAGGTTGCGATCTGCGGGAGAACCGGAAAAAGAGCGGCGGCGGCCAGAAAGATAACGCCAAGCTGAATGCCGCTGATATAAAAATCCTCCGCGTGCTCCAGTATGATTTGCCGCACGCGCCACGAAACCGGAGGGTGAAAGCCGACGCGGAAGGCGAGTTGTGAAAACCCTTTACCAAGGAGGTAATAGCCTACGTGGGTCAGCCGCTGCTCAATGCGGGGATTTGCCGGAGGATGCTCGCCGCCGTGGCGCGCCAGATCGAGCGCGGTCTGTGCAACCTGCATCTCGGTGCAGTCCGAGCGGCGGGCGAAAAAGGCGACCCGCCTGCGATACAGTTCGCGGCTTTCAAAATCCATGGCAGGATAGGCGCCCGCCGGATCCTCCCTGAGCAGCGCGTCGAAGACGACGAGAGGCTCGATCAGGAAAGTCCAGTCCACATTGCCAATGGCCCGAAGGCTGGTCAATCGCCTTGTGAACCACTCTACGGACGCCGCCTCGGGAGCGCGGCGAAGCGTGCGTGCCTCTTCAACCAGCCACTCGACAAGCGCGAACTTGAGAAAGCCGGCGCTCTCCGACAGTTCGTCCACCGTCAGCGGGTCCTCAGATTGGAGCGCCTTGACGAACGACTGGAATGTAGCCGCCGAAAACTCCCCATCGACCGCGCGAAGATATGCCCAGGCCATGGCCGCGTTCCGGGGTTCGTCCTGGCGGCCCGCCACGATCACCCTGGGCAACCTGGCAATTGGATTCTGCCGCTCATACATCGACGCGACAGCGGATCGCAGAAGCCGGAAATTCGCCACCAGCTCACGCATGGCGGCGCGGCACGCAGCCATGCGCGGCGTGTCCCGGGTATAAGCTGCCGGAGGCCGCGTAAGGAACTCTTCAAGCAGCGCCAGATTGCGGCGCGCCATCTGCACGCGGCGGAAGAAGCCGAACCTCCCCGAAGGCCTCGGCGCCACTGCCCACGACGCCGCGGCGTTTGCGGCGCTGCGCAAGATTTCGAGTTCCACCTCTGCCGGGTCCTCTTTGGACTCGGCAACAAAAAAGGACTCTGTCATAACGTCTCAACGGTAACTGGCCGCTTGCATTTCAAACATGGCGGCATACCGTCCTCCCAGCGCGACAAGCTGGTTGTGGCTGCCTTCCTCCACCAGCCGCCCGCCTTCCAGAACCACGATCCGGTCGGCCATGCGCACTGTAGAAAACCGGTGCGAGATCAGGAGCGCCATCTTGCCGTAGGTCAGCTCGGCAAACCGCTCAAAGACCTCGAACTCGCTGCGCGCATCGAGCGAAGCCGTTGGCTCGTCCAGGATCAGCAGTTGCGCGTCGCGCAGATACGCCCGCGCCAGAGCCATCTTCTGCCACTCGCCGCCCGAAAGATCCACGCCGCCTTCAAACCGCCGTCCGAGCATCTGGTCGTATCCGTCCTTAAGCCGCGCAACCACGCCGCTGGCCAGGCTTTTCTCCGCGGCGTATTCAATCTCCTCCGGTGCATGAGGCACTTCGATGCGGCCCATGGCAATGTTCTCTCGCGCGGTCATCTCATAGCGCATAAAGTCCTGGAAGATGACGCCGATCTCCGAGTGCAGATCATGCAGGTCGTACTCCCTCAGGTCCACGCCATCCAGCAGGATCTCGCCTTCGGTCGGATCGTATAAGCGGGTGATGAGCTTCACCACGGTGGTTTTGCCCTGACCGTTTTCGCCGATCAGCGCAACCCTCTCTCCCGGCTCCAGCGTAAAGTTAAAATCGCTCAGGATCTTCCGTGTCGTTCCCGGATACGTAAACGACACATTGCGAAACTCGAACCCGCGCACGATCGGCCGGGGTGCGGGCAAGGCGTTCTCCTTCGTCTCCACGTGCGGCTTCATCGCGAAGAAGGCCAGCAGATCGGTGAGAAAGAGCGCCTGATCGGCCACGCCCGATGCGGTCGAGAACGCCTGCTGAATATTGCCCATGGCCTGCATGATGGCGGTGGTGATCAGCGTCAGGCCGCCGATGGTGTACTCGCCTTCGATAGTCCGGTAGATGCTCAGCACATAAGCGGAGTAGTAGCCGAGCTGCCCGATCATCGAAAGCAGCCCGGTCCACAAAAGCCGCCTGCGGTTCAGCGCCACATCCTCTTCGTAGATCTGCCAGGAGAGATCGGAAAAACGCCTGGTCAGATGATCGCTGAGATTGAAGAGCTTCAGTTCCTTGGCTGCTTCCTTGCTGCCACCCACCTGGCGCAGGTAATCCATTTGCCGCCGCATCGTCGTCTGCCTGAAGTTCTTGGCGTACATCAGGAAGGCGAAGT
>JASHOY010000168.1 GCA_030038435.1 Acidobacteriaceae bacterium | reverse complement strand
GGCATCCTGAATCGCTGGCGCGTAGCCTGCTTGCTCGTGCCGGTGCGTTGGGGATCACCGCCTGCGTTGCCGTTAGCGCGAATTTTCACGCGGCGGTCACCGTTGCCAAGGCGCCATTGCCGCTGTCGGTGCGGGTTATCCTCGCAGGCGAAGAGAGCACGGCTCTGGCGGTATTGCCGCTCACAGTTCTCGATCTCACCCAGGAACAAGGGGAGATATTTACGCTTTGGGGCATTCGCACATTGGGAATGCTCGCCGGCTTGCCGGAAAAGGAACTCATCTCTCGCATTGGACAAGCCGCGAGGCGCGTTCGCCAGTTGGCGCGCGGCGAGATGCCGCACCTGTTTCAGCCTGTTGAACTGCCTTTTGTGCTTGTCGAGCGCATGGAACTCGATTCCCCCGTGGATGTCCTCGATGCGCTGATGTTCGTGACGAACCTCATGCTGGAGCAGGTGATTTTGCGGGCGGCATCGCGCATGCTGGCGCTCGCTGCGATGACGGTCACGCTGACGCTCGAAGGCGGCGGGACGCACACGCGGACGGTGCGGCCCGCGCTGCCCACCAATGACCGGCAGCTCTGGCTCAAGCTGCTGCACCTGGACCTTGAAGCCCATCCTCCCCAGGCTGCAATTCTGGCAGTTGCGCTCGATGCGGAACCAGGCAGCGCGAGCAAGGTGCAGCTCGGCTTGTTCTCGCCGCAGTTGCCGGAGCCGTCACGTCTCGATGTAACGCTGGCGCGCATCCGCGCCATCGTTGGCGAAGAGAATGTCGGTCGAGCCGTCCTGGAGGATACGCATCGGCCCGACGGATTCCGCATGGAGCCGTTTACGATCCCGGCTGCACGGCCAGCGGAAGTTCCTGGCACGCCGGTTCGGCCGGCCATGCGGCGGCTGCGCTCGCCGGAAGCGGCGCTCGTCACGCTACAGAACGGGCGTCCGGCGACAGTGATTTTCCGGGCACAGCGATTCGTCGTGGAGCGAGCCTGGGGTCCATGGCAGACCGAAGGCGAGTGGTGGACTGCGATGCTTTGGGGATGCGAACAGTGGGATCTGGTGGCACGCTCGCAGGCGGGATCGATGCTCTGTTGCTGTCTGGTTCGCGACCTGCTGCGAGACCAGTGGCAGATGGCGGCTCTCTATGACTGAGTATGTTGAGCTGCACGCTGCGAGCGCCTTCAGCTTTCTTCAGGCCGCTTCGCAGCCGGAGAGCCTGATCGAGCGCGCCGTGGAGTTGCAGATGCCGGCAATGGCTCTGCTCGACCATAACGGCGTCTACGGCGCCGCTCGTTTCCACACCTCAGCCAAACGCAACGGCATTCGGGCGCATATCGGAGCCGAGATCGCAATTTCGTCTTTCGGTGCGCGTCTAACGCCTCCGGCTTGGCTTCCGCACCAGTACAAAATCGAACCGGCGCGGATTCCATTGCTCTGCGAATCGCGCGCTGGGTATCAAAATCTCTGTCAACTCATCACCCAGTTCAAGTTGCGTGAAACCACCAAGGGCGATGGCGTGGCAACCCTCGACGATTTGAGCCAATACGCATCCGGCTTGATTTGCTTCAGCGGAGGAGACGAAGGACCGTTGGCTGCGGCACTCGTGCGTGGCGGCGAAGGAGCGGGCCGCGAGGCTGTCGAGCGGTTGGTACGCATTTACGGAGATGGGAACGTATATGTTGAATTGCAGCGCCATCGGGAGCGCGAAGAAGAATGGCGGAATCAGGCTGCCATCCGCATTGCGCGTTCGCTCCGTCTCCCGGTTGTTGCCACGAACGGAGTCCGCTTCGCAACCGCATACGACCGCGAGATTCAGGATTTGTTTACCGCCATCCGTCATCATGTCGAACTGGACGAGGCGGGCAGGTTGCTCGCTGTGAACAGCCAGCGGCATCTCAGGCCAGTGCGTGAGATGACCGCACTTTTCCGTGATGTGCCGGGAGCCGTTGAGAACACCGTCGATCTCTCGTCGCGCCTGCGCTTCGAGCTTGACGATCTTGGCTACAAGTTCCCGCGCTATCCCGTCCCCGACGGTGAGACGATGGACAGCTTTCTGCGCCAGCGGGTCGCGGAGGGCGTCGAGCGGCGATACGGTCCCAAAAACGACCGCAAGCTGCTGGAGCGGGCAAAAAAGCAGGTCGAACATGAGCTGGCGCTGATTGCGAAGCTGGGCTTTGCCGGCTACTTCCTCATCGTGTGGGACATTATCCGGTTCTGTAAGGAGCACGACATCCTTGTGCAGGGGCGTGGCAGCGCGGCCAATTCGGTCGTCTGCTACGCGCTCGAAATCACGGCCATCGATCCAGTGGGGATGGAACTGCTCTTCGAGCGATTCCTGAACGAAAACCGCAATGAGTGGCCGGACATCGACCTCGATCTGCCATCCGAGGAAAAACGCGAACAGGCCATCCAGTACGTTTACCAGCGGTACGGCGAGCTGGGCGCCGCCATGACTGCCAACGTCATCACGTACCGCGGCAAATCCGCGGCGCGGGAGACAGGCAAGGCGCTGGGCTTCGATGAAGACACACTGGGCCGGCTGTCGAGCCTTGTTGGTCAGTGGGAGTGGCGCGGCAGTACCGACACGATGGCGCATTCATTTCAGCACGCTGGCTTCGACATTCGCCATCCGCGCATCGCCAAATACCTTGAGTTGTCGATGCGAATTCAGGATTTGCCGCGCCATCTCGGGCAGCACTCGGGCGGCATGGTCATCTGCCAAGGGCAATTGAATAAAGTCGTGCCTTTGGAACGGGCCTCGATGCCAGGGCGCACCGTTGTCCAGTGGGACAAGGAAGACTGCGCAGACCTCGGCATAATCAAAGTGGACCTGCTCGGCCTCGGCATGATGGCCGTACTCAAGGATTGTCTGGAACTGATCCCTGCGCACTACGGTGAAAAAGTCGAACTGGCCCAGTTGCCGGAGGATGAAGAGGTCTACCGCACGCTACAGAAGGCCGATACCGTCGGCATGTTTCAGATCGAGAGCCGCGCGCAGATGGCCTCGCTGCCGCGCAACTTTCCTGAGAAGTTTTACGATCTCGTTGTCCAGGTAGCGATCATCCGCCCCGGTCCCATCGTGGGCCAGATGATGCACCCTTATATGCGGCGCCGCCAAAAGCGCGAGGCCGTTACCTATCCTCATCCGTCGCTCGAACCCGTCCTGAAACGCACGCTGGGCGTTCCGCTCTTTCAGGAGCAACTATTGCGTATCGCCATGACGGTCGCCAACTTTTCAGGCGCGGAGGCCGAGGAGCTGCGCCGCGCAGTTGGGATGCGCCGCTCATGGGAGCGGATGAAGAATCTCGAATCGAAGCTCCGCGCCGGAATGACCGCCAAGGGCATCGATGCGAAGACACAGGACACGATCGTGCAGCAGATCAGCTCGTTTGCGCTATACGGTTTCCCTGAATCTCATGCGGCGAGCTTTGCCCTGATCGCTTACGCCTCGGCGTATCTCAAGGTCAAGCATCTCGCCGCATTCACCTGCGCCATCCTCAATAATCAGCCGATGGGCTTTTATTCGCCCGCCGTGCTGGTGAAGGATGCGCAGCGCCACGGCCTGCGCGCCAAGCCCATCGACGTGCAGGTCTCCGACTGGCCGTGTACGGTCGAGCATGAAGAGGACGGAACACTCTCGCTTCGCGTTGGACTTGCTTACGCGAAGGGGCTGACAAGGCAGTCGGCGGAAGCGTTGGTCATCGTTCGCAGGATTGGCGGCCTCTTCCATTCTGCGGATGACCTGGCTCTGCGTGTTCCGTCGCTGACGCGAAGGGATCTGAAGAGGTTTGCCGAAATCGGCGCGCTGAATCGGCTCGACGGCATCCGCCACCGGCGCGACGCGCTGTGGCAGGTTGAGCGCGCCGGCAAACCAGAGGGGCCGCTTCTCAGCGATCACAGGGAATCGCTGCGCGAAGATTCCGAGGCGCTACCGCTGCGGCAGATGAATGTCGAAGAGCGTCTAGTCGCCGATTACGCCGGAACAGGGCTCACCGTAGGCAAGCACCCGATGCACTATCGGCGCGCGGAGCTTCAGCGCTCAAATGTCCTGTCCGCTGAGGAATTGCGGTCTCGCCGGGATGGCGAGTTCGTGCGCACGGCCGGCTGCGTGATTGCGCGGCAGCGCCCAGGCACGGCGAAGGGTTTCATCTTCATTTCGATGGAGGACGAAACCGGCATAGCCAACGTCATCGTCACGCCCGATCTCTACGACCAGAATCGCCTTGTGGTTAGCCGCAGCAAGTTTCTACTCGTCGAAGGTCCGTTGCAGAATCAGGACAACGTGATTCATGTGAAGGCCATGCGGCTCGCGCCCCTTGCTCATTCAGACATCGACATGCGTTCGCACGATTTTCATTGATTCCGTTGCGGGGCTCAGGATGATTGTTTGATTCGAGGCCAAATGTCGGCGATGGTTTCGCAGGCGGCGTCGATGTCGCGCTTGAGCCGCTTGTTGAGCGCCGAGCCGGTGTACTGAGTCTGCCGGGAAACATCCAGATAGATGATGTCCTTCGGTTGCACGGCGAGAGCACCTAATGCGGCTGCTTCGTGCATGACCTTCAGAATGATCTGGACAACTTCGTTGTCCGGCTTGACCGCGTTGAAATCCAGCTTGATGAGCTTCTTTCGTCCGCCATCGTCCACGTAGAGGTCTGGGGTTGCCGAGACGATTACCTCGCCGTGCTGATATTTAGGCTTCGGCGTTTCAAGGATCGTAAACTTGCTGTGGGCGAAGTGCGCCATGTAGGTCTTGACCGCGCGTACGTTGTCCTGGATTCTGGATGCGTCCTTTTCCGGGTGCTCGATCTCTTTCTTTACGAGGTCTTCTATGGCGCTAACGAGCACGCTCACGTCGTTTCCGTTCTCGTGATACTTCCTGATCGCCGTTCGCGCCTCACTGTAGTAAACAATCTGAGGTCGCTTTTTACCATCGGCAGTGTAGGGGAACTTTTGGTTGCGCAGTAGTGTGCGCTGTGCCGCGGAACTGGCCTTCATGAACTTGGCCAAACCGTTTACGGAAATCTGAATCGCCATTGAGGCCGGCTCCTTTCTGTGTCGCCAGAATGGGCGCTACGCGCACCCGAACCGCTATTGGCGCGTGCAAGCGTCACAGGGGGAAGGACTTATAATAGGATACTCCTTCGTTCTCGTCGTGCAGGCGTCATTGAACCCGGCTCAGAGTTGCGTGGTCTAAAGAGGAAGATCAGGGATGGCAGAACTCATTTGGGATGGCAAGTATGTGGATGGCAAGCGGCAGGCTCCTGTGCGGGTGGCGCTGCCATTTCAGACCATCGAGACGGTGAACGAGAGCGCGGCGGACCGTCAGCGTACATTGGACCTCTTTACCTCCGGCCGGCAGACGGAGTGGCGCAATCGGCTTATCTGGGGCGACAAGAAGTACGTGCTGCCGTCTCTGCTTCCCGAATTCGCGGGGAAGGTCAATCTGATTTACATTGATCCGCCGTTTAATACAGGGCAAGACTTCTCGTTCACGGCTACTGTGCCGTCCCGGCATTCTGGACAAGACGGTACAGAATTTCTCAAGGAGCCGTCATCAATCGAGACTAAAGCCTATCGAGACACTTGGGGAGTAAGTCAGGCTGATAAGGAGCGCGGCGTCACGTCCTTGGACCGCTATCTGAAGTGGTTTTACGATACGTTAATACCCTTATCTGAGTTGCTCTCTGACACCGGAAGCATTTATGTCCATCTTGATTGGCACCTGGGGCACTACGCTAAGACTGTGCTCGATGAGGTTTTTGGGCAGGACAATTTTCTTAATGAAATTGTCTGGTGGTATTACAACAAATTCCAGGGGAACATCAACCACTTCGCTGCCAATCACGACGTGATTTTGTATTACCGGAAAGGGAGCAGTTTTACTTTCCATCCTCAAGCGGAGCTCCGGGATAAGCCTGTTCAACAGATCAAAAGAGAGTGGAGCAAAGAGAAGGGGCGGATTGTAAACGCCAAGGATGAAGACGGGCACGTGGTCTATCAAGAGTCCACTCATCGAACAATCGACGATGTGTGGCGGCTGTCAATGCTTCAGCCGGCGGATAGGACCCAAAATCTGCGATATCCGACGCAAAAGCCCGAGAGCCTTTTGGAACGAATTATTGGCGCATCTTCCAA
>JASHOY010000167.1 GCA_030038435.1 Acidobacteriaceae bacterium | reverse complement strand
CAGGTGGAGCTGATCACGCCGGTGGCGCTGGAGAAGGGCTTGCGCTTTGCCATCCGCGAAGGCGGGCGGACAGTGGGCGCGGGAACCATTTCGGAGATTGTGAAGTAAAGACAGGGGTCGGGGATCAGGGATCAGTGGTCGGGAAAAACGGCTTGAGTAACGCAGCGGGCAGTGACTGGAAACGGACTGACCCCTGAAACCTGAACCCTTAAGTCCTGGAAGGACGGTCATGGTAGGACAAAGAATACGCATCCGGTTGAAGGCATACGACTATCGTGTGCTGGACACCTCGACCGGTGAGATAGTGGACACGGCCAAGCGCACCGGGGCAACGGTGGCCGGGCCGATTCCGTTGCCGACGATCAAAAACAAATACTGCGTGCTGCGTTCGCCGCACGTGGACAAGAAATCGCGCGAAGAGTTCGAGATTCGCACCCACAAGCGGTTGATCGACATCCTGGAACCGACGCAGCAGACAGTGGACGCGCTTATGAAGCTCGATCTGCCGGCGGGTGTGGATGTGGAGATCAAGGCCTTTGAGAAGTAGAGATCGGAGACCAGGAGTCAGAGTTCAGAAAGCGGCCCGACCGCCGCAGCGCTGGATAAGACGCCAAGACTGATCAAGAGGAAGAGGGGACGAGATTCGGAAGGGTACGGGAAAACTGGTCCCTGATCTCTGATTTCTGACCCCTGAACAGTTCCGGCAGTGCGAGGCGTAGCGCCGCGCATGATGAGGTGAGGAAGAAATGGCAGTCACGGGAATTCTGGGAAAAAAGATCGGCATGACGCAGATCTTCGATGATAAGGGCGACGTGCATCCGATCACGGTGCTGCAGGCCGGCCCTTGTGTGATTACGCAGTTGAAGAGTGCGGCAAAAGATGGTTACGACGCAGCGCAGATCGGGCTGGTGGAGTTCGTGAAGGCGTCGCGCATGAGCAAGGCGGAAGCCGGTCACCTGGGCAAGACGGAAGCCCCGCCGGTCAAGCTCATTCGCGAAGTGGACATCGAGGCCGGGGCCGACGGTTCCGACGGCGCGAAGGCCGGCGACCGGGTGCTCGTGGATATCTTCGCCGACGCGAAGTTCGTGGACGTGATCGGCACTTCGAAGGGCCGCGGTTTTGCAGGCGTAGTTCGGCGGCACAAGTTCGGCGGCGGTCCCAAGTCGCACGGGCACATGTTTCAGGTGCAGGGATCGATCGGCGCATCGAGCTTTCCGTCGCGCGTGTTTCCCGGGCAGAGAATGCCGGGACATTTCGGGACGGACCGGGTGACGGTGCGGAATCTGCGCATTCGCGGGATCGATCTTGACGAGAATCTGCTGATGGTGGAGGGCGCCGTGCCCGGTCCCCGCGATGGTTATGTGATGATTTCCAAGGCCAAGGCTCCGCCGCGCGAACGCCGCGGATTTGCCGGATCGGGTACGGTCGATCCCTTGAAGGCTTCGAAGAAGGCGCAGGCCAAGCGGAAATAAAGAGCCGGGAGCTAACCTGCTGGCGTAATCGGAATGGATCGAGATGAAGGAGCTGACAGCTACGGGCTGCAGGCTCAGGAAGAAAACGATGGCAAACGTTGATGTAGTGAATTTGAACGGAGAAAAGCTGGGCGAGCTGGAGCTGTCCGACGCGGTGTTTGCGCCGGAGCAGGTGAACGAGGCTCTGCTGTGGGAGGCGGTAAAGCACTACCGGGCTTCACAGCGCCAGGGCACGCACGCCACCAAGAACCGCAAGCTGGTGGCCGGTTCCGGCAAAAAACTGTGGAAGCAAAAGGGCATGGGCCGGGCGCGCGTAGGCTCGGTACGGTCGCCGATCTGGCGGCACGGCGGCACAGTGCATGGGCCGCAACCGCGCAGCTATGAGTATCCGTTCCCGCGCAAGAAGCTGCTGGGCGCGCTGCGCTCGGCGCTGGCGGCGAAACTGGCCGACGGCAAGTTAACCGTCGTCGACTCGCTGGAGATCAAAGAGGCCAAGACCAAGCTTTATCGCGCGGCTCTCGAGAAGCTCGGTGTAACCCGGACCGCGCTGCTGGTGGAGAACGGAAAGACGCTGACCCAGGCCCTGGTGATGGGCGCGCGCAATCTCAAAGGCGTGGAGCTGGTGCTGAACAACGAAGTGCATCCTTACGACCTGCTGCGCTACGACCGCGCGATCTTCTCGCGGGGCGCAATTGAGCAACTTGAAGAAGCACTGGTCAAGTCCGCCTCGAAGCGGAAGACCGCGGCCGGTGCACAGACGGAGGCTGCGTAATGCCGACCATGTACACCGTAATTCGCCGCCCGCTGATCACCGAGAAGGGGCTGGGCGTAAAGGAAACCGCGGGGACGCTGGTATTTGAAGTGGCGCCCCAGGCCACGAAGAGCGAAGTGAAAGAGGCCGTGGAAGCGCTGTTCAAGGTGAAAGTGGCAGCAGTCCGCACTTCGAACTTTGCCGGCAAGGAACGTCGCCGCGGCAGGTACGCGGGCTTCCGGCCTGATTGGAAGAAGGCATACGTCCGGCTGAAGGCCGGCGAGAAGATGCCGGAGTACGCGAGCAATTTGTAAAGGGAGCTATCAGCCTTTAGCTCTCAGCTTTCAGCTTGTTCGGTGGGAGCTTGGAGCGCTAGATCAAAACCTGAACGCGATTTGCAGTAATTGAGACGGGCTGATAGCTGAAGGCTGACGGCTCGTTAAGGAAACGACGATGGCGATCAAGACATACAGACCGGCGACACCGACGCTGCGCTTCCAGACTTCGCTAGCGACAGCCGATTTGACCACGGATAAGCCGCATAAGCCGCTGGTTTCGGTTCGTAAGCGCACCGGCGGGCGCCGCAACTCGGGGGATTTGACGATCCGCCACCATGGAGGCGGCCACAAGCAGAAGTTGCGACTCATCGATTTCAAGCGCGAGAAGTTCGGCGTGCCTGGACGCGTGGCGACGATCGAGTACGACCCCAACCGTTCGGCGCGCATAGCCCTTATTTACTATGCGGACGGCGACAAGCGCTACATTCTGCAGCCGGTGGGCCTTAAAGTGGGCGCCACGGTGACTTCAGGACCCGAGGCGGACATCCTGGTCGGCAATGCACTGCCGCTTAAGAATATTCCCGCCGGCACCACCGTGCATGCCATTGAACTGCGGCCGGGCAAGGGTGCGCAGATGGCGCGTTCCGCGGGTACGCAGGCGCAGCTTGTGGCCAAGGAAGGCGGCTATGCGCTGTTGAAGCTGCCCTCCGGCGAAACCCGCAGAGTGCTGGATGAGTGCATGGCCACGGTCGGGCAGGTGGGCAACACCGATCATGAGAATGTATCAATCGGCAAAGCCGGCCGCAACCGCTGGAAGGGTATTCGACCGACCAATCGCGGCGTGACCATGAACCCAGTGGACCATCCGCATGGCGGCGGCGAGGGCAAGACTTCAGGC
This sequence comes from Acidobacteriaceae bacterium, assembly GCA_030038435.1. Classification (GTDB taxonomy): domain Bacteria; phylum Acidobacteriota; class Terriglobia; order Terriglobales; family Acidobacteriaceae; genus Telmatobacter. The sequence continues at coordinate 17,218 of JASHOY010000167.1, read as the reverse complement.
GGCCGGCATCCGGTGACCCCGTGGGGCCAGCCGACACGCGGCTACAAGACGCGCAACAACAAGCGGACAGATGCATTCATCGTTCAGCGCAGAGCGAAGTAAGAGCTAGGAGTTTTTATGGGACGTTCGACAAAAAAGGGTCCGTTCGTGGATATTCACCTGGGCGTGAAGATCGAAACGCTGAACAAGGCCAACGACAAGAAGGTGGTCAAGACGTGGTCGCGGCGCTCGACGATCTTCCCCGAGTTTGTGGGCCACACCATCGCCGTACACAATGGCAAGAAGTTTGTGCCGGTGTACGTGACCGAGAATATGGTTGGCCACAAGCTGGGCGAGTTTGCGCCTACGCGAATCTTCAAGGGACACACCGGCGGGTCGAAGGCGGCGGAAACCGCGGCCAAGCCGGCGCGGTGACGCAGTTATCAGCCGTCGGCTATTGGTTTTCAATTGGGCAATAGCGGAGGGCAGGGGCGAAGGTTGAAGCGCGGAAGGCGGAAACGACCGGGCCGCAGGCAGGAAAAGCTGAGAGCTGAAGGCTGAAAGCTGGCGGCTCGTATCGAGGATCGAGAGATGGCAGTGGAGACAAAAGAATACCGGGCCGAAGCGAAGTTTCAGCGAGTGTCGCCGCAAAAGGCGCGGCTGGTGCTGGATCTGATCAAGGGCCGCGGAGTGCAGGAAGCGTTGGAGACGGCGGCCTTCACCAAGAAGCGCATTGCGCCGGTGATTCACAAGCTGCTCACCTCGGCGCTGGACAATGCCAAGTATGTAGCCGGCGAAGAGGGGATCGATCTGGACGTTGACAACCTTTATGTGAAGCAGGCGCTGGCTAACGACGGTCCGCGGTTGAAGCGCATTCGCCCGGCGCCGATGGGGCGGGCCTATCGCTATCAGCGTCGGCTCACGCACATCGTGCTCTCAGTGGCGGAAAGGCAAACCAACGGCAGCGGCCTGGTAACCACAGTGGAAGAACCTGCCCCGGCGGCGGCAAAGAAGGCAACGAAGAAGAAGGCCGGCAAGGCCTGAGAAGGATTCGAGGGAAGCATATGGGACAGAAAGTCCATCCGTACGGATTCCGGCTGGGAGTAAACAAGCCGTGGCGCTCGCGCTGGTTCTCTGAGCGCGATTTCGACAAGCTTCTGGTTGAAGACGTGAAGCTCAAGGCTGAATTGCGCGAGAAGCTCAAGGCGGCCGGGGTAAGCTCGGTGGAGATTGAACGGCCGGGCAATAAGCTGCGTTTCTTGATCCGCACGGCGCGGCCGGGAATCGTGATAGGTCGCAAGGGTGCGGAGATTGAGAAGCTCAAGACCGAACTGGGTAAGCGCACCAGCCGCGACGTATTCATCGACATTATCGAAGTGAACAAGCCGGAACTGGACGCGCAACTGGTTTCGGAGAACATTGCCTTGCAGTTGGAGAAGCGCGTCAGCTTCCGCAGGGCCATGCGCAAGAGCGTCGACTCGGCGAAACGTTTTGGCTGCAAGGGAATCAAGGTGCGGGTTTCGGGGCGGCTGAATGGCAATGAAATCGCGCGCTCGGAGTGGTATCTGGATGGCCAGTTGCCGCTGCACACGCTGCGTGCGGATATCGATTACGGGTTTTCCGAGGCGCACACGACCTATGGCGTGATCGGCGTCAAGACCTGGATTTACCGCGGAGACATTTACGAGCAGAAGCGCCGCAAGACGCAGCCAGCGCAGGTGGGCGCGGGAGTGTTTTAGAGGCAGGGATCAGGGAGTCGAAAGCCTCGGTTCTGATCCCAGGAAGTCGTAAGGAAGGATTTGCTGCAATCAGCCCGGCAGGGAGGTCGGATTCCGGATCGAACTGATTCTTGATCCCCGATCCCCGGTTTTGAGGATTTTCGTTATGTTGATGCCAAAGAAAGTGAAGTTCCGCAAGCAGCAGAAGGGCAAGCGCCGCGGCAAAGCCTGGCGGGGGTCGTCGCTGTCATTCGGAGAATACGGACTCAAAGTTATGGAATGCGGCTACATTACCGACCGGCAGATCGAGGCCAGCCGTATCGCCATGACGCGTTTCATCAAACGCGGCGGAAAGATCTGGCTGCGGTTGTTTCCTGATAAGCCGATTACCAAGAAACCGGCCGAAGTCCGTATGGGCTCGGGCAAGGGGCCGCTGGATCACTGGGTCGCCGTGGTTCGGCCGGGCAAGATTCTTTTCGAGATGGAAGGGGTCTCAGTTCAGGTGGCGGAAGAGGCGATGCGGCTGGCCGCGCACAAGCTGCCGCTGAAAACGAAGTTCGTGCAGCGCGCAGGATCGGAAAAGACGGAAGCGGCGATTAAGTAAGCCGCCGGGATTGCTATGTGGCGCGCTGGTTCTTCTGCGAAGGACGCCGGGCGCCGGAGAGAGAAACAGAGATGGAACTCAATAAGATTCGCAACTTGAGCGATGCGGAGCTGAGTCATCAGGAGAAAGTGACCGCCGAACAGCTCTTCCGGCTTCGCTTTCAGGTGGCACTGGGGCAGAACGACGGCGTGAAGAAGATCCGGCTGTTGCGCAAGGAGATTGCGCAGATCAAGACGGTGGCCCGCGAGCGTGAACTTGGCATTCGCGGCGCAGCCAAGGATCTTAGACCGGGCACAGCGCCGGAGTCGGCCAAAGAGAAGGGAGCGCGCTAAATGGCGGCGACAACAGAAACCGCACAGACCCCTGCCGCATCGCGGCGCAACGAAAAAGTGGGCCAGGTGGTCTCGACCAAGATGCAAAAGACCATTGTGGTCGCGGTGGAAATGCGCAAGGCGCATCGCAAGTACAAGAGAATCGTGCGCAGCACCAAAAAATTCTATGCGCACGACGAGCAGAATTCGGCGCGCATGGGCGATATGGTGCGCATCCGCGAGACGCGCCCGCTGAGCAAACTCAAGCGCTGGTCGCTGGAGGAGATCGTACGGCGTTCCTCGCTGGCGCAGATTGAAGATAGCGCGCTTCCCGGCGACGAAGTGCTGAATGAAGAGACCAAGCGCTAGCGAAGAGGAGAACAAGTCATGGCTGTGCAAATGCGAACCATGCTGGCGGTGGCCGATAACTCCGGCGCGCGCAAGCTGCAGGTGATTCTGCCCCTGGGCGGCAGTTTAGGGCTGAAGGCGGGCCTTGGGGACGTGGTGACTGCGGCCGTAAAGGAAGCTTCACCGGATGGAACGGTGAAGAAGGGCAAGGTGGTAAAGGCGGTCATTGTCCGCACCCGCAAGGAGCATCGGCGGCGCGACGGAACATACATCCGCTTTGATGAGAACGCCGCGGTGGTGATTGACGAGCAGCACGAGCCGGTGGGTACGCGCGTATTTGGTCCGGTAGCCCGGGAGCTGCGCGAGAAGAAGTTTTTGAAGATTGTTTCGCTGGCGCCGGAAGTGGTGTAAAGACGGCTATCGGCTATTAGCTTTCAGCTTTTGGTCTGTTGGCGGGAATAGGCGCCGGCGGCAAAGCGAGAAGAGCTGAAAGCTGAAGGCTGTCAGCTTGGAGAAGAGATGCAGAGTTTAATGATTCATCGCAACGATACGGTCAAGGTGCTCACGGGCTCGGATCGCGGCAAGACGGGGCGTGTACTGCGGGTGTTTCCCGACAAGGGCACCTTGCTGGTCGAGCATGTGCGGATAGTCAAGAAGACGGTTTCGAGCAAGACCGGGCAGCGCACCAAGGGCGGCATTGCCGAGCAGGAATCGCCGATCCATATTTCCAATGTGGTGCTGGTTTGTCCCAACTGCGGACCAACTGCTGTGGCGCGCAGGCGCGAAGGCGAAATGCGTGTGAGAGTGTGCAAAACCTGCGGGCAGACACTGGCGACCAAGAAGTAGAGAGGCGGCCAGTAGCTCGTAGCCATTAGCCCCATTAGCCCTTAGCTCGTTCCATAGGAACAGAGCGGGAGCCCGAAGGATGGAGCTAACGGCGAAAGGCAACGGGCTCCGGGCTGATTCTGAGATCCTTCCGCAACGGTAAACGGGCGAAGTCCCACTCCGGAAACCGGAAGAAAGAGAGAAGGGAACCATGGCAGCAAGGTTGAAAGAGAAGTACCACAAGGAGATCAAGCGGGCCCTGCAGAAAGAGCTGGGACTTGAGAATCCGATGGCGGTGCCGAAGCTGGAGAAGATCGTAATCAACATGGGGCTGGGCGAGGCCACGCAGAACAACAAACTTCTGGATCCGCTGGTGGCTGACCTGGGGGGAATTGCCGGGCAGAAGCCGGTGACGACCAAGGCCAAGAAATCGATTGCCGCTTTCAAAGTGCGCGCCGGCATGTCCATTGGGGCGATGGTGACGCTGCGTTCCGACAAAGCCTACGAATTTCTCGACCGTCTGATTTCGACTGCCTTGCCCCGCGTTCGCGACTTCCGGGGAGTATCCACCAAGAGCTTCGATGGGCGCGGCAATTACACGCTCGGTCTGCGCGACCAGTTGATCTTTCCGGAGATTGATTACGCCAAGGTAGAAAAGCTGAAGGGCATGAACATCACCATCGTGACCACGGCCCAGGACGACAACCAGGCGCGCGCGCTGCTGCGCCACTTCGGAATGCCGTTCCGGCAGGGAGCGTAATGACGGCATTCAGCGATTGGCTGTCAGCTTTCAGCTCCGCCGAGGCCGAGCCGGAAAGTGAAGCGAAAACGAAATCGGGCTTTGCCGCAAGCAAGTTGGTTTGCATGCGGAAGAAGCTGAGGGCGGAGAGCTGTTAGCTGTTGTTCAAGAGGAATTATGTCGACCACTGCAAAGCAAGTAAAAGACGCGCGGAAGCCGAAGTTCAGCAGCCGCAAGCACAACCGCTGCAAGCTGTGTGGACGTCCACGCGGCTACCTGCGTAAGTTCGGCGTCTGCAGGTTGTGTTTCCGGGGCCTGGCACTTAAGGGCGAGATTCCCGGCGTGAACAAGTCGAGCTGGTAGTAAGACAGGGATCAGGGAAAAAGGGATCAGGGATCAGGAGCTTTGAAACTGACCCGTGACCCCGGACCCTGACCACTGGATCAAGCATTCCCGCAGGTTTCCGCTGCGGCGGACGAACGGGGAATGAAGGAGAAGGAATGAGTCTGAGCGACCCTGTAGCGGATTTTCTGGCGCGCATCCGGAATGCCATCCGGGCGCGTCATCAAAAGCTCGATGTTCCGGCATCGAAGCTCAAGACCGAGATTGCCCGCATCCTCAAGGAGGAAGGTTATATCTCGAACTATAAAACGCAGGAAGAGAATGGCAAGCTGGTGCTGCGCGTTTATCTCAAGTACGGCGGCGTGGAAGCGGCCATCCGCGATCTGGCGCGGGTCTCGCGCCCCGGTTGCCGCGTTTACGTAGGCCGAAACGAGATTAAGCGCGTGCAGGGAGGGCTTGGCATTTCCATATTGACTACGCCCAAGGGTGTAATGACAGGCCGCCAGGCGCGCCGCGAAGGCGTGGGAGGCGAACTGTTGTGCGAAGTGTGGTAACGGCAGAGACCAGAGATCAGAATTTGAAGCGGAAGCTACTGCTTACCCCTGATCTCTGATCCCTGACCCCTGTATCTCGGCTGCAGTGGAACGAGGGGGCAAGCTCCCTCGGGACTCGCAAGCCATTGAAGGATTCAGAAAATGTCGCGAATTGGAAACAAGCCGATCCCGCTACCCACGGGGGTAAAGTACAAGGTCGATGGCAATACGGTCCTGGTGGAAGGACCGAAGGGCAAGGTCTCGGCGCTGGTGGCAAAAGGAATTTCATTGGAGACCAAGAACGGCGAACTGGTAGTGAAGCGCGATTCCGATGAACATGCCGCGGTGCATGGCCTTACGCGGGCACTGGTTCACAACGCGGTGCAGGGCGTCACCAAAGGATGGTCGAAGGATCTGGACATCGTGGGCATCGGCTATCGTGCCGAGATGAAGGGCAAGGGAACCGTAGTCTTTACGCTTGGTTACTCGCATCCCATCGAGTTCCCGTTGCCCAGCGGAATTGAAGTGGCAATCGACCCCAAACAGACGCATCTGACGGTCAGCGGCATCGACCGCCAGAAGGTGGGCCAGGTAGCGGCAGACATGCGCTCGCTGCGGGTTCCCGATCCTTACAAGAATAAGGGTGTTCGATACTCGGCCGAGAGACTGAAGAAGAAGGCAGGCAAGACGGGAGCGAAGTAAAGCAGAGGTCAGGTTTCAGGGATCTGTTCCAATACCGGTGACTCGCAAAAACTGAGCCCTGATCTCTGAACCCTGAATCAATCCGAACGGAGCCGCGGGGCGGCTCCGCCGATAGGAATAAGAGACCATGATCACACAGACGAAGAGAAACGAAATCCGCCAGCGCATTCATGCACGTATCCGTGAGAAGCTTGCCGGAACCGGCGAACGGCCGCGGCTCAGCGTGTACCGCTCGCTGAATCACATTTACGCTCAGATCGTTGACGATCAAAAAGGCGAAACCCTGGTTTCGGCATCCAGCCTGGGCATGAAACTGAAGACCGGCGGCAACATCGCCGCGGCCCGGGAAATCGGCAAGGCTGTGGCTGGGCGCGCTGTGGAGAAGGGAATCAAGCGCGTGGTCTTCGATCGCGGTGGTTATTTGTATCATGGGCGGATCAAGGCGCTTGCCGACGCCGCTCGTGAAGCCGGGTTGGAGTTCTAAAAGCAGCAAAGCTGCAAAGGACAGACAAGAGCAATGACAACGTTGAAGAAAAAACTGGATGCCAACCAATACAACTTGAAAGACCAGGTGGTTGCAATTAATCGCGTAACCAAGGTGGTCAAGGGCGGCAAGAACATGTCCTTCGCGGCGCTGGTGGTGGTGGGCGACGCGGCTTCCGGAGTGGTGGGCTACGGCGCAGGCAAGGCCAAGGAAGTTCCACAGGCCATCCGCAAGGGAATCGAGGCGGCCAAGAAGAATCTGGTGCGCGTGAACCTTACTGAAACCACGATTCCCCACCTGGTGCTGGGACGTTACGGCTCGGGACAGGTCTTGCTGAAGCCGGCGCCTGAAGGGACGGGCGTGATTGCCGGTGGCGCGGTGCGCGCGGTTATGACCTCGGCTGGGGTGCAGAACGTGCTCACCAAGAGCCTGGGGTCGCCCAACCCCCACAACGTCATCAAGGCCACGTTTGATGCCTTGACGCAATTGCGGGATCGTGCCGAAGTGGCTTCTACGCGCGGCAAGCAGGTGGAGGAGCTTTAAGCCATGGCTGAGAGTAAAAAGATTCGCATTCAATACTACCGGTCGGCCATCGCCACGCCCACCCGCCACAAACTGGTGATCAAGGGTCTTGGCTTTACACGGCTAAATCAGATTGTCGAGCGCGTGGACACGGAATCGGTGCGGGGCATGGTCAAGACGGTGCCCCATCTGGTGAGAATACTCGAGCCCGAGGCTTGATAACTCGTGATTTTTGGCCTTACCGCGCGGAAATGGGAATGCTGATTTTCTGAACGCGACCAGGCTGAATCTCATTAACAACGCGAGTCTGCGGAATCCACTTCCGCTGGCGCTATAGCGAGGAAATTATGACCAGGAATCTTTCGAATCTGCGCGCCCCGAAGAAGGCCAACACCGGGCGCAAGCGCGTGGGCCGGGGTATGGGATCCGGCATGGGTAAGACTTCAACCCGCGGTCACAAGGGACAGGGATCGCGCTCCGGTTCAAGCCTGATGCGCGGTTTCGAGGGCGGCCAGATGCCGCTACATCGCCGCCTTCCCAAGCGTGGATTTACCAACATTTTCCGGACGGAATATGTTGTGGTGAACCTGGAACGGATCGCAGATCTGGACGCCTCGGAAATCGGATTGGACGACTACCGGAAGCTCGGCCTGGTGTCGAGCAGAAAGGCGCTCATCAAGGTGCTCGGTTCCGGCGAACTGAATAAGGCCATCACCGTGCACGCCCACAAGTTCTCAAAATCGGCTGCGGAAAAGATTGTCAAGGCCGGCGGCAAGGCCCTGGTTGCGGAAGCACCGGCGGCTGCATAAGCCGCCGCAGCTCGTTGACTCACTTCCCCGCAGATTTCGGCGCACCTATAGCCGGGATCAGATGCCGGTGGCCAGCGCCTCTCTCAGTGCAGGTGGAATCCGACGTCAATGATCATCTGCACAGCTACCGGGTGCCCCTGGTACATGGCGGGCCTGAACTTATATTGCCTCACCGCCTCCACGGCCATTTGATCCAGACCCATTCCCAGACTACGGACTACGTGGACGTTCTGCGGGTATCCCTGCGGGTCGACAATCAGTTGAATCGAGACGGTGCCCTGCAGATCAGCGGCACGCGCCTGAGGCGTGAACTGCGGGTCGACGGAATGGATAACCTCAGGCGCACTCACCCCACCACCAACGTTCATCACGCCGCCACCGTAGCTGCCGCCGCTGCCCGCACCTGCGCCGTCGCCCTGGCCAGCACCCAAACCTCCGCCCATACCAATGCCGAAGCCATTGCTTCCAGGCCCCTGGGAAGCGACTGCAATTTGTGGTGACTTAGGCATGCCCATGTTGGGCAAGGCATAGTTTTGCGGCAGATTTGCGCGCAGCGCAGGGGGCACAGGCAAGGTGGGGTTCTGCACCCGCGCAATTTCAGGCGGCAACATCTTCTGGAAGTGCACCAGGGGCTTGGGCGGGTTTCCGCGCTGCGGCTCGATGATTCGGTGCTCGCCGCCGCCCCCGCCGCCTTGAATGGGCTTGGGCACGGGCTGGATGGGTGGCGGCGTCTGGGGATCAAAAAGTTTGAACACCATTTCCGCTTTCTTGGGCTGAAGGATGGGGTTATGGTAGTTTAAACTCCACCATACGATTCCCGAGATCACCGCGACATGAAGGATCAATGATGTGTTGCGCGAGGCAAGACTGCGCCGGGATGCGAAAGGATCCTGACCTCTCCAGAGCGGTGAATCGGGCACACCGCTTTGCGATGTGGCCGCTTTGGGAACCAGGTGCGGCAGCGGTGCCTCAAGCGTATCCTCACGATCAAATTCCAAGGCCAGTGAGGAGCTGTTATACGCTTCCTCTCCTCTTAGCCCGCCGCTGTGGCCGTAGAAATGCTGTTTGCCGAGCATGTCTGGCTTGGAAGCTTTGAATTCGGTGTGGCCCATATAATTAAGCCGGATGAAACGCCCCGGCATCCCCTTTCTTCTGGTTGGCTGAGACTCTTTCGGCGAATAAGAAAGCGCAGCGATCTGCCCGCGATGGTTTGCCGCAAGAGCTCCTGTTCCCGCTCTACCATATGCCTTTATCGCTTCCGGTAAGCTTTTGCCCGAGCATGGCTGCGGTGGCAAGCCACGGGAAAAGACTTAACCGTGCACTGCTATCGACTTCTCCTCGTCCCACCACACCGGCCAACTGCGATCTATAAAGCCGAGCCGATTGCGGCAAGATCGGGACGCGAAGAAATCCTTTGCCATAATAGATATCTCTACCTCCAAACTTGGCCGCGGCAACCACAAACCCAGGCAGCTCAAGTCCCCGCCCGCGATAGGATTCTACATAGTCGGAAACAATCGTAAGATAGGTCGCCACGCCTTCCCAGATGCCTGCCGCCTGCGCCGAGGCCAGCAGATCATCAAAGTCAATGCTGCCGGCGTCGACGAGTGCCGCAGTATCTACCATGTCGCACAAGCGAAAATAAAAATGCCGGTACATTCGCTGCAGGGTTGAGATGGTGACGCGGTCCTGAGCACACGGAACACGGAAGCTGTATCCGCCTCTTTGCACACAGATCGAGCGCCCGCGCAGCGAGGACGCAAATCCTCCCTGTTCCCCGGTCTGCCCGAGTCGCCCCACGTGTAACTCAACCGCTTCGGGCAGCCCCGGTATTATGAAATTCCATTTACCCGCCAGCCGATCTCCCCAGCTTCGTTTCGCAATCGTGGCATTGAAGTGCCGGCGCATGAGGTGAATCACCTCGGCAGCATCGCAGCCCGTATAGAGATCGATATCGCTTCCAAAATCCGGCCAATGGTCGAGCGACTTGATCACGGTGATGTCGCGCCCGCTATCCTCGAAGCACTTACAGATCGAATGCAAATAACGCAAGCAAACTGCAATGCGCGACCTTTCCGCATCAAGGGCGGTCTGCACCCACCGCAGACAATCTCTGCCCTCTGGGCAGGAGGTGAGGTTGAGAAACTCACTGAGTCCGCGCACTACCACGTGGTTCGATTGCGCGAGCGAGAGAAGGTCATTGAACTCATCGCGACGCCAGGATTGCAACTGCCGCATAAGTTCTTCCGTAGAGGCCGCCGCTGCGACGTGCCGCGGCAATAGAAGACGCGAAAGAATTGCGAGCCGGTGCTGGGATGGCTGCGCTGGAGAAGTGCGTGGCATTATTTGTGTGATCCCCCGTTGCGGCTTTGCGGTGGTGGCTTCTTTGCGGAAGGAGGTTGCAGCCGGGAGCCGCCCCGAGGGGTCAGCTCAATTGTGCCGGGCTGCGAGAGGTGGTTGCGAGTGTAAATCGCGAGCGCCCCATCCACTTTGCCGGTGCTGCCTGAAGCCACCTGGGACAGGGGTTGTCCCTGCGCTGCGTGATTGGTTGCCAATCCCACGCGCGTATCCGCTCCTCCGGACTGTTGCGCCTTCTGATAGAAATATTGCGCCGATTCGAGGTCGCCATCCATTTCCGCCACATATCCGCGGTTATTCAGTGAAAAGGCATTGGAGGGGTCCAGCGCATAAGCGCGAAGGAAGTCATTTCGCGCCGCGGCCTGATTATTCTCGTTGCTGGCAAATACTCCAAGACGGTTATATAGAGCGGCTTGGACGACGGATGAATTGACGCCTTTCATCTCTTTCCGGAGCCGCGCGATGTTTGCCCGAGCCACCGCGGTTACCGGTTTTCCGCTCCACGCACTCTTTGCCGTGACCACAACCACGGCCGAAGACGGTGAGTTGGCCGCCTGCTGGTAATACTTGAGCGCCTGGGGATAATTTCCCATTGCCTCATCCGCCGCACCCAGGTTATTAAGCGTAAAGGCATCGTCGGGCTCGATGGTGAGCGCATGCTGCAGAAGTTCGATGGCCTGAAGGTTGCGCCCCTGAGCGAGCAGCGTCATGGCGTCCACATTCATGCGATTTACCTGCATGGGCTTCTCGGTCAGGTTTTCGAACGCCACCTTCATCGGCTTGCCCTTAAGCCCTTTCAGGTTGCTCATGTCAATATCTGCGTTGCTGCCCTGCTCTGAAGCAAGTTTGTAAAACTTGTCAGCGCGGTTTAGATGTCCCTGCAGTTCGGAGATATAGCCAAGATTATTGAGAGTAAAAGGATCGGCCGGATCATATAAATAGGCCCTATAAAAAAGCTGTGAGGCTCTGCTGTAATCCTTTTTCTCAACGGCAGTTACACCTTCACGATTCAGGCGTTGTACTGGCGTAAGCCTGCTGTGCGCAGGAAGAGGGATCTTCAGCATAAGCTGAGCATGGGCCGCCTGACCGGCTCCACAGGCAAGCACCCCACCAATCACAATTGCCTTGAGGCATGTGCTGCGCATAGGAATGTCCTACACCGAACTGCGCCACGAAGAGCCAGCGCTGGGAGACGCACCGTACCTCCGTAGCAGATAAATTCTTAGATGCGCCGTGCGATTCCCCGTTGCCCTCAGGGTTCGGGGAGACTATCGCGAGGTGCGCAGTTGTCATCCAAGTCTGAGATGGCCGGTATCGAAAGATGCGGGTGTGCAAAATATGCGATGCTCATTTCAAAAGACCTTGATTGGCGCCATCGCGCTGGCGCAGCTTGCATTTGCGGCGGATCAGTTGCACGCGCAGCGAGCCGATCTTCGCTCTCCGTCCGAAGCAGCCACAGCCAGCACCGGTTTAGGCTCCATGCCTCCGCTGCCGAGCGGTGAAAGCACAATTCTGGGTGGGTCAATCCGACACATCGATCCAGTGCTCGATCAATTCACACTGGATATCTTTGGTGAGCGGCCGATGACGATTCAGTTCGACCCACGCACCAAGGTATATCGCAACGGAGTGGAGATCGCGCTTAGCGAGTTAGGGGCGGCGGACCATGCCTCGGTGCAAACGGCGCTGGATGGTACCCATGTGTATGCAGAGAGCATTCACATTCTTACCAGGACGCCTGAGGGGGAATGTCAGGGGTTAGTGCAGAGTTTCGATCCAGGTTCCGGCAAATTGACCATCGCTTCGCAGCTTTCTCCCACTCCGGTAGAAGTCCAGGTGCCGGGGAATACCCCGATTGCCCGTGTCGGCCAACCGGAATTTGTGTCCATGGGCTCCGGTATTCCCGATCTGATCCCGGGAGCTCTGGTTACCGTGACTTTCGCACCTGGCTCCAAAGGTCGCGTGATTGCGCGCCAAATCAGCGTTCTGGCCGTGCCCGGCGCCAGATTTATCTTCAGTGGAAACGTATCTGCCCTGAACATATCTACCGGCTCGCTTGTTCTTGTTGATGCGCGCGACGGCAAGAGTTATCAAATCTACTTTAGTCATGATCTTCCTTCCATCTCCAATCTCCAGGTTGGAGACGACGTAAGGATAACTACGAGCTTTGAGCGCGCACGCTATGTAGCCAGCGAGATCACGATCCATTGATGCGGGGTGCAGCCTGCTGTTATTGCCGGTCTCCCGATGTGAGTTGCCGGTCCGCGACTATCACTTCGCGTGAGAGGATTTGTTGATGAACTCGCCGTGAAATACGTGGAGTGGTCGCGAACGGTCCCGCATCATCCGCGGATTCGAAAAAGACGAAGGCGGCCTACCAGCGACGTGGGCCCGCTGGCAGAAAGATGAACCGCGTTGCCCTCGTATTCACGGCGATGAACGGTCATGCCCGCATCGATGGCGGCGAGAACCTCGCCTTCGCTCTGCGGAACCACGAATTCTGCTTCAATCAAGGGATCGGAATGAAGGGCGCTGTCGACAGCCTGGAGCAGGTCCCTGATGCCTTCGCCAGTGAGCGCGGAGACTGGCAGTTCGCCACCGGATGGTCCGCCGGCCTCAAGCCGAGCCCGCTCCGCGGCGGGCAGCAGGTCGATTTTGTTGAGAACCTCGATGCGCGGCTTGGAGAGCGCATCGAGTTCGCCCAGGACTTTTTCGACTTGAGACTTTTGCTCCTCGCCGTAGGTGGAAGCGGCATCGCGCACGTGAATGAGAACCTCGGCCTGTGTTACTTCTTCCAGCGTGGCGCGGAAGCTGGTTACGAGTGTATGGGGAAGATTGCGGATGAATCCCACCGTGTCGGAAAGGAGGATGCGGCGCCGGCTGGGGAGTTCGAGGGCGCGGAGCTTGGGATCGAGCGTGGCGAACATGCGCGAGGAAGCGAGCACCTGCGCGCCGGTGAGCAGATTAAAAAGAGTGCTCTTTCCGGCGTTGGTATAGCCGACCAGAGCGACGGTAGGGACGGGAACAGCTTCGCGGCGGCTGCGTTGCTGTCGCCGCACACGCCGCACGGACTCAAGGTCAGACTTGAGGCGGTCGATACGGCGCTGGATACGGCGGCGATCGGTTTCGAGCTTGGTTTCGCCGGGTCCGCGGGTGCCGATGCCGCCTCCAAGCTGGGACATAGTCTTGCCGAGGCCGGCAAGGCGCGGCAGCAGATATTCAAGTTGTGCGAGCTCGACCTGGAGCTGACCTTCGCGCGTCCGGGCGTGCCGCGCGAAGATGTCGAGGATGAGCTGTGTGCGGTCGAGAACCCGGCAGGGTAAGCCGTCCTCGAGGTTGCGAAGCTGGGTAGGAGACAGGTCGTGATCAAAAAGTATGAGATCGGCATTCTGCGACGCAGCGATCGCGGCGATTTCTTCGACCTTGCCCGAACCGATCAAAGTGGCGGGGTCGGGCACAGGCCGGCGCTGGAGAAGTTCGGCAACCACCTCCCCGCCAGCGCTTGATACAAGCTCACGAAACTCGTCAAGAGACTGGCGCGCATCGAGCAAGGGCGAAGCCCCAGCGTAGCCAGACGCTGCGCGGGCGCTGTGAATCTGCTGCGCCGATGCCTCCGGGGCTGGACCCTCGCTTTCCAGACACAAAACCGCCCTCCGTGCATCAACATACGTTGCACGGCTGGCGAGTCTTCGGCGGCTAAAATCCACGCCCACCAGAACTGCGCGTTCCGGCGGGCTGTGGCGGCCGCCTGTGCCGGTCACGAGCGATTTGCCCGCAGTGACGTGTGTCCGCATGGAACCGGACGTAAGCCTCTCTCCACCGGCCACACGCCGCGAAGTCACGAGCGAATGCCGCTCCGCGCCCGGTTACCGCTGATCCACTGCGACCGGGGCGGGCACTGGCGAGGGCATGGGAACCGGGGATGGGCCCAACGCCGATTGCACAGCCGACGGGCGATGCTCAGCATGGAGCACGCTGCGGTTGCTGACCACGGTGGAAATGGCGTGTTTGAAAATCAACTGCTCCTGACTGTTGTTTTCGAGCAGCACGGAATACTTGTCGAAGGACCGGATCTTCCCCGTCAGCTTGACGCCGCTGACCAGATAAATGGTGATGGGGGTTTTGTCCTTGCGCACGGTGTTCAGAAATGTGTCTTGGATGTTTTGTGCCGGCTTGTTCTCCATTGCCGATCTCCTGTTCTCTTGTGTTTTTTTGTGTGAAGCCTGCTTGCTTGAGTGAAAGAGTTGCCCGGGGGCAGCTACGGAAGACCCGCTCGCCACGTCCCGTAATGCAGTTAACAATATAGGGCTTTGCCGCTCTTTTCAACCTCAGGGGGAAAGCCCATGGGCGGAGATGCCCGCTGCAAAGAGGGAAAAAAGATGAAAAGTAACTTAGATTGAGTAGGTTAAAGCCAAAGAGAGAGCCCGCAATTGCGACGAGCGCGCCGCAATTCGGCTGCTTGGACGGGGTGCGCCGAATGGAAGCAAAACCTGACGATGTAGGATGGGCGAATGGAGCTTCGATGCTCACGGGAGGAGGATGGCGGGTGAAAGGACGGTGGAAGCAGGTGCTTCTGGCAGGGGCTTTATCGTCGACAGCGCTCATTGGGGCAAACCATTTGGTGTGGGGACAGCTATCCCTCCCCGGCTCCGAACCCCAGCTTCCCAATCCATTGACCGACACTACTGCGACCCCCGGCGAGACACTGCTCTACAACCTGGACGCCGAGTTTGCCAAGGCCGTGGCAGCGAAGGGCGGTGCCGGATTTGCCTCCTGGTTCGCGGGCGATGGCGTGGTGCTGGGGAATGGAAAGCCCCCGGTAGTGGGCAAAGTGGCAATTACTAAAAGCGCCAACTGGACCCCCAGTAGCTACCAGTTGACCTGGTCGCCGACCGGCGCCTGGATGGCTGCTTCCGGCGATACGGGATACACCTGGGGGCATTATGAGGGCCAGAGCAAAGATGCCAACGGGAACCCGGTAACGGTGAGCGGCCGCTACATTACGGTTTGGGGAAAACAGCCGGATGGTAGCTGGAAGGTGGAACTGGAGGCAAGCGCGGACGAGCCGCCGGAAGCCGGCGATTGCTGCCGCCTGCCCGGGAAATGAGCCTCGTCATTGAATACGCCAGGCTTACGTTGCTGATTGGCGGCACCGAACTCACGCTGAAACCGATATCGTGGAAGCGGCTCACCGGGGCGCCAGGCTCGAAACCCGTGGGGTAATCGGAAATGCAGCTCCGAAGTAATCAAACGTGAGCCGTTAGTAAACAAGCAACGATTACGATTGTGTGAGTCTTTGCCGGGATAAATTGCCATCATTGTGCCACAGTCAAAAATATTGCCATTGCTCGATACTAAGCGTTGAACTACCATCCGCGCGTGGGCACAATGGAGCCAGAAAGTGGCGACAATCAGGGGAGGCATTTGCGGCGGCCCGGATCAGGAGAATCCGAGGGCGACACTGATCCTGCGTTGAACCAGCTAGTTGCATTCGCCGCGACGCTGTGTGGTGCGGACTTTGCCTTCCTGGCGCGGCTGAATGCCGGTTGCCTGGAATTCAAGTCGTGCTACGGATTTGAGCCGGTAGATGAGTCGCTGAATGCGATGGCACACAAGCAGCTTGTGGAGCAACGTGAGCCGCTGCTGATCCGTGACGCAGCCGTCGATGCCCGCGTTGCGCCGGAGGGATTTCTGCTGCCCGGCGCGGGCATGTGTCGTTCCTATGCAGGAGTGCCATTAGCTCCAGGCATTCAGCCTGAAGTGGGAATTCTCGCCGTACTGGCCCTCGATCCCAATCGCTTCGCAATGGAGCACCTCGCGACTCTCGAAGTGCTGGCGCGGCAGGTGATGACACGGCTGGAGCTGTACGAGCGGCTGCGGGCTCTGGAAATGTCGCAACGGGCGCGGCAACGGACAGAGCGTGCATTGGCTGTCGAGCGCCTCTTCGTAGCTGCCATGTTGGACGCAATTCCGGCGCTCGTAGCCGTCGTGGATACGGCTGGGCGAACCGTTCGGCTCAACCAGCCCTGCGCCCACTTCACCGGGTTGCGCGTGATCGAGATTGTCGGACAGTCCTTTACGGAACTGGTGATGGACGCGAACGACCGTGCCTGGGCTGCGGAGAAGCTTGTCGACGCCGCTCATGGGCGCGCATCGGGACCGCATGAGTCGGCATGGAAGTGCGGAAAAACTGGCGGCGGCACGGAGAACCGGCGGGTAAGTTGGACGGTTCGACCGCTATGTGGGCCCGACGGCGAGATTCAATACCTGATTATCAGCGGACAGGACGTGACGGAAAACCGGCAGATGGAAAAAGCGCTCCTGTCCTCAGAATCGCGCTATCGAGAGGTGGCGGAAAACAGTCTCGGAATCGTCTTCATATGCTCGATGGAGGGCGTGCTGATCTCGCTCAACGCATTTACTGCCGAGACGCTGGGATATCCTGCGGCGTCGCTGGTAGGTCACCGTGTCACGGAACTGATGGACGCAAGCGGAGCGGCCACTTTTCAAGAATGCCTGCGGGCGCTGGAAAGAAAGGAAGACTGGCAGGGGACCTTGCACCTGCGGCGCAGCGACGGCGAGTTTCGCCGAATCGCATTGCGCAGCCGCAGGGTTGGTCCTGGCCAGGAGCGCACATTTGTGGTGAACCACGGAGTAGACACCACAGAGCAATACGAAGCCGAGGAGGCTCTGCAACTGGCGGCACGGCAGCGCGAGTTAATTCTGGAGTCGGCCGACGATGGAATTTTCGGGATCGACCTGGATGGAAGACTCACTTTCATCAATGACGCGGGTGCCCGAGCGCTGGGCTATACGCCGGAGGAACTGACCGGCAAGGACTTCCACGAAGTTGTGCAACATAGCTATGCCGATGGCACGCCATATTCCCGCGCAATGAGCCCGATACTGGAGGCCCTGCGGCGCTCCCAGCCGGCACGACTTCA
>JASHOY010000166.1 GCA_030038435.1 Acidobacteriaceae bacterium | reverse complement strand
CGAGCGAGGTGTTGCGATGGAGGACCGTGCCTGTAGGGTTCTGTTCTTTCCAGCGGGCGGTGAAAGCGGTGGCGAGACGGCTGGAAACGGATGCAGCGCGCGGGCTGGAATCGATCTCAAGGAGAGTCGGCATGGAAGGCTCCGGAAAAATGCGGGATCAATGACCAAATTGTCGCAGGAATTGGCGATGGATGGTGTTTGACCGGATTTTCGCAGGCCCGTATCATCGAATTTGGCGCTTGAGCGCATGTTGGTGCGCCCGCGCCGTCACCCGGCGGAGTAGCTCAGATGGTTAGAGCGACGGATTCATAACCCGTAGGTCGGCAGTTCGATCCTGCCCTCCGCCACCAGTGAAGGAAGAGGTTGCACTGCGGCGCCGCGATCCGGTTCAGGCAAGACCGCGGACGTTTTTTTGAGCGTGCTCCCGCTTCCCTTCAGGCACCGCTTTCCCCGCGCGATTTGCTCTCGGCGTCAGGTGCGCGTAAACCTACGTTGCCGCTTGCGTGCTGTAATAGCTGGTCCTTTCAGACTGTCAACTTCTCGATGGCGCGCTGTGTTCCGCATGGCGCTATGTTTTCGGCTCAATCAGCCGCGAATAACACAGGCTGCGGAAAAAGTCCGGATAGAAGGCAAAAGCGGCGGAGGTGGGTTTGGCAGTGGCTAAAGCCCGGCTTATTTTGTGACACTTGCGGCACGGCTGAGGCCGTGTCCTGCTTACAAAGCCTCATCCATTGAGTCTTCCGCAGCATGTACGTTCGTCCCCGATGAAAATGACGTTGATTGCTTCTTTCACTTTCAGCCCCTCGGGAAATAGAGACGTCGAGCCGTACAGCCTCTGATCGGTAAGTCGAGGTATAACTGACCACGAATCGTGGATACAGAATTGCGACTGCGCTCAGGTTAACTCAAAACAGCAAGAGTAACTCAAAGATCGGCTATTCCAGATGGGCTGCCTTGTTTCCTCGCAAATCTCTTCGATTTTGCGATGGTGTATTGCGTTTCCGGTGCGCCATCAGTGGCGTATCTTGACGCTCCCGAAGAAGCCTGCAGGATGCTAATCTCATTTTGAGTCGGGCAGTGGTGAAGCCTTGGTGATGTAACCGAGATTGCTGCTGCATTGCTCGAAAGTGATCAAAAAAGCCTTAGCGAACCGTTATGGTTTGTTCAGTAAAAGACTAAATCCAGTGGCCTGACGCCGAAATTCTCTTTTAGGTCGTCCTAGATTTTGCTTCAAAGGAATTCCTCTTCGACGGGAACACAGTCTTCCCTGAATATCTCCACCAGCCTGAAAGCCCATCCGTGATTTGGCCGCATTCTGCCATGCCAAATCGAGTACCTGGGCTCTGTGCATGCGGACTGTCGCCCATCCGTTGAAAGCGTCATTTTGGCCCCACCTGAGGAAACGCCATGAGCGCACCCGAATCCATTGCCCCAAATCTGATTGCGGAACGTCTCGCCTACTTTCCTCCGACGGCAAAGTCCAATGCACGCGGGACTTTTCGTACGGTCATGACTTGTACAGAAGTCTTTGCCGATTTCGCGGCCAGTGTTTTAAGCGTATGCGCGTCGTATTATTTATATTTTGCCCTCCAGATTGGCAAGCATCTGGTTTATCCGCTGAAAGACGTATTAGTGGTGGGTGGTGTAGTTGGTTTGTTGATTGTGCTCCTTCTGGAGCGCGACGGGGCTTATACGGGCGGAGGCAGCCTGCTTCGAATCCGCGAGACCGAACGCGCCGTGCGCGTGCCCACACAGGCTCTACTACTGCTGCTGCCCATCACCTTTCTCCTGAGCAGGACTTTCTCGCGAGCCGCGTTGCTCATAGCGCTCATCGTGCTCCCCATTGTGCTCCTAATCCAGAAGCACATTTTCCTGCTGGTAGTCCGGGTACTGCACGCCAAGGGTTATGGGCTCGAACGTGTGATGATATGTGGCGCCGGGCAGACCGGTCGCCGGATTCTCTCTGCTCTCTTGCACTCGCCGAAGCTGGGCCTGAACCCGGTAGCGGTAGTCGATGACAACCCCGTTCATATGGGGAGTTACATGTTCGAGTTGGGATATCGCCGGAGTCATGGCTTTCCCGTGCAATCTGGACCAATTACACCGGCGCTGCTGAAGGCCTATCGGTGCGATCTGATTGTTGTTGCCGTTTCCAATCTTCCTTCGGAAAAGCTGGACGTCATCACCATGGCTGCGAAACGGGCGGGCGCCCGGGTGGCGTTCCTCTTCGGCCCTGCCGCGCAGGAGAACCATTGTGTGGAGTTTATCGATAT
This sequence comes from Acidobacteriaceae bacterium, assembly GCA_030038435.1. Lineage (GTDB taxonomy): Bacteria > Acidobacteriota > Terriglobia > Terriglobales > Acidobacteriaceae > Telmatobacter. The sequence continues at coordinate 2,524 of JASHOY010000166.1, read as the reverse complement.
TGACGGTCTGTTGCTCACTTCGGCAACGAAACTGGCGCAACGCTGGCCGTACACGCTCGCCAAGCGCTTTGTGGATTTTACGTTGTCTGGCCTGCTGTTGCTCTGTTTCAGTCCGCTGCTGATCGCCATTATCCTGCTCATCCTTCTCGATTCCGGACGGCCGGTGTTCTTCGTGCAGCAACGAGTGGGCAAAGACGGTCGACTATTCGATATGTTCAAGTTCCGCTCCATGCACACCAAGGCTCCGCAATATGGCTTTTCTCCCACTGATTCGCGAGACCCTCGGATCACCCGAATGGGCCGATTTCTGCGGCGCACCAGTCTGGATGAGCTTCCGCAGCTGGTGAACGTGCTGCGGGGCGACATGTCGCTTGTAGGGCCTCGTCCGGAAATGCCCTTCATCGTGAAGCGCTATAACTTCGAGCAGCGCCAGCGGCTGCAAGTGGTGCCGGGGATCACCGGACTGTGGCAATTAAGTGCAGACCGTGCTTTCCAGATCCATGAAAATATTCAATACGATCTCTATTACATCCGGAATCGCAGTTTCTTCATGGACATGAGCATTCTAATCCACACTTTGTTTTTCGCCATGCACGGAGTCTAAGTCATTTTTCAGCCCCGACGCATCGATCCCCGCCTGGCGAAACCACAGTTACCGGATGCAAATTCCACTCAGTTGTAACGCGTCGCCAGCACTCCAGCATCAAGGTGTTAACTGATTATCGAGGGAGGTTCAATGGTTGCGCATTTCAAGGAGGAAGTCTCTCATCCTCGAGCCAATGTGCTGGGCGTGGGGATTTCCGCGATCAATATGAATCGCGCTGTCGAGCTCGCCGACAATCATATTGCCCGGTGCAAGCCGGGGTATGTCTGCGTCAGCCCCGTGCACGCGGTGATGGAGGCACAAGCTGATCCGGTCTTCAAGTCCATCCTGAATCACTCGACCATCACCACACCGGATGGTATGCCACTTACGTGGGTGGGCCGTTTGCAGGGCTTTCGCGATATGGACAGAGTGTACGGCCCGGATTTCATGCTGGAGATGTGCCGCCTTTCAGTCACGCGAGGATATCGTCAGTTTCTTTACGGCGGGAAACCGGGGGTGGCGGAGAAGCTCAGAGACTCGCTCGTCGCGCGCTTCCCCGGACTTCAGGTGAGCGGAACCTATACTCCGCCATTCCGTCCACTTGGCCGGGAGGAAGAAGCGGACTTGATCGCACATGTTGCCGCTGCCCGACCCCATATATTCTGGGTGGGGCTCTCTACCCCCAAGCAGGAGAGATTTATGGCGCGGTATGTCAGCCGGTTGAATGTCCCGCTGATGGTTGGTGTCGGAGCAGCATTTGACTTTCACACTGGGAATCTGAAGGAAGCTCCCCGCTGGATGAAGCGCAGCGGCTTGCAGTGGCTTCACCGCATGGCGCAGGAGCCGAGACGATTAGGTCCGCGGTATCTCACCACAAATCCGCGTTTTTTATTCGCGATTGCATTGCAACTGTCTGGACTGAGTCGTCCCCCGACGTTCTCGGATTCGGAATTGTGACTTCATTGGCTCCGTGAAGATTTGATGTCTGCGCCTGCAATATATCCTTGACCGGATGGTCACGACCTGACGACTGCCGACCTCGACTATCCAATTTTGGCACTCGAGCCGTCAGATAACTGGAAGCTTTGAATTCGGGTATTTCCTGCAGTCGACCCGCCTGCCGCTATCTCCGAGGGTCGCGCCGGTAATATTGCCTTCCAACATTTCACACAAGGGCTTCTAATGGATCGATTTACGTCTTCTGCCTCACGCCTGCTTGAGCGTGTTCGCCCATTCTTGAGGCTGAAGAATCTGCGGTTGCTTCGGCAACGAAGCTCTGACCCGGGTCGGGAGCGTTATCGCCGCGCTGGCCTGAGCGCTTCTGCAACATTGATTCAAAAGGCGCTGACGATAGTCATCAGCTTTGTCTCCATTCCCCTCACCATTCACTATCTGGGGGCTGAACGTTACGGAGTATGGCTGACAATCAGCAGCCTTTTGCTCTGGATGTCGCTAACCGACTTCGGACTGGCCGGAAACGCGCTCATCAATGTCATATCGCAAGCCGATGGCAACGATGACCGCCGTAGTGCGCAGGAATATGCGGCTTCCGCCGTCTGGGGTTTGATCGCCATATCCGCGACGCTGACAGTTGTGGCCGTTGCAAGCTTCCCATTCATCTCCTGGAGCCGCGTTTTCCACGTTTCCACGATCTCGCACCACGAACTTAGACTGGCATGCGCTCTCACCATCGGATTCTTTCTAGTCGGACTTCCGATGAACGTGCAGCATTCGATTTACTGTGCCTACCAAGACGGTTATATATCGAACTTGTGGGGCATTTGCATGAACCTGACTTCTCTGACTGCCCTGGTAGTGGTGACAATGATGCACGGCGGCCTGCCGCTGCTTGTCCTGGCGCTCTCCGGAACGCGCACCATCATTGCCATGGTGAACATCTATTACATATTTTTCCATCGTTATAGATGGCTTTTCCCA
>JASHOY010000165.1 GCA_030038435.1 Acidobacteriaceae bacterium | reverse complement strand
GTTCACCACTTCCGTGAGGTTGTGCGGAGGAATGTTGGTGGCCATGCCCACGGCGATACCGTTGGAGCCGTTGACGATGAGCGTGGGGATACGCGTGGGCAGGACGACCGGCTCGGTGGTGGTCTCATCGAAGTTGGGCGCCATGTCGACGGTTTCCATCTCGATGTCGGCCATCATCTCTTCGGCGATGCGCTCGAGACGGCACTCGGTATAGCGGTAGGCCGCAGGCGGGTCGCCATCGATGGAGCCGAAATTCCCCTGGCCGTCGATGAGCGTATAGCGAAGAGACCACGGCTGCGCCATGCGCACCAGCGCATCGTAGACGGCCGAGTCGCCGTGGGGATGATACTTCTTCAGACACTCGCCGACCACGCCGGCGCATTTGGAATATTTTTTATTGTGCTGCAGGCCCTCGCGGTCCATGGCGGTGAGGATGCGGCGGTGCACGGGCTTTAGTCCGTCACGGGCGTCGGGCAGCGCGCGCCCGATGATGACGCTCATCGAGTAATCGAGATAGGAGCGCCGCATCTCCTCTTCAATGTTGATGGGGATGAGGTTGGAGGCGCCGGGAGGCGTGCCGCCGTCGAGAGGGAGCTGGGGATTTTGATCGTCTGCCATAGGTCAGGGGCCGGCGGGATGCGGCTAAAATGGCCGGAAAGACACAGAACCGGACTCCGCGGGCTACACATTTATTTTACCGTTCTGAAAGGGTATTTAGCAAGGAGGAAACCCGCAATTAAACCATTATTTTGCAATAATTTACAGAGGTAGCTAACCGCCCGAGAGGCGGCTCTGGAAACTGAGTGGCACACCCTCTACGACACCATTTCGGCAGTATCGCCTGGCCTTAGACCATGCCGGGCAGACTGGCCAGGCACAAAACCGCCTGGAGCACCACAATTGCACCTGCAGAGATCAGCGCCATGCGCCCGCGCTCGCTTTCGTAAGCGTCGGCGAAGACGCCGCCGATGAAGGTGAGCAGGAAGGGAATGGCCCAAATCCACGGGCTACCCGGCGCGTCGGTCATGACCAGCGCAAAAAGGACCACGGCGCAGAACAGTGGTGCGGTGTTGCCGAAGTAGCGCGACTTGCGCAGGCCGAAATAGAGCAGGAGTGAGGCACCGGCGCCAATAGTGATTCCGGCATTGCTGAAGGTGCTGAAGAAGCGGATGGACGGGGCAGATGAGAACCAGAGAAACCCATCGGCCGAGCGGAATACGTAGCTGAAAGCGTCTGGCGAGAAACCATAGCAGGCGAAGAGCAAAACCAGCGCGCCGCCTGATGCCAGCAGCACCAGGGGCAGGGCGTTGCCACGATGGCCTTCGGCAATCCAGAGCATCAGGATGAGACCCAGCACGGCGGCTACAGGCAGAGCGGCGATGTGCGCAGCCGTGGCGATGCCGAAAACCGCAGTGAGGAGGATGATGCGCGGGCGCCACTTCCGCCTCGGCCCCTGCATGGCGTGGGCAACGCCAATACAGGTATAGACGCCGCCATAAATTCCCAGCGCTGCCAGGATTTCAGGATTGGGACTGAGGCAGGCACGGAGCACGGCGGGAGAAAAGCAGTAAAGCGCGAGCGCGGAATAGCCGCCCCAGTTACCGTAAAGGCGGCGCGAGACCCACCACAGGCCGGCGCCAAGCACGCAGCCGGCGAGGAGAAAAGGCAGCCGCAGAAGCAGCAGCACGTCGGCGATCTGGTGCCGCAGCTCCCACATGCTCGCGCGTCCGCCGGGCTGTACCAGGCGGTCTTCTGGCTTGCGGAAGACATCCAGCCCGCGCTCGGCAAGCACCGTGAGGGTGAGCGGCAAGCCCGCGAGTCGGTAAGCGAGAATGCCGTCGCGGATGTTTCCGCAGGTGGTGTAGTAGCCGGCCAGCGGCGAGGGTGTCTCCCAGGTCTCGCGGCCGCAGCGCGCGTACTGGTAGTCGCGGCTGGAGAGGGTCTGATGGCTGGTGACCCAAAGTCCCTGAAGAAGGAATGCGGCGAGCAACCCGGCGGCGATGCGCTGGGGTAGATTGAATCGAAAACGGCGGAGGATGCCAAACCGGTGAGCCATGGTGATGAAGGGACTCTTTCAGTCTAAACGGCGAAAACGCAGCCAGGGCGAGATTCACAATCCGTTCTTTGCCTGGGCCGCGCCCACCCGCTACACTTCTCGTGAGTATGGCGATTGCACGGGACAACTCGCCGGAACGGCTGGTGAGCGCGGCTCGCGCCGACGAGGAGCAAAGCTTCGAGCTCAAGCTGCGGCCTCGGCTCCTGCGTGAGTTTATCGGCCAGTCCAAGGCCAAAGAGCAGCTTGCCATCGCTCTGGAGGCGGCGAAGTCGCGTGGCGAGGCGTTGGATCACGTGTTGTTATTCGGGCCGCCGGGACTGGGCAAGACGACCCTCGCCACCATCATCGCCAACGAACTGGACGTGGGATTTCAGCAGACCTCCGGGCCCGCGCTGCAGATCCAGGGCGATCTGACTGCCATCCTGACCAATCTGCGCGAGCGGCAGGTATTGTTTCTGGACGAAATCCACCGCCTGCAGCCGGTGCTGGAAGAGAAGCTCTACACGGCGCTTGAGGATTACAAGCTCGACATCATCATCGGCCAGGGGCCGGCGGCGCGCACGCACGTGATGGACATCAGGCCGTTCACGTTCGTTGGCGCGACAACCCGACCGGGGCTGCTCAGTTCACCGCTACGTTCGCGGTTCGGCATCCTGCTGCGGCTGGAGTTCTACACCGAAGACGAGCTGCGCTTCATCGTGGAACGCTCGGCGGAAGTTCTGCAGGTGCCAATCGACCGGGACGGGGCGGCGGAGATTGCCCTGCGCTCGCGGGGAACACCTCGTATTGCCAACCGCCTGCTGCGCCGGGTTCGCGACTACGCTCAAGTTCGCGGTTCGGGCTTAATCGACCGCCCCACGGCCAATGATGCGCTCACCATGCTGGAAGTGGATGCGCATGGGTTCGATATGATCGACCGTCGTCTGCTGATGGCCATCATTCAGAAATATGATGGCGGCCCGGTGGGATTGAGCACGCTTGCCGCGACTCTGGCCGAGGAAGAAGATGCACTTGAAGAAGTGTATGAGCCGTTTCTGATTCAAATCGGATTCCTTGATCGCACACCACGAGGGCGTGTGGCGACGCGGCTGGCCTATGAGCATTTCGGCCTGGCCATGCCGGGCCGGCAGCCGGGCTTGTTTTAGCCGGAGTCAGCAATAAGTTGGCGGATTCTCTGGTAGAAGTGAGTTCTTAACAAGGAGACTTAACATGGCACTTACTGAATCGACCATGCTTGAGCTGGGAACTACTGCGCCTGACTTTGCGCTCATCGACGCAGTGAGTGGAGAAACGGTGCGCCGCGATGACTTTCGCGGGAAAAGTGGGCTGCTGGTGATGTTTATATGTGCCCATTGCCCCTACGTGAAGCACATTGAGAAATCGCTCGGTCCGCTGGCGGCGGATTACTCCGGCCAGCCGCTGGGGATCGTCGCCATCAGCAGCAACGATGTCATCACCCACCCGGCAGACAGTCCCGAGGGATTGAAGAAGCAGGCGCAGGCCAATGGCTTTATCTTCCCGTATCTGTACGACGAGAGTCAGGCCGTGGCCCATGCATACCACGCCGCATGTACGCCGGATTTCTTCCTTTTCGATCAGGATTTCAAGCTGGTTTACCGCGGACAATATGATTCCAGCCGGCCAGGAAATGAGATTCCTGTTACCGGCATGGACCTGCGCGCAGCCATCGACCTGGTTTTGGATGGAAAAGCGGTGCCCAAAGACCAGCGACCCTCGATCGGGTGCAATATCAAGTGGAAATAGAAAGTGCAGCGAGTTAGCGAGCCAACAGGTCAGCGAGGTCAGCGAGTTAACTGACCTCGCTGACTGGCTAAATATTTAATGATTTCAGGTACTCGCGAAACTTATCACCGAATTCCGGTCGTTTCAGGGCGAATTCTACCGTGGCTTGTAACATGCCGAACTTGTCTCCGGCGTCGTAGCGTTTGCCATCGAATGTATAGCCAAATACCTTTTCTTCCTTGAGCAGAGCTTTTATTCCGTCGGTGAGCTGGATCTCTCCGCCGGCACCGGGCTGGGTTTTTTCAAGCAGCGTGAAGATGCGCGGGGTGAGCACGTAGCGCCCGATGATGGCTTGTTTGGATGGCGCGTCTTCTAACTTCGGTTTCTCCACCATGCCCGTGCAGTTATAAATCCGCGGGTGGGACGGATCTTGTGAACCTGCCAGCACGCCGTAGGCGCTTATGGCAGGACCATCGATGGTCATGGTGGCCAGCACCGAGCCGTTTTTTTCGTTGAAGACATCTATCATTTGCCGGATGCAAGGGGTCGCGGCATCGATTACGTCATCGGGGAGTATGACCACAAAGGGTTCGTCGCCAACCAATTCTTTTGCGCACAGAACAGCGTGACCCAGCCCCAGGGGCTCTTTCTGGCGGACAGAGCTGATGCGGGCCATGCCGGAAACATCCCGCGAGACCGCGAGGAGCTCCTTTTTGCCGCGCCGTTCCAGCATCGCGTCAAGCTCGGGGCTAAAGTCGAAATGGTCTTCCATAGCGGACTTGCCGCGGCCGGTGACGAAGATGATGTGCTCGATGCCGGAAGCGATGGCCTCCTCGACTCCATACTGGATGATGGGCTTGTCAACGAGCGCGAGCATCTCTTTGGGAATGACTTTGGTGGCGGGCAAAAAGCGCGTGCCCAGGCCAGCCGCGGGGAACACTGCTTTGCGAATCAGCTTGCTCA
>JASHOY010000164.1 GCA_030038435.1 Acidobacteriaceae bacterium | reverse complement strand
GGTTGCGATGGGTCGAGATACACAGACTGCGCGTTCAGCCAAAGCGGCAGTCCACAAGCAAAAAGCACAATGCCCAGAGATGATAGCTTCATCTTTGACTCCTGCCAGGTCTTACTCTGACCACATGAATTTGTATGCATTCAGCGTCGCACGATTCCACCTTTTCGCCACTCAGAAGCGAAAAGACCGGAGTATGGAGATAGTACACAACCAACAAGCCAGAGACCTATGCCGCTAAAAAAGGTATTTCAAGGCAAACTGCAATTGCCTGGGGTTGTTGGAAGTGCTGGTTACCTGCCCACCGCTGGAGGAATCGATGTTGGTATTGCTCGGGGCCGAGAAGTAGGCCGTGTTGGGGACGTTGAACGCTTCGAAGCGGAATTGAATCCGTGATCCTTCGGTGACGTTGAATTCCTTGAAGAGAGACATGTCTATCTCGTCTTCGTAGTCGCTGCTGCAAATGTTTTGGCCTGAATCACCATAGGTGTAGTTTGCGGGTACTGCGAAGTCACTTAAGACGAAGTAATGGCTCAAAGAACCCGTCCTGCCGCATCCGCCTGTAGTAGTTATATTCGGGTGCTGGCTCCCGACTCCAATGTTGGCTACGTCGGTGGAGACGGTAGGGGTAAAGGGGATTCCGCTGTGGAAGTTATCGATGGTCTGGTACTGCCAGCCCCCGAGAATGGCATTCATCACCGGACTTGGTTTGCTCATGAAATGTTGACCGCGCCCGAAAGGAAGGCTGTATCCCAGGGCAGCCGTCAGTATTTGTGGAACGTTGGAGCCGTCCAGGTATTTCACCATGTAGCCATCTCCTCCCATTGCGACATTCTGGCCTCTGTCAATGTTCTTAGAGAGCGTATATGACACGAGATACCAGAGTCCCGCAGACGTCCGCCTGCGGAGGGAAACCTGGAAAGAGTGATAGATGGAAGCGCCGTTCTGGGTGTTATAGTTAATCGTTCCGAAGTCAGTATAGGGGCGCCGGGTTTGAACGCTCCCTGCAGCCGGCGTGGGATCGTTGATGTTCAGGGTACCCGGCAAATGTCTTCCTGATGTGCCCACGTAATTGGCGTCTAGCACCATTCCCGCGGGAAGTTGCCGCTCAAAGCCAAAGCTCCAGTGCGCATTGCTTGCCATCTTCGCGTATTCCGGTAACGGAGCCCACGATACCGGTGTATTGGCCGGAGTCATGCCGGCGCCGAATGCCGCACCCTGAAAGAAGTCTGCAGTGGTCTGGGTGGGAACAACCCCGGTCGTTGCGTTGACCGTTTCAGTAAAATCGAAGGGGAGAAAGTTGAAGTTCAAGCGTATGTTGGTGCTCTCAATCTGGTAGTACTGTCCTATGCCGCCGCGAATCACTGTTTTCTGTCCGAAGGGCCGCCAGGCGAAGCCGAGGCGCGGCCCAAACAGGTCTTTGCTGACGTTGGTCACCGTGAGCGGAAGTCCCGCCTGGTGGGTTGTCTGAATCAAGCTTCCAAAAATATCGTATCCCACGGGGGCATCGGGTTGTGCTTTCAGATTCACATTGTCTGTGCTGCTCGAGACGATGATAGGTTTTGACTGAGTGGGATCAAAGCCTGCGCCCTGTCCGAGATAGGGAGTCAGCCAGGGCATGTAATCATACCGCAGGCCGAGAGTTAGCGTCAGCTTGTCGGTTGCCCGCCAATCGTCCTGACCATAAAATTCCCAGTAGGTTCCAGACCCGCCCCAAAAGTTGGGATAATTACCACGCGTGGAGTTTGCCGGATACCCCAGCAGCCAGTCGGCAAAGGCATCTCCGGTTCCGGAGGCGGAAGCTGGATTTTGAGTCATGACTCCCGTGAAGCTGTAGCTCCCGTCCGAGGTGCGCGAGTCGAATAGCAAACATTTATTATCCTCAATCATTGTTCCTATCTTTATAAGGTGACGTCCTCTTTCCCATGTCAGATTGTCAGCCCACTCATAAATATATCTGTTCTGACCTTTGGGCCGGCCATCGCCAAATTGACCTGTCAGGTTCCCGCCGAGATAGTTCGACACGCTAAAGATTGGGAAGGTCGAGGCTCCTGGATTTATGAGGCCCGCCAGGGTGGAGGGGTCGATGCCCGCGGCCTGGTCCATTGCGACGCCCTTGCCCTGAAATAGAGCGAAGCCCCGATATTGCCCCGGAAGCTCGTTATAGAGCAGTTCATTGACGACGTGCGATCCGAATGTGCTGGTAAGGGATATCTCGAAGTCGGTGGCAGGCCCTTCCAGGAACGTATTACCCAAAAGCGGGAACGGAGAATAGTCGTTCTCCCGGTCACGATCCGTGCTGTACCTGGCGAACAGCCTGTTATTGTTGTTGATCACTTGATCCACGCGCAGCATGAAGTTGTCATAGCGAAAATAATCGACTGGATTGGAAATGTAATCCAGCCCGTTTGCAGAATTTGGCGTGGGAATGAACTGATCGAAATATGTTGCGACCGGATTGAGAGCGAGGTCTGCCGCCGGAATCTTATTTCCGGGAAACTGGGTGCGGGATCCAGCCACGGTAGTAGTAGGGTCGTAGATCTTATGCAGTCCGGGTGCGCTGAAGTCGCCGTTTAGCTGCGCCTGGGTTGGAACAGGAGTGACCGTGACGTTTCCCTGCACTTGTCTGTTGCCCTCATAGCTTGCGAAGAAAAAGGTCCTGTTCTTTCCACTGTAAAGTCTCGGAATTGACAGCGGCCCACCTATGGTTCCGCCAAACTGATTGCGTTTTAGTTCGTTTCTCTCCAAAGCAAAGTAATTTCTGGCGTCGAATTTCTCATTGCGCACAAATTCGAAAAGGTCGCCATGAAATTGGTTTCCTCCCGACTTCGTGGTGGAATTGAAGGCAGCGCCAACTCCCGCGTATTCGGCGGAATAAGGACTCGACTCGACGTTGAATTCCTGCAGAGCATCGATCGATGTCATGATCTGAGTGCCGCCTTCATGATGCGCCGTAATGTCGGCGCCATCGAGCAGGAAGTCTGTTTCCTGGCCGGAAATGCCGTCGAATACGTTGCCATTTAATAATTCGGGACGTACATTCTGCGTGTTTCCCGAGGCCGGCAGGGGAGCCACGCCGGGCGAGAGTTCGGCAAGTTGCGTAAACTGTCTGCCGTTGAGGGGAAGGTTCTCGACCTGGGTGTTGCCGACGGTGAGGTCAAGTGTGCCGGACTGGGTCTGGAGAATAGGCCCGGCGGAACTCACCACCACCTTTGTACTTGTTGCGCCGAGAGGAAGACTGAAATCCACCTCGGCCGCTTGCCCGACGGTCAAGTCGATTCCCTTGCGCACCACGTTCTGAAAGCCGCTGGCGATAGCGCTGACCGAGTAGTCGCCGGGATTGAGAGGAGTAACCACATAATTGCCGGACGCGTCGGTTTTAACGATCATCGAGAAATTGGTAGCAGTATTTGTTACCGTGACACTGGCCCCGGGAACGGCGGCGTGCTGCGGGTCAAATACCTGTCCAACGATTCGCCCCGCTTGCAGTTGCGCGAGCGCGGCTGTAGCGGAGGTCAGGAAAAGGAATGAGGCGAGAAGTGTCAGCGCCCCGTTTTTACTCGCACCAATTTGCATTTGAACCTCCTGATTCATCATCCGGTTGACGGATTGGAACATCAGACAACCAGATAAGCAGACTTTCTGAGCAGGCGCCAATTTATAGAAAACGATTTATGGTTGTCAAGGAAAAAATGCGCAGAGGATCTGCGCACCCGAGAAGCCTTTGTCTCTCCAATCACTAAGAACTTATCCTTAGATTGTGTGACAGAGTAGCGCCGCTTTCGAAAGCGGCTGTAGTGGCAGCATCCCCGCCGCCGGCAGCGTCATGCGGGTCAGGAGACCCACATGACAGCCGAGCTGGAGTTCGGCGCTACCTATATCCATTTGCGGATAATTTCTAGGTCGCTTCAACGAAAAATTGCATGCTCTCACCTCGCAATTCCTTGCCACCCGCGAATGACTCAGGTCTCCTTGTTTCTTTTCACACGCGCTCGCCGTTGCGAAGCGTCAGCAAGCTGAGCGCGATTGAATTGCAGCGAATGGCGCGATCCTGCCGCCACCGCACCTTCCCAAGATTGCCGTCATCTCAGTATCGAGAAGAAAGGCTTCAGTCATCCCTTTTGAGGCCTTCAGGCGGACTGCGGTGAAGCGCTTTTGCAATGCTCGCGGGAGTCGCGGCAGCGGCACCGTATGCAATCCGTCTCGTCGTTGCCATAGTCTTCTCCTGCAATGGCCCTCGGGCACGGTCAGCGCGTCGCGGCGCTCAACCAACCCAGACCGTCTGTGGTTTTGCCCACAGGTCGATACTCGCAACCAAGCCACCCCTGATACCCGATCTCATCGATCAGGTGGAAGAGATAGTCATAGCGAACCTCACCGGTATCCGGCTCGTGACGCTCGGGGCATCCGGCAATCTGAATGTGACCGCACCGCGATGCATGGCGCTTTAGGGTAGTGGCCAAATCTCCCTGCATCACCTGCATGTGGTAAAGATCCATCTGCATTTTCAGATTGGGCGCGCCCACGGCCACGCAGATATGCGCAGATTCTTCCTGTGTGGTAACCATGAAGCCGGGTATATCACGGGTATTGATAGCTTCAAGAAGCAGTGTCATGTTTCGCTTGGCGAGTTTTTCCGCGGCGTACTTCAGGTTGGCAATGAGAGTCGCGCGGCAGGCTGTCAAGTCCGCTCCCGCTGGCGCCACGCCGGCCATGGCATGAAGCCTGGTCACAGACAGGTGATCGGCATAGACAAGCGCAATATCTACACCCTCGCGAAATTCCTGTTCGCGCCCCGGTATACCGGCGATGCCACGTTCGCCTGCACTCCAATTTCCTGGCGGCATATTGAAAAGGACGATTTGCGTCTCGCAGGCCGTGGCGCGGTCGCCTACTTCTTCCGGCAAGTACTCGTAGGGGAAGAGAAACTCGACTGCCGTGAAGCCTGCCTCGGCTGCCGCCTGGAATCGGTCAAGGAAGGGAACCTCATTGAACATCATGGTCAGATTGGCTGCAAACCGCGGCATATAGTTCCGTCTCCTTGCCAGTGAATCTGGCCATGATGTCGGCGCCCGCAGTAACTACTCCGATGCGTGCCTCTTTCCCGTGTCGCGCCAGAGCTGCGGCCAATGCTTCATTGAATCGGGGTGTCGCCGTGATGCCGATCTTGCGCGCCTCGGCGTCGGATATTCCATCCGAAACCAGGGCGATATGCAGGCGTCTCCGCGTCTGGTCGAAGGCCAGATAAGTTGCCGCAGCAACTTCGTCGCGCACTTTGCCTTCGGTCACCAGATCTATTACCTTATCTGCGGGCGTGGTACCGAAATCGACAAGCTGCGTGTGATCCGGCGCGATGCCTTCAGGTGCGGGGATCATCAGGATGAGCGTTCCCCCGTCCCTGGCCAGCATTCCGCAGTTGTTCACCGGTTTGAAGCCCTGCCATAGATCCCGGTCCGCCGGATGCGAACTGGCCACAACAATATCGGGCCTCTCCGCAAGTTCGAGGGTGTAGATAGGCTTGGCAATTTCGACTCCGGCGCGATGCGCCTTTACCACGTCGCCGGCCACGATCCCCGCAATCGTGCCTGATGCATCGAGCACCACGTTCACAATGAACTTGAGCCCGGATTGGACGG
>JASHOY010000163.1 GCA_030038435.1 Acidobacteriaceae bacterium | reverse complement strand
AGATGAGCGGTTCCGGCACAGGAGAAGCATCGGCACAGCAGGAGATCCAGAACGCGGACACGGCGGTTCTTGAAGCCAATGACGCTCAGCCCGAACCATCCAGCGACGAGGTTACGGAACAGGTTGAGAATACGCTGTCTCAGGATGAGGATTCGCCCTCGTTGGGAGGGTGGCTCGAAGAGAACCTGGATTACGTTCAGGATGGGCTGAATTACGCTCAAGAGAAATTAAGAGACGCGGCAGCTGACAGTACATCGTCCGACCCGGTGACACAGAAAGTCAACGAGATCTATTACGCGGCAAACCCCTTGACGGGTTTGGGACCAGCCATGGCCGCGGCTGATGGCAACGTGCCTCAAGGCCTCTACAACTATCTGGACACGCTTGTGGGCAAGACGGGCCAGCTCTTCGGCCTGATTGTGAGCCCTGATGCAGACCAATAAGGGCTGAACGCGCCGGGCGCTGCCGCTCTTCGATTGTGGAAGAACGCATTTTGACTTGTGTTAATTGAGCTTCATTGCGATTGGGAATGAAACCATGAGCCTTGTTTCTCGTAGTGCCATTGCCACATTGGGCTTGCTGTTGTCAGCTATGGCAGCCGGCCAGACTGCAAACTACAACCAGCTTATCGCGCAGGCGCAGGCCGATCTGCAGGCGGGCAACGCTGCGCAGGCGTTGACTGAGAGCCAAAAGGCCATCGCGGCGGCCCCGTCGCGTTGGGAAGCGTATGTGGTGGCGGGCGGGGCGCTGCAGATGGAGCAGCAGTACGACAAGGCCGTTGATGATTTTACACAGGCACTGAAGCTGGCCCCGGCGGCAAAGCAGACAGGCGTCAAGAATCTGCTGGAGAAATGCATTCGGGCGCAAGTCGCGGCGCAATCGGCGCCCGCGCCATCATCGACCACGCTCGCCCCCCCGCTGGTTCCGGAGCCCGCATCTGAAGCCAGCGTAACCCAAGCAGAGGTCGTGCTCTGGAAGAGCATCCAGAACAGCACGAATCTCAGCGATTTTCAGGCCTACCTGCAGCGGTATCCAAATGGAGCGTTCACCCCGCTGGCACGCAAGGCCATGGCTTCTGTACTTTTGGATCAGGCCGCAAGCCTAAACAAGAGCGGCAACCTCTCCGGATCTCTCGTGGATCTCAGGCAGGCCTGTGGCTTGGGGAACTCCGGGGCGTGCGAAAATTTGGGTTGGACTTACGAATTAAGCACAACCTTAGGAAATCCGGCGACTGCGGCCCAATTCTTTGAAGCGGCTTGCAACCTGGGCGATGGCTACGCCTGCCACGCGTTGGGGAATCTGTACGAAGAAAACGTTCCTGGTGTGACCCCAAATATGGCGACCGCGGCCCAGTTTTTCCGAAAAGGTTGTGGTCTGGGAGATCCCTATAGCTGCTGTGGTCTCACCGAACTCTACGAAAAAGGCCTGGGAGTGAGCCAGGATGTAGCGGCGGCGGCCCAGTTCCGTCAAAGGGCAAGCACACTGGGCACACCCTGCGATTAACCACGTTCGAGATCTGGGCGTTCGCGCGTCTGTCAATGAATGCTTTCGGAGTCACACGGGAATACCAAATATGAGCTGCCGCCGTTTTTTCCGAAATACGTCAACAGCGCTGCTGCTTTGCGTCATCTCCGCCTCATTTGCGAGCGCCCAAACAGCCGATTACGACCAGCTCGTCGCGCAAGCGCAGGCCGATCTGAAGGCGGGCAACGCCGCGCAGGCGCTGACGGAGAGCCAGAAGGCCATTGACTCGGCTCCATCGCGTTGGGAAGCGTATGTACTGGCTGGCGGCGCGCTGCAGGTTGAGCAGCAGTACGACAAGGCCGTTGATGATTTTACACAGGCACTGAAGCTGGCCCCGGCGGCAAAGCAGGCAGGCATCAAGAATCTATTGGAGAAGTGCATCCAGGCGCAAACTGCTGCACAGGCAGCCCCGTCCTCTACGGCGGTCTCCACCCAGGCGGCACAGCCGGCATTGGAAGGAAATGTCACCCAGGCAGAGGTGGTGCTCTGGAAAACAATCCAAGGCAGCCAGGACCCCACCGGCTTCGAGGCGTACCTCAAGCAATATCCGACCGGCGCCTACTCTACCCTCGCACGCCTGGATCTCGATAAGTTACTGACTTCGAGCTGTTACAGGTTGGCGGAGCGCCACTCTAACAACATAATCTCCATCAAGGACCAGAAGGAATTTAACGCCTATGCTGCGGCCGCCGGTATCCAAGATGCAGCTAGGCAAGGGGAGGCATTTCGTTCTTTCCTGAATGCATACCCAAACTCCACAGCACGAGAAGCTGTGCTGCAAATGCTGCTGCAGATAGACATCAGGCAAAGTAACTCAGATCAGGCCATGCAGGATGCTCTCGCGATCCTGCAAAATTCGCCCTCGAATCCGCAGGCAATTATTGTGGCGTCGTTTTTCTATAACAAAGAGGCGGATCGGCAAACCGACCCCTCCAAAGCAACGGTCTATCGAGACAGCGCTCTTCAGTTGGAGGAGCGGTGCGTTTCGCCGTCCGGGTGAAGCGCCGTGGAAGATGGTCTACTTGCGGCGCAGGGTCCGCATGCAGGGTAAGGCACAACGCTATCGGGGAGAAAAATGAACGCCACATTTCGAGCCGGAATTGCAATTGCAGGATTAGTGGCCGTAGTCCTGCACTCGCCGCCGTTAACGCCACAGGCCGCCGGCTACAACCAGCTTGTCGCGGAGGCGCAGGCCGACCTGAAAGCGGGAAACACTGCGCAGGCATTGACAGAGAGCCAGAAAGCTATCGCTATGGTTCCGTCGCAATGGCAAGCGTATGTGGTGGCCGGTGGAGCGCTGCAGGTGGAGCAGCAATACGACAAGGCGATCGACGATTTCACAAAAGCTCTTGAGTATGCGCCCGAGGCTAGAAAAGATGCGGTGCGCGGCCTGCTGGAGAAGTGCGTCAAAGCGCAGGACGCCGCGCAGACCACCCCGGCACAAACACCGGCAGCGCAGCCCGCATCGGAGTCAACCGTCACCCAGGCGGAAGTGGTGCTCTGGAAGACCATCCAGAACAGCACCAATCCCAGCGATTTCCAGGCCTATCTACGGCAGTATCCAAACGGCGCCTTTGCCGCGCTGGCGCAAAACAGCTTAGCAAAGCTACAAGCAGCGGCCGCGACGAGCCAGAACACCAACAAAGCTAATTCAATGTTGAAGGAAGCACAATTAGACAATCAGCAGGGCAAATACAGCGAGGCTGACCAGTTGATGTCGCAGGCGACGGAGATGATGCCGGACGCCGCGCTTCTCTGGATTGAGCTTAGCCGTGCGCAGGAGGGCGAAAAGAAACTCCCTGCAGCCGCGACTTCGCTCCAGAAGGCTATTGAAGTGGATGCCGCCGCCAAGGTGCCCAAGATGGATGTTGAAGCTGCGGCCCAAAACAGGCTCGGTGAGGTACTAGTCATGATGGGAAAGATAGCGGAGTCCCAAGCGGCCTATGAGTCTGCGGTCAAGGATGACCCCAAGAACGCCGCGGTGTACTACGGCAACGAAGCCATCATGATGAATCGCGTCGGCAATATCGACGCCACCGTCGCCGCTGCCAACCAGGCCATTGCCGCCAATCCCAGCAATCCAATCCCCTATTACCTCAAGGGCCAAGCCCTCATTAGCGGCGCCACGATCGGCAAGGCCGGCAAGATCGTCGCGCCTCCGGGATGCGCCGAAGCCTATGAGAAGTATCTTGAACTGGCTCCCAACGGCCCCTTTGCCGTCCAGGTCAAGGCAATTTTAACGTCGATCCAATAACGGCCGGTTAAAGGAGAACGCCAGGATGCGTGTGGGGAAACGGATTTGTTGCGGGTTCTATCTCGCGTGCGCCTTAGCCCTCTGCGCCCAGACGGTACCCAGCTATGAAGCGCTTTTCCAACAGAGCAAAGCCCAGTTACAGGCCGGCAATGCCGCGCAGGCGCTCGCACTGAGCCAGAAGGCCATCGCCGTGGCGCCGTTGCGCTGGGAAGCATACGTTGTGGCCGCGGCGCGCTGCAGATGGAGCAGCAATACGACAAGGCGATCGACGATTTCACAAAAGCTCTTGAGTATGCGCCCGAGGCTAGAAAAGATGCGGTGCGCGGCCTGCTGGAGAAGTGCGTCAAAGCGCAGGGCGCCGCGCAGACCACCCCGGCACAAACACCGGCGGCGCAGCCTGCATCGGAATCGACTGTCACCCAGGCGGAAGTGGTGCTCTGGAAGACCATCCAAAACAGCAGGAACCCCAGCGATTTTCAATCGTACTTGCAGCAGTATCCGAATGGAGCGTTTGCTGCATTGGCGCGCAAAGCTATGGCCCCTGGACTTTATCAGCAGGGCCTCACAATGTATCGAAGCGGCAATACTTCGGGAGCTTTCAATGCCTTTCAAGAGGCCTGCAATGCGGAGTACTTCGCAGCTTGCGGCAATTTGGGCGGATTGTATGCGACGGGGCAAGGTGTGGTTCAGAATGACGTAACTGCGGCTCAATTGTATAAGAAAGCTTGCGACGGCAATGTTCCAGCTGGCTGCCAGGATCTCGGCGTGATGTACGAGTCCGGTAGAGGTGAAGTCAAGAGCATCCCTCTTGCAGCTCAGTTCTATCAGGCGGCCTGCAATGGGGGGTGGGCGGACGGGTGCACTTGCCTCGGTACCCTCTACCTGGCTGGTAAGGACTGGATTAAGAATCCAGCTTGGGCCGCACAGCTCTTTCAGAAGGCTTGTGATGGAGGAGACGCCAACGGGTGCAACAATTTGGGTTTTCTATACGCGAATGGCCAGGGCGTAACTCAAAACTCAGTCACGGCCGCGCAACTCTTTCAGAAAGCGTGCGACGGAAGAGACGCCAACGGGTGCAACAATTTGGGCTTTTTATATGCGAATGGGCGGGGAGTAACTCAAAACTCAGCCACGGCTGGTCAGCTGTATCAAAAAGCTTGCTCCATGGGATACACGTCAGCCTGCGGCAAATAAACTGCGCGAGAGCGGGTTACAGAAACTTTACATGATGGACACTCGGCGAGGGACTGTTGCGAGATGAAATACCGAATCCTTGCATTCATTTGGTGCATGGAACTCATCGTGGCGCTAACGCAAGTTTCGCTGCTGGCCTCACAGACTGCCCCGCCAGCACCGGCACCCAAGAACCAGCGTTCGCAGGCATCGGTTGTTACCGATTCGCAGCGGCAACTGGCGCGGACGCAGTTCCAGGAAGCCGTGATGTACCTGATGCGGGATGGCGACCTGGAGAAAGCGCACAAGGGTTTTCTGCGCGCCGTCCTTCTCGATCCCAACTTTGCCGCGCCCTATTACAACCTGGGTATTCTGGCTGAGGCCAAAGGCAACTGGCCGCGCGCCGCGCATTGGTTTCAGGGCTATCTGCGCGTCGATCCCGACTCCAAGCTCGCTCCGCGCGTCAAAGCCGAGCTTGCTCATATTGCCGAAGTGCAGAAGCTGCAGGCTACGCCCGCCGGACGCACGCAGAGCGCCTATGACGACGCCATCGCCCGCGCCCGCGTGTATCTCAACGCCGGCATGTTGAAACCCGCGATCGCCACCGCGGCCGATGCCGCCAAGACCGACCCAAAGCGCTGGGAAGCCTACGCCATTGCGGCCAGCGCGCTTTCGCAAGACGGCCGCGCCGGCGACGCCGAGAACTTTCTCTCCATGGCGATTGAGCGTGCTCCCATGAGCAAGAAAGCCGCCCTGAACAAGGCGCTCGCTGCGCTCAAGACCAAACAACAAAACGGCACTTCGGCCCATGCGCCTGCCGCGATGCATTGAGGAGACCAACGATGCCCATTCGGTTTGCAGGTCTGCTTCGGATATCGGCGGCAACACTTGGCTTGCTGATGCCTATGATGGCTAGCTGCCAAACACCCGATTATGACCAGCTCGTTGCGCAGGCGCAAGCTGACTTGAAGGCGGGCACCGCCGCTCAGGCGCTGACGGTGAGCCAGAAGGCGATCGCCGCGGCTCCGTCGCGCTGGGAAGCGTATGTGGTTGCAGGCGGCGCGCTGCAGACTGAGCAGCAATACGATGAAGCCGCCGGCGATTTCTCGAAAGCTCTGGAGCGTGCGCCTGAGGCGAATCAGGCTGAGGTCAGGAGCCTGCTGGAGAAGTGCATCCGGGCAGAGAGCACCGCGCAAGCCGCTCCTGCAGCAGCTACGGCGGCTTCTACACCGGCGGCGCAACCGGCACCGGATACAAGCGTCACACCGGCCATGCCGACCGCGCAGAGCCCGGCTCCTGCGCAAGCTCTGATTCCGCAGCAGGCAGCCCAGACGGCCACAGCGCCAGGCCCCGCATCTGTCGCCGAGATCCTGTCCTGGATAAGCCAGCACCTGGCGGCCGTAGATGAATTGTCGGTGCCTGCAAAATATCCGAAGAATTCAGCCGGAAAGGCCCATATCGACATCAGCATCATGTATCAGGGGTGCTTGGTTTTTGTTAAGACAGATACTCACACTGTTTATTCGAATCAGTCATCGGGAAAAACTAAGGAGATAGAAGACGAAAGCGATGTTAACGTGGTAGAGCTCTCAAGGGCGACTCCCGACGGAATCACCGTCACTGCCAACTCCCCGGCAGGCGACGTGCAGCTCAGTATCCCATTCAGCCAGCAGTTCTTAGTCCTTGACGAAGCCAACTACTCAGATTCGGATACGATGAGCTACACCGAGGTGGGGCAGAGCAATAAGTTGCAAATCTACTTCGCCACGCCAGAAATCGCTAATCGCCAGGCCAAAGCCTGGCGCGATGCGATCCTTGGCTGCAAGGCGCAGGCCGCTCCGGAGAATCTCTATTAGGGACCAACGACGGTGCAAAACACAAACTCGCGGCGAAGGAGTCGGCGCGAGCAGCGGGCATGCTGCTCCCCGCAGACGAGCCGGGACGAGTCAACCTTGCCGCAAAGGCGCGCGAGTTTATCCGCGACGCCGAGCAGCGCGGAGCCAATGTCGCCGCCGATGTGAATCGCCTGGTCACGGCCGAGTTTCTGCGCACCGTGAAAAAGAGCTACGCGGACGAGATCCGCCGCAACGACCTGTTCGATTTTCATGCGGCGCTCAGGAAACGTGGCTGCTCGGATCGGACGGTAGCCAACAAGCACGCACGCATCGCCAGCTTTCTACGTTTCTCTGGAGTGGACCGGTCCATTCTCCCCCCGCCTCCGCGTTACGACGAGACCCTGCCGACGATCTATACAAGCGACGAGATCAGCTGCATTCTCGGCGCCGCCGGACCGTACATGCATCTGGTCATCAGCCTTGCCCTGAAGTGCGGATTGCGGGATCAGGAGATCATGCATCTTGAATGGGCTGACATTCTGGACGCCGATTCAGCGTCATTACCTGCCCGCATACGTCTGGTCTTCTCTGCCGGTGATCACGCCGGCGACTGCGGAAGTACGCATCATCTGGAAGATCAGGCCGCATCACAAACGGGCACTGGCTACGGATGAAGATGTGGTGGATTCCGAAGACGGGACCGGCATGAGGTTGTCTCAGTCGGCCCTCGATGCGGGCTGGAAAGGGTTGGCGGTGGGACCGCCAGAGCAGTTTTTGGCAGCGACGCTTAGACAAGATTTGCCCGATCTGGCCTTTGAGGACGAGGGACCCTGGAGCTTCCTTCTTCTGCCGGAGGCCTGCGGCTTGGTGGTGTTTTGCTATGGAATTTACGGGTGCCTCTGGCTGGGAAACTGGCTGATGGACTGGGCTGCGGATCTCTCCTGGAAGCGCCAGCGGTCACGCTGGGAGGCGCAACTCCCAAGCCTTTTCGACAGGTGTGCGGCGATGGCGCGAGGAGTTCAATCCCGATTGGCGGCATTGCACCGGAGTGCACTGCGGCGCAGAGAAATGCATCGGGCCGCAAAGGCCCCAATCGTTGTACAGCCCGAGCCGCCGGCAAGACCGGCATCCTTCGCATTTCCACTCTTCGGCGTCTACAACGGAACGGGCGAGGGCTATCTGTGGAGCGAAAGGGACGAGATCGAATGAACGGAAGTACCGGGCCTGGCAAAAGCCAGGCGGTTGAGGAGCACTCCCCATGCTCACCATATCGAAGCCGTTATCGGCGAGCCAGGCGCGAATGTACCATGCAAAAGAGTTCGTCTCGCAGCAGCAGAACTATTGGAGCCGAGACCAGCAGGGCCACAGCGAGTGGCAAGGGAGGCTCGCGGGCCAATGGAACCTCACCGGGCCTGTGCATGACGAGCAATTTGCGCGGCTCGCCGAGGGCCAGCATCCCCAAACAGGCGAACAGCTCGTCCGGCACCAGGTTTCGCGGACCTACGAAGGCAAGAACGGCAGAGAGATCACCAGCGTGGAGCACCGCGCCGGATGGGATGCCACGTTTTCCGCGCCGAAGTCGGTTTCCATCACCGCGCTTGTGGGCGGCGACGACAGGGTACGAGTTGCTCACAGAGAAAGTGTGCGCGCG
>JASHOY010000023.1 GCA_030038435.1 Acidobacteriaceae bacterium | reverse complement strand
GTTAATTCGCTGTGGCGCATACGGTGAAGACTACAGTCAGCCGCAGCATGCCGCTGGATTGTGGGGTTCGCTGGCGAGTCGAAACTTTGGGCGGTGCGCGGAGAACTAGGGCCTGTTAACACTATTGGGATGGCGGCGACGGGAGCCAGATTTGCCGAGTTCTAGAAGCGAGGAGCGTGCTGTGGTCAATCCCTGGAGCGACGAGCGACAACGAAATCGGCAAATCTGGCCCCGTCCCTTCGGGTTGCGGCGTAAATTCGGCCATACTTCGTTGCCGGCCTCGACGGTGGGGCCTGCCACAGCCTTCGGCCGTCCTCTCGACTCCACCCCACGGACAAAGAACTGTCCGCGGGGACCCCGGTGTCTGGCCGAATTTACACTCGCAACGCCATCCACCCCAATAGTGTTAACAGGCCCTAGATTGGGACATGCGCCGAAGTCTGGCCGAGCTTTGCGGGATGAGGAGCAACCGGCAGATGCTTCGCTGCGCACGGGACGACAGAGTGATTTGGATGTGAGTGCCGATGTACGAGCCGAAGCCCGTACCCTTCACACAGTGACAAAAAGGCCTCCGGCTGACGCCGGAGGCCTTTGGTTTTTGCGCCGAAGGCGCGGTTCGCTGAGCGCGAAGCTCAGTACATGCCGTCCATGCCGCCGCCGTGGCCGCCGGCCGGGGCTGGCGCCTTGGGCTCGGGCAGCTCGACTACCAGAGCTTCGGTGGTCAGCAGCAGCGCCGCAATCGACGCTGCGTTCTGCAGAGCCGTGCGCGTCACCTTGGTGGGGTCGATGACGCCCGCCTTCACCAGGTCCTCGAACTTGCCGGTGAGGGCGTTGTAGCCGTAGTGCTGCTCCTTGGACTCGAGGACCTTGGCGACAACCACGGCACCCTCTTCGCCGGCGTTGGCGATGATCTGGCGCAGGGGCTCTTCGAGGGCGCGGCGAACGATCTGGGCGCCGATCTTCTCGTCGCCTTCGAGTTTGCCGATGAGCTCTTCGACGGCGGGGATGGTGCGCACCAGGGCTACGCCGCCGCCGGGGACGATGCCTTCTTCGACCGCGGCGCGGGTGGCGTGGAGGGCGTCTTCAACGCGAGCCTTCTTCTCCTTGAGCTCGGTCTCAGTGGCTGCGCCGACCTTGATGATGGCGACGCCGCCGACCAGTTTGGCGAGACGCTCCTGGAGCTTCTCCTTGTCGTAGTCGGAGGTGGTCTTCTCGATCTGCGAACGGATCTCCTTGACGCGGCCTTCGATGTCGCTGGCCTTGCCGGCACCGTCGACGATGGTGGTGTTGTCCTTGTCGATGGTGATGCGCTTGGCGCGGCCCAGGTCGTCGATCTTCACGCCTTCGAGCTTGATGCCCAGGTCCTCAGTGATGGCCTTGCCGCCGGTGAGGGTGGCAATGTCGCCGAGCATGGCCTTGCGGCGGTCGCCGAAGCCGGGAGCCTTGACGGCGGCCACGTTGAGGGTGCCGCGCAGCTTGTTCACCACCAGGGTGGCGAGGGCTTCGCCTTCGACGTCCTCGGCAATGATGAGGAGGGGCTTGCCGCCGCGGGCGACCTGCTCGAGCAGGGGCAGGAGGTCCTTCATGGCGCTGATTTTCTTCTCGAAGATGAGGATGTAGGGATCGTCGAGGACGGCTTCGAGGCGCTCGGCGTCGGTGACGAAGTAGGGGCTCAAGTAGCCGCGGTCGAACTGCATGCCGTCGACGGTCTCAAGGCCGGTGTGCATAGTCTTGGACTCTTCGATGGTGATGACGCCGTCTTTGCCGACGACCTTGACCGCGTGGGCGATGATGTCGCCGATTTCCTGGTCGCCGTTGGCGGAGATGGCGCCGACCTGGGCGACGGAGCCTTCGTTGACGGGCTTGGAGAGCTTGCCGAGAGCTCCCTGGTCAACGCGCTTCCCTTCCTTGTCGATGGTGCCGATGACGGTGTTGACGGCCTTCTCAATGCCGCGCTTGAGGGCGGTGGGGTTGGCGCCGGCAGCCACGGTCTTCACGCCTTCGCGGAAGATGGCCTGGGCGAGAACGGTAGCGGTGGTGGTGCCGTCGCCGGCCACGTCCGAGGTCTTGGAGGCGACCTCGCGAACGAGCTGGGCGCCGGTGTTCTCAAGGGGATCCTTGAGATCGATTTCCTTGGCTACGGTCACACCGTCTTTGGTGATGGTGGGCGAGCCGAATTTCTTTTCGATAACGACGTTGCGGCCCTTGGGGCCGAGGGTGGCCTTGACGGCGTCGGCGAGCGTGTTGACGCCGCGCAGGATGGCCTGACGGGAATCCTCACCGTGCAGAATTTGCTTTGCCATGTGTTTCTCCTCAGAGGGTTCAGGGGTCAGGGATCAGGGTTCAGCACCGCAAATCCGCGTTCGACCCGTATTTCAGTTTCTGTTATCACCTGAGGTGGAGATCGTTTTCGATGAGATTCCCGCGGTCAACGGCTGTTCTGAGCCCTGACCCCTGATCCCCGACCCCTGGCGCGTTGGCGGAAGTTACTTCTTGATGATGCCCAGGACTTCTTCCTCGCGCATGATCAGGAATTCTTCGCCGTCAATCTTGATCTCGTTGCCCGAGTATTTGCCAAAGAGAACGCGGTCGCCAGCCTTGACATCGAGGGGGAAGACCTTGCCTTCGTCGTTGGACTTGCCTTTGCCTACGGAGATGACTTCGCCTTCCTGAGGCTTTTCCTTGGCGCTGTCAGGGATGATGATGCCGCCGCGGACGGTTTCAGTCTCTTCCACCCGGCGGACGAGGATGCGGTCGTGGAGCGGGGTGAACGTGGTCGTTACAGATGTTGCTGCCATTGCTTCGCTTCTCCTTCACACGCGGACGGGGTCGCCGGCCGCGGGATTTGAGTGATTTGAAATAAAACTGCGGAAGCTTACGAATGCAGGTTAATTTTGCGGGTGCCGGCCGGAACCCTCAGGCAAGCCGGACGGCGGATTGCTAGCACTCTCGCTTTCCAATTGCTAAAGATAGGGAAGCCGGGGGAGTTTTGTCAAGGGGTGATTGTTAATATTTGAGCATATTACGCTCACATAGTATGCCTTCGCTGACGTCACGGAAACCGCGTTGAGGACTTGGTCGACTCAGACACTGATGTAGCGCTTTTCCAGTGCCCGCCAGGTTGGAGCGGGCAGATTGGATTGCTAATCTTCCCCGGCTTGGGCCCAGGGCTCTGGAGATTTTACATTCCTGTTGCAAGGCACAGAGATTCCTTGAGGCACCCTTGCGGGGTGCTTGTTTCTCTTTGGACTTGTTTCTAGGGCTATCCCTTCCCCTTCGTTGCCCTCAGGTTCAGGCTTGTCCTGGGCTATTTTCCTGTCTCCCTACGAGGGAATCTCATACCCTTCAAGGCGGATTCAAAATGGCCACTGCCGATTGCCCATCGCAATCGCATTGGGGGTTTGCAATTATGAGCAGCAGCGGTTTTGAAAGGGCACGACTTCAGACATACCGCAAGCGTCGCGAGAGGAGCGGGCTTTAGCTCCTGCCAGGCCCGTCTCCACCACTTTTACCCTCTATTCGGACTCTTTCCGCAAGCCTGTAAAGCCGTGCCCTTTCAATACAAATCTTCCTTTATCTGGAAACGGGATCGCTCGGACTGATTCACGATGGGTCTTCAATTGGCATGGCGCGAGCGGCTACAATGGAGGGCATGTCCCGCAGTTCCCTTCTTCGCACGAGTATGTCCATGGTGGCAATTGTGCTGCTGATCTGCCCCCTCACCGCCGGCGCCCGGCAAGATCACTATCGGGGACGCAAATTCAAGCCGCCGCCGCCGGTTTCGCGAATTACGGTGACCGTCCTGCGTAACGACGACGAGACGCCGATCAACGATGCTCATGTGATCTTCCATCCCTATGAGAACGGCAAGGACAAGGGCGGGATGGAGCTGAAAACCAACGAAGATGGCGTAGCTGTAATGACTGTGATTCCCATCGGCGACACCATCCTGCTGCAGGTGATTGCGCACGGCTATCAGACCTTCGGCGGCGAGTACAAGATCGGCAAGGCCGAAGAGTCCATGCAGATCAAGATGAAGCTGCCCGGCCAGCAATACTCGGTCTACGACAATCACGATACCTCCGATGACGGCGCCAAAAGCGCTGGTGGATCGGCGCCGAGCAAGGGACAGAACGGGGCCAACGGATCGTCGAACGGCAACACCTCCAGCGGGTCTGCAAAAGGCTCATCGAGCGATAAGTCGACAGATTCGCCGAAGAATTAGGCTCTTGGGCCACCGCTGAATGGTGGTGATCCTTGCGACACAGCCAGTGTGAAGAGTGATCTGCCTCCAAAGGCGGCGATTGATGCGCATCTTCTTTCGCGATTCCAATTACCGTCTTCGCCACACGCCACATGCCTGATCAGCCTCTTGCCGGAAAAGTCGCGCTGGTTACCGGCGGCGCGCGGCGCATTGGGCGCGGCATTGCGCTTGCACTTGCCCAGGCGGGCGCGGACGTGGCCATTACTTACCTGAGATCGCGCGCGGAAGCTTCGGCCACGGCAGTGGACATCGGAGCGCTGGGGCGACGCGCGCTGGCGCTGGAGTGCAATGTTCGTGCGCACGATTCGGTTCGCGCGGCGGTAGGCAAATTGACCGCGCAGTTCGGGCGGCTGGACGTGCTGGTCAATAATGCGGCCGTCTTTGATTCAGCGCCGCTGGGCGAACTGAGCATAGAGCAATGGGACGCGGTCTTTGAGACCAACGTGCGCGGGCCATTCTTGGTGGTGCGGGAGGCGCTGCCGCATCTGCGCTCGGCACATGGACGGATTGTGAACATCGGATCGTTGGGCGGGATTCGCGCCTGGGCGAGTCACGCGCACTATTGCGCGTCGAAAGCGGCGCTGCACATGCTGACGGAGGCGATGGCCAAGGCCTTTGCGCCGGAGGTGAGTGTGAACTGCGTGGCGCCGGGATGGATTGATGCGGGCGGGGAACAAGAGGAGCGCGCGACGCGATTCGCGGAAAAGACGCCGATGGGGCGCAACGGAGCGGTGGAGGATGTGGCGCGGGCAGTGCTGTTCTTCGCGGCGGGACCGGAGTTTGTGACCGGGCAGATATTAACGGTGGATGGCGGGCTGGGGCTGGCGTAGCTTTGGGCCGGCGATGACGATTGAGGCACATAGAGCGATGGTGGTGGCTCTCCACCCTCTTCACAAAAAGCATGAAAACGATGGACACGGAGCGGAGGTGGAGATTAGATCGCGGGAGCTGAAGAGTTAATTCGGCGATGGGTGATCTACGTGGTCGATTACCATCACCGTATCGGGTGCTCTGGTGGCCTTGATTTCCAGTCCGAGCTGCTGCTTGATCGCGGTGTAGAGATCCGGCGGAGCGTTGGCCTCATCGCTCTCCTTGGGCAACGTGACGCCGGCGCTCCGGAACTGCGTAAATTGCGAATCATCGGGAGTCCAGAGAAGCTGGAAATCGTAGCGTCCAGTAAGCCCGGTCTGGTCGACCACCGGGCGATCCAGGACGCCGTTCTGCATCCATGATGCAAAATCGGCCATGGTCTGGTTGCGCACCGTCAAATCACCGAGACGCCGGAAGAAGAAGGCCTGCGGCGAGTTTGCCGGCTCGGTTGCTGCGGTAAGCTTTGGGCCACCCTTGGCTACAGAGATTGCATAGACCGACATTTCGCGTTTTCCGTTGTGAAATTTCAAATTGAACCGGCTCGTGAGCAGCTCTCGCATCAGCATCTGTTGCTGCTGCATGCTTGGCCGTCCGGGCGCGTCAGGCAATATCTCGAGGTCGAACAAATCACTCTCGAACCATGACGGGGCGTTCACGATCTGCTTGGTGTCCAGACCGTAAGCGAAGGCGATGAGGTCGTATGCATCGGTGTTCCGGGTCAAGAATTCGCGACCGTTGAAGCCGAAGCCTTTTCCGCGCTGTCCCGGGTTGCTCGGCTTGATCGTCGATACTTCAATGGACGGATTTGCATTCGCCGCCATCGCCGGCACGGGCTTCGGCGGCGGTGGGATGGTCCATGCGGTCTCCGGTGTGGCGCGAGTGAGATTAAGAGGCAGCGGGTTCCCGCCCTGGGTAACTGTTCCTTCGATGGAATTGCCGTCAGAGGACATCTTGCCGTCGTACGTCAACTCGATGCCGGGGATCGCGAACTCGAACTCCCGGTCCTGAAAGGTGATTGTGCCTATAGGCAGTCTGCCGTTTTGATCGATGCTGAAGAACTCTCCCTTGTACTCCCCTTTAGCATCCTTGGTAATCTTTATCACCGTGCGCAGATCGCGGCCGGCGTGGAGCGTTCCCTGCCAGGTGCCGACGATGTCCGGTTTTGCGGCCGCCGGCGCGGCTTGCGCGGCGACCCGGGCTGGCGCCGCTGAGGTCGTGGAGACGAAGGCGATGAGGCATGCCACCAGGACTGAATGCCTGCTGCTGATTCCCGATTGAGTCACGATTCGAAACTCCCCCTACGCGCCTGCAGCCTTGCAAAATACGCCAGCGAAACGCAAGTTTCCTTGATTTTGAAAAGGATACACCGTCGGCGTGGCGGGGGAGATTATTTCCCTGCTGGCCGGAAATTCTCCATGAAAGCGGCCCGCGGCACAACTGAAGGAATGCCCTTGACAAGACAAAGCTCAGGACGGGACGACCTTGAGTGAAAGAAAAATACGCAGATGGGACGAATTACGTTCCTCTGGCGAACGATAGCATAGGTTCGACGCAGGCCGGAGCGAATGGCATGCGTCACCAGCCCATTTGCCTCATGCGGGTGAGAATGATTTCGCTGTAGCGGTTCATGCGCTGGGGATGCCACCTCAGAGGAGCCGGCAAAATCGCCGCCAGTCGCGCGGCCTCCTGACGATCGATACTCCGCGCCGGCGTTTTGTCGTAGTATCGGCAGGCCGCGTCCGCGCCGTAGATTCCTGGCCCCCATTCGACAAGATTGAGGTAAAGCTCAAGGATGCGTCGTTTGCCGAGGACGATCTCGGCAACCGGGACCAGCGTAAACTCCGCGCCTTTGCGGAAGAAGGAGCGGCCCGTGCCAAAGAACAGGTTCTTGACCAGCTGCTGATCCAGCGTTGAGGCTCCGCGCAGCCGGCCGCCGTCCATGTCTTCGCCGGCGTCGATGCGGATCTGGTGCCAGTCGAAGCCGTGGTGTTGATAAAATCGTGCGTCTTCGGCGGCGATGACGGCGTGCTGGAGGTTGGGCGAAATCTGGCTGAGGGGGATGAATCTGAATTGCTTGCGATAGCGCCGGTGGTGAATCCAAGCCTGAAGGCGGCGCTGCATCTGGACGGCGGTAGTGGGAGGGTTGATAAAGCGCGCGGCAACCAGGCCAAGCGCGGCAAGCAGCCAGGCAGAGACCGCGACAATCACCAGCCAGCGAAAAGAGGCGCGCAAAAGTGAAGCGCGGCGCGGCTGACGGCGGAGCCTTGCGGTTGGAGTTGCGTTCACGCTACAGGATAATTGGAAGCGCCGGTACGAAATCCAAAGTTTCAGAGCCCGGCTCAGGTTGATCGCATTTCAAATGGAAGAGGCTCTGTAACAAGGGCACGGCTTCAGCCGGGCCGTAAGGTCGCAAAAGGAGCGGGGCTTTAGTCCCTGCCAAGCCCGCTTCCGCCACGTTTCCCTTCTAATCGGACATTTCCGCAGTCGGTTTCGCCGCGGGGAAAGGGTTTTCTGGAATCATGACTTTTGCCACCCGCTGCCAGGTTTTTTTCATCTGCGTTTGCCCATCATAATGAACGCATGGGCTATCTTCGCATTGGCCATCGCGGCGCGGCAGGCCACGCTCCGGGAAATACCCTGCTTTCCATTGAAACAGCGCTCAGGCTGGGCGTAGATGCGGTCGAAATCGACGTGCAGCAAACCTCCGATGGCCGCATCATCGTTCTCCATGATCGTCGCCTGCAACCCTCAACCACCGGCTCGGGGCCGGTAGCAGAGAAATCCCTCCCAGAGATCTGTAGAATCCGCACCGTCCCTGGCGATCAGCCGATTCCAACGCTAGACGAAGTTATCACCGCGGTGAATGGCCGGGCAGGGCTGATGATCGAATTCAAGGTTTCAGAGATCGCGGAACAGGTTGTGAAGCTGGTCAAAAATGCCGGCTTCGCAGACCCCGTATTCTACGCTTCCTTTTTGCATGAAGAGCTGCTTGCCGTGCGCGCGCTCGATGCAAGCGCACCGACCATCGCACTCATTGAAGCGACGCCGGTGACCATGACAACTTTTGCGGCAGAGGCAAAAGCAACTCACGCAGGATTGTCAATTCATTCACTGTCGCGCCGCTACGTGGATGCGCTGCACAATGCGGGCATTCAGGTCTTCACTTATACCGTCGACCAGCCGGATGAGATTGAATTTGCCAAAGCCTGCGGTGCCGACGGGCTGATTTCGAATTATCCCGAACGGCTTTAGCCGCACGGTCTGCACATGAGGGACAGCCGGGAAGAAAAGCGGCAATCCGATTTGCCCGCAATCCGCTATAAACATTGCAAAGTCGACTTCTGTGTGCGATAAAGAGGCGTCGCAAGCTGCAGAATATTTGAACCCGGGATCAGGAGAGCTATGAAGCTGGGTATAGGCCTATATCGACATATGCTGAATGAAGAGTACTACGCTTTTGCCGTGCAGGCGGGATGCACGCACATCGTCGCGCATCTGGTCGATTACTTCAAAGGCGGCGCGAGAAACCCGAATAATAATCAGCCCACGGGAGATAGAAACGCGCCCTGGGGTTTCGCCGGCAGTCCGGAAGAGCTTTGGACGCTGGAAGAACTTGCCGGCCTGCGCAAACAGATTGAAGCCGCCGGCCTTCATCTTGAGGCCATTGAGAATCTCGATCCGGCACACTGGTACGACATTCTCCTCGACGGGCCCCAACGGCCCCTCCACATCGAAAATGTGAAGACCATCCTTCGCCGCATGGGCGAGGCGCAGATTCCGATTCTCGGCTACAACTTCTCTATCGCCGGCGTCGCCGGCCGCGTCTCCGGACCGTTTGCGCGTGGAGGCGCGGCATCGGTGGGCATGGACGGTCCCGAGGATACGCCCATACCCAATGGCGTGGTGTGGAACATGGTTTACGACGCTATAGCTCCCAAGGGCGTGCTGGCGCCGATCACACATGAACAGCTATGGGATCGCCTGCAGAGATTCCTCGAAGACGTGCTGCCCGTCGCCGAGGCATCGGGGGTGAGGCTCGCCGCTCATCCCGACGACCCGCCCATGCCCACCATGCGGCAGCAGCCGCGCCTGGTTTACCAACCCGATATGTATCAGCGGCTGATCGACATAAACCTCAGCCCGAACAACGGGCTTGAATTCTGCCTGGGAACGCTGGCAGAGATGACGGCGGGCAATTTGTACGAAGTGGTTGACCGCTATAGCAGGCAGGAACGCATTGCATACGTTCACTTCCGCAATGTAAGCGGCAAAGTGCCCCACTATCACGAAACCTTCATCGATGACGGGGATATTGACATGCTTAGAATCATTTCCATCCTTTACCGGAACGGATTTGATGGGGTGATGATTCCCGATCACAGCCCGCAGATGACCTGCGCCGCGCCGTGGCATGCAGGGATGGCGCATACGCTTGGGTTCATGCGCGCAGCCATGACTGTGGTTGAGCAACAAGGGGCCATCGCCGCAGTTTGAGAGACTGATCGGGCAATCGCACAAGCACTGACCGTTGAATCGCGCCTGCCGATGGCCGAAGCGATGTCACGGTCACAGAAGGCAGCCGTGGATCACTCCATCAATCTGCGCTCGCGCAAGTTGCCCTTTGACGCCGCAATCACTTGAGACTCACACTGGAAGTGAAGATGCTTTCGCCGATCGAAAAAGGCATTTGCGCAGGGGTAAGCGTGGCCGCCGTTGCAGGATTGGCTCTGGGCGGGTGGTCGTATGCATCCTTGTCGCCCGCCTCGCGAATCTTCGGGCGCGCGCTCACCGCGCCGGCCCGGCCCGGGGAATTGGCGCTCACTTTCGACGACGGACCGAACCCCGCGTGGACGCCGCCGCTGCTTGATCTGCTTGCCGCGCGCAACGTGAAGGCAACGTTTTTTATGATGGGCAGCCACGCGCAGGCAGCGCCGGAGCTGGTGCGGCGTATTGCCGCAGCCGGACATCTGCTCTGCAATCACTCCTGGAGCCACCCCAATCTGGCGCGCAGTTCAGCCGCGCGCATTCGCGAGGAATTGCAACGCACGCAGCAGACGCTTGAACAGATCTGCGGCGCGCCGGTGCGATATTTCCGGCCGCCATACGGCGCGCGGCGGCCGGCGGTGTTTCGCATCGCGCGCGAACTGGGATTGCATCCGGTATTGTGGAATGCGATGACTACGGATTGGAGCGAGCCTTCCGCGGATCGCATTGCGGCGCGGCTGGCGGCGAAGATTGAACGGGCTGAGCGGCGGGGTTTTGCGGCGAACATCGTGCTGCATGATGGCAACCATCGCCAACTGGCCGGCGATCGTGGGCCCTCGATTACGGCGGCGGGGTTCCTGGTGGCGCGATATGGTGCGACGCACCGGTTCGTGACCGTCGACGCGTGGGCGTGATGAGGGTTTCAAAGCTTACCTGCTTTTCGCCATTTCTT
The DNA here is from genome assembly GCA_030038435.1 of Acidobacteriaceae bacterium. Classification (GTDB taxonomy): domain Bacteria; phylum Acidobacteriota; class Terriglobia; order Terriglobales; family Acidobacteriaceae; genus Telmatobacter. The sequence goes on along the minus strand of JASHOY010000023.1, from coordinate 3,047 downwards.
CACCGCCTATCCGCGGCCCTCGCTGGCCATTGCGCCCGCAACTGCAGCGATTTGTGACCGCCGAACCGGCACGAAACCCGGGTAGGAGATTGCAGACAGCTTGAAGCACTGCAGACACCTTGACGCGGCGAAGAGATTCGTATTTAATTAATTAATTATTTAATTATATGTTGATCCGTCACCAAACCGCGAAAAGACCGCCGGGCAGGCCGGCGGCGCGCAGCGAAGGCGAGACCCGCGAACTGCTGTTGACGGCGGCCACGGAGTTGTTTGCAGAACTGGGCGCCGCGGCCACCAGCTTTGCGCTGATCGCGCAGAAGGCGGGACTGACGCCGGCCATGCTGCACTACTACTTCAGAGACCGCGAAGCCCTGCTCGACGCTGTCGTCGACGAGCGGCTGGCGCCGCTGATCGCTTCGGTATGGAATCCGGTGCGAGGGAGCGACCCGATCGAAACGATGGTCGGCGGGGTGGTCGATCGCCTGCTGGATGGCATTGGGCGCAATCCCTGGGTCCCATCGACATGGATGCGGGAAATCCTGAATGAAAACGGGCTGTTGCGGAAGCGCGTGCTCAAGCGCTTGCCATTGGAGAAGGTGCGCATCTTCAGTAATGCCGTGGCGGGGGGCCAGCAAAAGGGCGCGGTCCACGCGGATATCGATCCGGTGATCCTGGTCTTCTCCATGCTCGGCCTGGTGATGCTGCACACTGCAACGGCGGGCCTGGTGGGAGAGATTTTTCATTGTGAGGCGCCCAGCCGCGCCACTCTCGGCGGGCATATCACGGGGCTGCTATTGCACGGACTGGAAGTACACGCCGCGGATTCCGCCAGCAGCACAGCGAAGAAGCGCAGCGAGAGGGGGCGGAGATGATCTTTAAGCGCCCATTCGAGATGCGAATGAAGAAATCGGCCGGCGCATCGGCCATGAGATGCGCAGTCGCGGCAGCGCTCCTGTTGCCGGCAGGATGCGCGACGAAAAAACCGGCCGGCTATCAGGGTTATATCGAGGGGCGCTTCGTCTATGTGGCTTCGCCGGAAAGTGGACGCCTGGATCGCCTCTCGGTGGCGCGCGGCGAGACCATTGCCGTCGACCATCCGCTTTTTGCGCTGGATGCGGAGCCGGAGGCGTCGGCGGTGCGGCAGGCGCAGCAGGTGCTTAATTCATCCGAAGCAAAACTGGCCGATCTGGGCACGGGCAAGCGCCCCGCGGAGATCGACGTCACGCGCGCGCAATTGAAAGAAGCGCTGGCGCAGCAGAAGCAGGCGGAGGCGATTTTGCAAAGCGACGAAGCGCAGTACCGCTCCGGCGGCATTGCGCAGACGGAGCTGATCAACGCCCGGGGCGCGGCGGAGACGAGTGCAGCGCGCGTGCAGCAATTGCGGGCGGAACTCGAGGTGGATACGCTGCCGGGACGGCAACAGCAGATCAGGGCGCAGAGGCGGCAGGTAGCGGCCGACCGCGCGGCACTGGCCGAGGCGGAGTGGAGGCTCGGTCAGAAGCAGATTCAATCTCCGCGGCAGGGGCTGGTTTTCGACACGCTCTATCGCCAGGGCGAGTGGGTAGCCGCCGGCGATCCGGTGGTGGAATTGCTGCCGCCAGAGAATATCGAAGTTCGTTTTTTTGTTCCGGAGACGATGGTGGGCCGGCTGCGCATGGGGCAGGAGGTCGTGGTGCACTGTGACGGCTGCACGGCGCCGGTTGCGGCAAAAATCACATTTGTCTCGCCGCAGGCGGAGTACACGCCGCCGGTGATTTACAGCAACGAGAACCGCGCCAAGCTGGTGTTCATGATCATTGCCAAGCCCGCCCCGGATAAGGCCGCGCTGCTGCACCCCGGGCAGCCCGTCGAGGTGGCCCTCAGATGAGCGCCGAAGCCAGCCCGGAGTATGCGATCGACGTGCGGGGGCTGAACAAGCACTTTGGCGACAAGCACGTGGTCCGCGATGTTTCGCTGCGCGTGCGGCGCGGGGAAATTTTCGGCTTTCTGGGCCCCAATGGCAGCGGCAAGACCACCACGATTCGCATGGTCTGCGGTTTGCTCAAGCCCGATTCGGGAGCGGGAACCTGCCTGGGCTTCGATATCGGGCGCGAGAGCGCGGAGATCAAGCGCAATGTCGGGTACATGACGCAGCGATTCTCGTTCTGGGACGACCTGACCATCCGCGAGAATCTGGATTTTGTGGCGCGCATGTACGATATCCCATCGCGAAAGATGGCCGTGGAGCGAGCGCTCAAGGGGCTGGGACTGACAGAGCGCGCCGGCCAGCTTGCCGGAGGGCTTTCCGGAGGATGGAAGCAGCGGATGGCGCTGGCGGCCTGCATGCTGCATGAGCCCCGGCTCCTATTGCTGGACGAGCCGACGGCGGGCGTCGATCCCCGGGCGAGGCGGGATTTCTGGGATGAGATTCAGACGCTTGCGGCCGGCGGAATCTCCGTGCTGGTGAGCACGCACTACATGGACGAAGCGGTGCGCTGCCACAAGCTCGCCTATATTGCTTACGGCCGGCTGCTGACGCAGGGTTCGGCTGCGGAAGTGATCGCCGGGCAGCGGCTGAGCACCTGGGCGCTCCATGGTCCCCGGCTCACGGAGGTGCAGGAGAAGCTGCGCAGGCAGCCCGGCGTGGAGCAGACGGTGACTTTTGGCGATACGTTGCACGTGAGCGGGACGGATGCCGAGGGGTTGCGAAAAACGGTTGAGTTGACGGCGCAATCTACCGGTCTGCGCGCGGAGAAGATCGACACCGGTCTCGAAGACGTCTTCATTCACCTGATGGAGGGCTCCGCTGCCAGCGGCGGAGGCAAGTCATGAAGCGGCGCAAGGGATTTTCGGCGGCGCGCTGGTGGAGCATTGTGCTCAAGGAGTTCACGCAGCTTCGCCGCGACCGGCTGACCTTTGCGATGATTGTGGGCATTCCCATTGTGCAGATGATTATCTTCGGTTACGGGATCAACACCAATCCCAAGCATCTTGACACGGCGATCATCAGCGCCGATTCGAGCGACATCACGCGCAGTTTCATCGAGGCGCTTGGGAATTCGTCGTAT
>JASHOY010000002.1 GCA_030038435.1 Acidobacteriaceae bacterium | reverse complement strand
GCTGCCGGACGCATCTATAACGTTGCCGAAACGCCCGCCGTTTCCGAACTGGACTGGGCACGCAAAGTCGCCGCCGCCGCTGGCTGGGACGGCCATTTCGCCGTGCTCAACCGGGAGCGGATCCCGGCGCACCTCGTCCAACCAGGCAACTCCGCACAGCACTGGGAGGTAGATTCCTCTCGCATCCGAAACGAGCTAGATGACGGCGCGGGCTTGTCCCGACGACAACCTGGGCAAGTTTCTGGTCATGTCTGAACGGCGGCTCAACAACGGGCAGCATATCTTCCAGCCGTATCTTGGGTGCCGCGAATTTCCAGCGTTTGTTGAGCCGGCGACCGGTCCGGCCCAAGCGGTCGCCGAGACACGCGAAATGGGCTGGATGCTCTATGACATGGAGTATGAACGCGACCGGAGACCGCGTTTCTTCAAGGTTCAACTCGAGGACGGTGTAATGCGCGTACTCGCATGGGAAGAGGCGGTAACGGGCTGATCCTGGAATCACTTGCAAGAATGGCGCAGCGGGAAGGGCTGGTCGAAGAGCCGGCGTTTCAAAGCCTGCCCGTGCGCTGGGTGATTGATATCGACGAGCAGGGCCATTTTGAGGCGTTGATCGACAGCGGCTACGAGGAGAAGACGGACGGCAAGTAGAAACCGAAAACCCTTTACCCGATGCGGAAGATTCCGAGGCGAAACGGGCGGACTTCAGGGGATCAGGAAGAATTCCTCGTTGAGCAGTGTCGATTTGCGAGATAGCCGTTTGTCGGAATTAGTTCTCGATTATCGCTAACCAGTTCTCGATAAGCGAGTTGGCACAAAGTCTCCCGCCTTGTGCCGGAGCAGATAGACTTCGTGCGATCATTCGTCTTTTCTTTCCATCTGTTGCCTTCTCATTGGAAATGTGACATCCTCCTGTGGGTAAGCCAAATGGAAGCGGACGGTGCCAAATCGCATGAAGCAGAAGAGGGATGTTCAACAGGGTACGCTGGCCCTAATGGTCCTGAAGACCTTGGACGTACTGGGGGCGCAGCACGGCTACGGCATCGCGCGGCGCATCGAACAGATCAGCGGTGATCTGCTAACGGTGAATCAGGGCACTCTCTATCCTGTCCTTCTCAGACTGGAACAGGAAGGAGCTGTTGCATCGGATTGGGGGCCGTCGGAAAACAATCGAAGAGCACGCTTCTATCGGCTGACCCGCGTTGGGCACAAGCTGCTCAATATTGAAAAGCGCGACTGGGAGCAGACCACGGCCATCATCGCGCGCTTCTTTCAAGTGAAGGCGGAGGATCTGCCGTGAGACCGTTCAAGCGCTTTCTCGCGCGCCTTTGTAATTTTGTCGCGCGCCGTCGCTCCGACGGCCGACTGAACGAAGAGATGGAATCGCATCTGGTAATGCTGACCGAAGGAAATATCCGTGCGGGCATGCCGCCCGCCGAAGCACGACGGCGAGCCCTCCTGAAATTCGGGCCTGCCGAAATGGCTCGCGAAAACTGCTACCAGGAAAACGGACTTCCGTTCATCGATAACCTGCTGCGCGATCTCCGCTACTCCCTTCGGGGGCTTCGAAAATCTCCCGGATTCACGAGCATCGCCGTGGTCATATTAGCGCTTGGAATCGGCGCGACATCAGCGATCTTTACTCTGGTCGAGCAAGTGATGCTGAGCTCCCTGCCGGTGACGAAACCGCAGCAACTTTGGCGCGTCGGCGATAGCGACGATTGCTGCCATTCCAATGGTTACACCCAAGACAACGCGGACGCGCAGAACGACTGGAGTCTTTTTTCGTGGGAGGCTTACAAGCTATTCCGGGCGAACACTCCGATATTTGAGCATCTGGCGGCCTTCGAACTCGGCGAGTCGAATGCGGAGCTCGCAGTGCGCCGTTCGGGCGCGTCAACGCCGGTCGAGCCACGTAATGGGGAATATGTCTCGGGGAATTTCTTCCGGACTTTCGGCGTCTCTGCATGGCGCGGGCGTTTGTTCACCGACGCAGATGATCGACAAGGTGCGGCGCCGGTCGCGGTGATGAGTTTTCATACCTGGCGAGAGAGCTACGGTGCAGATCCGTCGGTGGTTGGTGCAGCGTACGAGATAAACAACCATACGTTCACGGTGATCGGGATTGCTCCGCCAGGGTTCTATGGAGCAAAGGTAAGCACATGGGGGATGCCTGATTTTTGGCTCCCACTTACGACGGAGCCACTGATTGGAGGAGCTACATCCAAGCTGAAGAATCCCGCCTCGGCATGGCTCGCTTTGATCGGACGGGTACGCCCGGGAACGAACCCCAGGATACTGCAAGCGCAATTGCAGGGCGAGTTACAACAATGGCTGACCAGCCATATCCCGGATATGAACTCCCAGGAGAAGGCTCTCTTACAGAAGCAAACTCTGCATCTGACGCCGGGCAGAGCGGGCATCTCCTTGATGCGGACGGACTATCAAACCGGATTGCGGCTTCTGCTGGTTGCGGCGTTTTGCCTGCTGCTTCTTACGTGCGCGAATCTGGCAAATCTGCTTTTAGCGCGGGGATTGCGAAACCGGCGGCAGACGGCGGTGCAGGTGGCGCTGGGTTCTCCGCGCGGTCGGCTGGTGCGAAAGGCACTCGTAGAAAGCATGTTACTCGCGGTGATGGGCGGCACGGCAGGAGTGGGCGTGGCTTGGGTCGGGGCTCGGCTGATCCTGCACCTTGCGTATGCAAGGTCGGCACAGAGTATCTGGATTCCCGTGCAGGCATCGCCATCACTTCCGGCGCTATTGTTTGCACTGGGAATTTCGATTCTAACCGGAGTAGCGTTCGGTGCTGTTCCGGCGTGGATCATCTCACATGCCGAACCGATTGAAGCGATGCGTGGAGCGAATCGCCCCTTTGGAGGCAATCACCACCGGGTTCAGAAGACATTGGTCATTTTGCAGGCAGCGCTCTCCGTGATGCTGCTGAGCATCGCGGCCATGCTCGGAAAGAGTCTTCGCAACCGCGAGGACCAAAACCTCGGATTCGATCCTAGCAACCGATATTTGGTATCGATCGATCCGAAACTTTCGAATCTTTCGATGGACCAACTGCCGCTATTGTTCCAACAGATCGAAAGCCGGCTGCACGTGATCCCCGGTGTACGCAGCGTAGGCGCGGTACAGGAGGCACCGCCCGGCGGATGGATGACACATGAAATCCGGATTGAGGGACAGCCGCAACCTGGACAAACGGCAAATTGCCTCTCCGGATGGACGCGTGTGACGCCAGGGTTCTTCAGGACATACGAGGACAAGATCCTGATGGGGCGAGCAATCAGCGGACAAGATACGGCCGCGACACCGCCGGTGGCAGTCGTGAACGAGGCGTTTGCGAAAAAGTTCTTCGGCAGGCAGAATCCGATCGGGCAACACTTTGGTCCGGTGCCTGAGCGGAACGCGGGAATGTACGAAATTGTCGGAGTGGCAAAGAATGTGATCTTCCAAGGTGGGCTGAAGCATCCGATGTATTTTCTGCCCGAGGCGCAGACAACGCAGTTTCAGAATGCAAATAGCGAAAGCCTGGAAGTCTGGTCCCACTACCTGTACGCCTTAGTGATCTGGGCTCCGGAGAATCCGCCGGATTTGGACGTGCAGGTGAAGCAGGCGCTGGATGAGGTTGATCCAGATTTGATGATGTACGGTATGAAATCTTACGCAGAAGTGATCCGCGATGACTTTGCACAGCAGAACATGATCGCCAGTTTGACTTGGCTCTTTGGCGCTTTGGGACTGGTGCTCGCGGCATTAGGCATCTACGGTGTGACGACCTACGGAGCGGAACAGCGGACCAGTGAGATCGGCGTAAGGATGGCGTTGGGCGCCAACCGAAGTTCCGTAGTGGCAATGATGCTACGCGAGGCATTTGCGCAGGTCGCCATCGGACTGGCGCTCGGCATTCCAGCGGCGATTGGTGCGGGCGATCTGATGGCAAGCCAGCTTTTCGAGGTGAGACCTTGGAGTCCCACTCTCCTGGGGCTGGCAACGCTTTTGCTCGGATCAGCAGCGTTTGTAGCGGCTTGGCTTCCGGCACGCAGCGCATCGCGGATTGATCCGATGCAGGCGCTGCGAAGCGAGTGAGGCAGAAATTCGATGAAGGCGGAGCATCTGGCATGAGAAGCCGCGGTGGATGCTGTCCGTCAATGGATCTACCGGCCGTACGTGCTGAACAACTCGCCCGTCAAATTCGAGACCGCCGTGAATATTGTTTTCGCCCCGGGTCGTTAGCCACTGCCATTCAATGCGACTCTGAAGTCCTGGGTGGCCTTCGCTGAGGATCACGGCGGGTTCCTATTGCCGGGATAGACGTGATGGCAGAGGCTCACCCCCTTCTCTCCATCCAGCACATAGCTAAGTCCGACCTGGCGCAGGTTGTGGCGCCCCTGCTTGTTGTGTCCGCGCTGGGCGAGTTGATTGCGCGTGTTACTGCCGGCGATATAGGTGCAGAAGTTGGTCGTGTCGTAGGCCAGCAGGCGACGACTTACCAGCTGCTTTGCTTCCACAAGCCCAGCAACGCCAGCTGCGCTCTCTCCAGCGTATCTTCGTCCTGGGGGAGATCCTGTTGGTCTTCAGGCAGAATCTGTCGGCGGTGCTCAGATCGGCCTGATGAACGACATGGGGCTTGCCTTCGACGCGGGCGCTTTCGACGAACTAATAGTAAAGCTTGTGGCGGTTCTGTTTTGGCTACGAGGCTTAGCAATCGCGCCCGCAGTAAACTCTCACTAGAAGGTAATTTTGCCCACCAGTTGCACCGTGCGTCCGGGAGCGGGATCGCTATTGTAGTCAGCCGACTGGTCGACGGAGTTGATAGTGCCGAAGTATTGCCCGTCAGTGAAGTTGCTGTCGGGTGCGGCGAAGTTGGCGTGGTTAAAGACGTTCTGCGCCTGCAGCATCAATTGGATACTGCGGGAAGTTTCGCGACCCAGCGGAAACGTCTTGTAGAGGTTCATGTCGGTGTAGTTGAAGCCCGGCCCATGGAAGAAGTTGCGTTTCGCGTTGCCGAAGGTGCCAACGGGCTCCTGCGAGAAGGAAGAAGTGTCGAAGTACTGGTTGAGACCGTTGACGTTCGCCCTGGGATTATATTTGGAAATCTGGAAGCTGGAGGTTTCCACGTTGTCCGGGCAGTAATAGTAGTAGCGTGAGTCGCACCAGAGGGAGTTGTAGGTGCCCAGGTCTGTCAGCGTGACCGGGAACCCCGATTGCAGAACCGTGAAGCCGGCGACGTGCCATCCGCCCAGTGCCTCATTGGCCACCAGATTGTTCTTCATTGCAGGCAGGATGGGCACCTGGTAGTCGTAAGAGGGAACGAAGCGCTGCCGCGCGTCATAGTCGGAGTCACCGTAGCTCAGGTATTGGAATCCCGGAACCCAGTTATAGCCAATGCTGTTCCAGGAACTCTCAAATCCTGATGCGTTGTCGAGCCCATGGCTGTAGGTGTAGGCCATGGTGAAATAGAGTCCATGCGAGGTGTTTTTGGTGAGCAGTACCTGCAGCGAGTTGTAGTTCGAGGAGCCATAAGTGCCGACGGTTCCCACGCTGAGATAGTCGGGGATGCCGCCGGTGGTTGCAGGCTGGGCCGCATCCTGGGGGAAGTCGAGATGCTGCAGCGAGCGGTTTGCAACGCAGGTGGGGTTGGCCATGCAGGCGGCATGACCCGCGGCGGTGATGGGGTCACCTTCATAAACCAGCACCAGCCGGCGGCCCAAGGATCCAACGTAGCCGACTTGCAAAATCATGTCGCCCGGCAACTGGCGTTGAATATTCAGGTTGAAATTGTAGATGCTGGGCACCGAATAGTTGGGGTCGATGGCGCTGATGTCCTGTTCGGTATAGTTTGACCAGTCGAGTGCCGCGCCCGGTTTGGGGCGGACGTAGGGGAAGCGGTTGGGCTCGGAAGCCACGCCGGTCACGTCCGCAAATGGATTTTGAAACCCCGGACTGCAGGCAAAACCGTTGGGGCAAAGTATGTCTCCCGCGCCATACGATTGAAGATAATTGGGCACGTCGCCGAGGTTCTGCAACTGGGCCTCTTCCTGGTCCCGGTTGTAATAGAGGCCCACGCCGCCGCGAACGGAGAACATGTGTGACCCGGATTTTCCCATGATCGCCGATGGGCCGCTGGTTGGCGACCAGGCAAAGCCCACCCGCGGTGCGAAGTGATCGTACTTCGTGGTGGCTCCGCCAGCCTTGTTGCAGCCAGGATCGCCGGGAAAGAGTAGCCCCGGAAAGCCGCCCGGGAAGACCTTCGAAGTGGCGCTGCTGATGTAGAAACAGGTGACGCCAAGTCCGTTGTACTGCATGTTGGAGTTGGGCGTCTCTGCATCCCACGCCAGCCCGTAGTTGATGGTCAGGTCAGGAGTGGCTTGCCACGCATCCTGGGCGAACAGGTAATCCTCCCAGGCGATGGTATCGATGAGGCCTCCCGAGGCTTGGGCGTAGCTATCCGGTATGCCCAGGAGGAAGTCGATGCCAGGGTCCCCGGAGCTGTAAGGTCCGGTACCCCCATAATCGAAGACCCCATTGTTATCCGAAAAGTAGGGGTTGCTCACCCGGAACTGCTCGACGGTCGCGCCGAGCATGATGTCGTGATTCCCCATAAGCCGCGTGAAATTGTCGCTGAAGGTCAGGTTGGTGTCGACGCGGGGCTGCGGGCCCTCCGAACTGAATCCGAGAGTGAACAGGCCGGTTAAATTCATCACCGGCAGCCCTCCCTCGGATGTTTGTGGGGTAATATTGAAGCCCACGCTCGAAGGAGCAACCGAGACGGCAGGCTCGACGTCGGCATAATTCAGGCGATAGTACCCGGCGCGCAGCACATTCAGCGTGCTCGGATTGAAAGTGTGGGTCTCCTGCGCTGAGAAAAGCTTATAGTGCTCCGCATTGACCATGCCAAATCCGGGAAGATTGGCACCCTGCCCGGTGGTATTTCCGAAGGGCAGCGTATCTGTGGAGGGGCTGGATTGGAAGATGCCGACTCCATAAATGGAGTCATTGGAGCTGATGTGGTAATCCAGGCGCATGACGCCCTGGTCCTGTGCGCCCGTGTCGGCGGTGTTGAAGTTATACAGCGGAGCAGTGGCCGTGCCGGTGTTGCCTGCGGGAACATATTGTTTTGTCAGGGCTACCGCGAGAGAGTTGAAGCTGGTTGGCGAGATCACCACCGGAGATCCTGCGGGGAAGCAGTCAGACCAGGTTGTGGAGGCTGTCCCTGGGCCGCAGGTTGCGCCGGAGCCGGTGGTGATATCAAACGGAATGGGGTTCGTGCTCAGACCGACGGTTCCATCCGGTCCGGCATTGGCCGCATTATTCTCATTGCTGAAATTACCCGAAGTCAACAAGCCCGATTGAAAAACCGGTGTCTGGGTGGTGACGCCGGTGCGGTTACGGTAGCCCTGATAGGCGAGGAAGAAGAACAGCTTCTTTCTCACGATAGGCCCGCCCAGCGTGCCGCCGAAAAGATTCTGATGGAAGGGAGGGTGCTGGCCGGGAAGCGCAAAATAGCCGCCGCCATTCAGAAATGTGTCGCGGTAATACTCGAAACCGTCGCCATGAAACCGATTGGTGCCGGCTTTTACCACCTGATTGATCACCGCTCCGCCGTTGCGGGCAAACTGAGCGTTGATGGTGCTGGCTTCGACGTTTTCTTCCTGCAGCGCATCGGGATTGAGAACCAGGCCCTCATCTTGAAGCGGGCCATCGTTATTGTCGATGCCCTCCAACATATAGGAGTTATCAGTGGTCTGGCTGCCGTTCTCTGAGTAGGACCCAAAGCGGTCTGAGGATTCGACCACGCCGGGCATCAGCCTTTGCAGCGATGCCGCATCGCGTCCGAAGAGAGGCAGCACGTTGAGCTGCGAGGCAGAGACATCCTGCTCCAATTGCGTATTGGAAGTTTCCACCTGCACGGTGGAGGCATTTACTGTTACCGTTTGCAGAGTTGTTCCCACTTGCATTTTGACGTCAACCTGGAGGTTGGCATTTACCACCAGCGTCACGCCCGTAGACTCAAAATTCTCAAATCCATGAGCGTTTACACTGACGCGGTACGGTCCGCCGACGCGCAGCGAGGGAAATACGTAATAGCCACTCTGATTGGTTGTGGTCACCGTGGATATGCCCGTTTGCGTATCGAGCGCCGTAACCTTGGCTCCCGGCAACACCGCCCCGCTGGGGTCAGTAACAATGCCGTGAATTGCAGCAGAAGTCACCTGGGAGAAGGCATAGCGCGCGTCAATCGACGCAACCACGCCAACCATTACCAGTAAGAATGCAATCATTGAAGCATGCAGGTGTACTCGTAAAAACCGCATAAGTTTCCTCCAGGCACAGAAATAACAACCGGATGGTTCGGGCGGAGAACGCCGCGATCTGCTCGTCTTGTGCTGGCTCTCAGCTAGCTGGGGGAGAGCCCGATCCAGGGTTGAGAATTTACGCGCAGTCTCGCTACTTAAGGCAATCTCGCGTCTCTAACGGAGAATGCCGCATTTTCTGTAACGCGCGAGATTGCAACTTTCTCGATCGGTCTAACGGAGGAATCGTACGACTCTACTCATGATTCATTACCCGTCTATCTATCCGGAGGGTGCCGGGGCCCATTCCTCCGAGCTCTCCGATGCAATATCTGTGCCAATTGAATGAATATTGATATCGACATGAAAAAGAGAGGCTTACAAAACCACAAGTGGTGTGAGCGCGCCGCCGGAAATATGGAAAGCTGTAGAATCTCGCGTTGAGCCTTCAAAATAGTAATTAAAAGAGGGTGAAAAAAAGATCAGCGTCTGCGCTGTTGTTCCAGAAACAGCCGCCTTCATATCTGCTGGAAGCTGCGAAGCCTTCAGATTTGTGAACCCAATTTGCCACATGTGTCCGCAAAAGAAATTCGAGGGCAATAGCAATCGACGGCCGAGCGATTCATGGTATACCCAACATCTTGTGCGTTTGCAGGCTCAAACGCCATTGCGGATGCTCCATGCAATATTTAAGCGCCAGCCGGGTATTAGCTTCCCGTTCCGGTCCGTCCATCGGCTGCAGAAAAAAGTGCCGGAACGCCAGCCCTTCAAATAGCTCCGGCTGTGCTTCGCTCTGCGGATACACCAGCTTCAGTTCATCGCCCGCCTTCTGCACCAGCCGGGTCCGCGCCTTTGGACTCACGCACAGCCAGTCAATCCCATCCGGCGCCGCAATGGTGCCATTGCTCTCTACGGCAATTTCAAACCTGCGCCGGTGCAACTCTCCGATCAGATCCGCATCGAGCTGCAGGAGTGGCTCGCCGCCCGTGCACACCACAAAACGTTGTCCACTTTCTGCTTCGCAAGCCCACTTATCCGCAACCGCATCGGCCAGCTCTTCCGCCGCAGTGAATTTTCCTCCGCCCGGCCCGTCGGTATCCGCGAAATCCGTATCGCAGAACCGGCAAATCGCCGATTCACGATCCGCCTCTCGTCCCGACCACAGATTGCACCCCGCAAACCGGCAGAACACCGCCGCGCGCCCGGTTTGTGCGCCTTCGCCCTGCAGCGTGTAAAAGATCTCTTTGACTGCGTAGGTCATAAATACAGAGGGCAGCGATCACCGGTAGCGGGCAGCTAATACCTGGTGCCCAATCCCTCCTGGCTACGGGCTTTACGCTACGAGTTGGCTGCTATCCTTTCCTCGCCGGATCCTCAATTCCGCACTCGCGGAATCCCTTCTCGCGCAGCAGGCATGAATCGCAATTCCCACAAGGCTCGCCAGTGGGCGAAGGATCATAGCAACTGCTGGTCAGTGCGTAGTCCACACCCAGTTCCAGTCCACGCCGGATGATCTGCGCCTTGGTCATGGCAATCAGCGGCGTGTGAATCTTCAGCTTCTGACGGCCCTCCACACCTGCCTTGGTCGCCAGGTCAGCCAGGCGCTCGAATGCCTCGATGAAAGCCGGCCGGCAATCCGGGTACCCGGAATAATCAAGGGCATTCACGCCGATAAAAATGTCGTTCGACCCCAGCACTTCGGCCCACGCCAGCGCGAAGGAGAGAAAAATCGTGTTCCGCGCGGGCACGTAGGTAACGGGAATGCCGTAGGCCATTTCCTCCGTCGCCCGTCCCTTCGGCACCTCGATCGCATCCGTGAGCGCCGATCCACCAAACACCCGCAGATCAATCTGCGCAATCCGGTGATCCGCCGTGCCCAGGGCCGCTGCCGTGCGCCGCGCCGCTTCCAGTTCCCAGGCGTGCCTTTGCCCATAGGAAAACGACAACGCATACGCCGCGTACCCTTCCCTCTGGGCAATGGCCAGCGTCGTCGCCGAGTCCAGCCCGCCGCTCAACAGCACCACCGCTTTCTTGTTCCCGTTCATCGTGTGCCGCGCCTACTTCAGATCCCCGCCCCTGCCGATATCCATCGACGCCGGAATCGGATTCCGTTCGTCAATATATGCCTCGATGCATTGGTCGAGCACGCCCTTCGCCTCAAGGATGTACTCCACCGCATCCCGCGCCGCCCCGTGCCCGCCGCTGTTTGGCGTCACATAATGCGCTTCCGCCTTTACCCGCGGTCGAGCGTTTGCCACCGCCACCGCAAATCCGCACTCGCGCATCGCCGGCAAGTCAATCACGTCATCGCCGACGTAGGCAATCTCTTCCAGCGTCACGCCCTCTTTTTCCATGATCTCGCGGATGGGCTTCATCTTGTACGCCTGACCCTGGTAGACGAACTCCAGCCGCAAGTCGCGCGCGCGCAGCGCCACCGTCTCGCTGATGCGCTTGGTGATGATTCCGCATTTCAGTCCGCCCAGTCGCGCCAGCGAAATCCCTGCGCCATCATGCGCGTTGAAACCCTTGGCCTCAACCATGCTCGTCGACGAGATGGCGTATCCGCCTTTGCCTTCCATTGCAGCGATATGGTTTTGAGTGGTCGAGCCACCTGCGGCCGGCGCCGGAAACAGCCAGATACCCCCATCGGTGAGGACTCCGTCGACGTCGAAAATAATGATCTTGACTTTGCGGGCGCGATCCTGCGCAGATTGAGTCATATCTCGATTCTATCTTTTCGTATGGAGGGAATTTTTCATTCCCCGCCGCCTGGCGAGAAAATGCCCATATGGACCCTGCGCCCCCCGCCAGCCGACCTGCGCTTTCGCCAGAGGACTTCTACATCGAAGGTCCGTACATCGTCTTTACCGCGGCTTATCACCTCAAGCGCGGCTACTGCTGCGGCTCGGGTTGCCGCCACTGCCCATATAAGGAAGGCCCGACCGATGATGCCGGCACCCGAAAACCGGAATAACCTCCTCAAAATCTTTGGCCCGGAGTGCCGCGAGCATGTTATAAATCGGAATCCTTCGCCTCGGTCTCGCAGGCTTTCTCAAACAGGAACATTCCCGGAGCCGCGGAAGGAATCATCGAGGAGGAACCATGGGTCTCATTGCGTGGATTATCGCCGGCTTGATCGCCGGCTGGGCCACTGGCAAGCTCATGAAAGGCTCAGGCTATGGGTTCTTAATGGACATCCTGCTGGGCATAGCCGGAGCCATCGTCGGCGGCTTTGTGGCGCGGCACCTTGGCCTGGACCCTCGAGGAGGGTTCATTTACAGCACGCTGGTAGCAATTGGCGGAGCGGTCATTCTGGTAGCCGCCATTCGCTTGATCAAACGCGCCTGACAGCTTTCCGCGTAGTTCAATCTAGGGCCTGTTAACACTATTGGGGTGGATGGCGTTGCGAGTGTAAATTCGGCCAGACGAGAGGACGGCCGAAGGCTGTGGCAGGCCCCACCGTCGAGGCCGGCAACGAAGTATGGCCGAATTTACGCCGCAACCCGAAGGGACGGGGCCAGATTTCCCGATTTCGTTGTCGCTCGTCGCTCCAGTGAT
>JASHOY010000162.1 GCA_030038435.1 Acidobacteriaceae bacterium | reverse complement strand
GGTTCAGGTCGATGATCTGCTCCAACTCCGACTGGAATAACTCACGTTCGACCTGCTTCGGCTCGCTCTTCGGACGCATTCGTTTTTCCCCAGTTATCAGCAGAAGTTGCCATGAAACTGAGGCAATTATACCACATTAATCCATTTTATGTTATTGACAATAAAGCATGTTATGAGATTTTTCAGGACCGACTAATGATGCTATGCCGCAACACGTTTCAGGCCTCCGATTGTCGCGGGGCTTGATTGAATCCATCCATTCCTGCTGCGAACCAACCTGCGGACGCAGGAAGCACGATGGTCGCGGCGCGACCTCACTCCGCGCGCAACGCTTCGACCGGATTCACGCTTGCGGCTCTCCGCGCCGGAAGCAGCGCGGCGATCAGCCCACATGCCACCAGCACCAGGGGCGCAAGGCTCATCGTCCACGGATCGGAGGCGCTCACTCCAAAGAGAAATCCATGCAACAGCCGATTGCTCCAAAGCGCAAGGCCCACGCCGATGACTGCTCCAGCAATCAGCAGCGCCAGCGTTTGCCGCATCACCATGGCCACAACCGTGCCGCGATTGGCGCCCAGAGCCATGCGAATCCCGATCTCCTGCGTTCTTTGCTCGACCAGGCAGCTCAGGAGTCCGTAAAGACCTGCCACGGTAATCAGCAGCGCAAAACCGCCGAAGACACCCACCACCTGGGCCGCCAGTTTCTGCGCGCCGATGGAATCCTCCACGGCTTCATTCATGGTGCTGAATTCGCCGATGGCCAGGTGCGGATTCGCCTGCACAATGGCGCGCCGCAACTCGCCAATCAATGCATCCGGCTGCAGCCCGGTCCGCACCGCAAGCTCCATATACTTGCTCACAATCGGCTGATAGAGCGGATTGTCTCGCGTAATCTGGGGGATGCACAGGTAGAGCTCGGGCACGCTCTTCTGCATCACCGAATCCTGATGGATGTCGTCGATCACGCCCACGATGGTTGCAGTGGTCGGAACCCGGCCGAAGCGAATCTGCTTTCCCGGCGCGCCGCTCCCGCCCAGGAATCGATTCACGAAGAGACGATTGACGACCGCTGCCCTCAGGTTTGTGGCCGTATCGCCGTCATCGAAGAAACGACCACTCCACATGCTCACGCCGAGCACATTCATCAGTCCCGGAGAAGCAGCCCGCACCACAGCCCGCACGTTGCCCTGCGTCCAATCCGTCTTATAGACAACGGTGAACCATTCAACGGGATGCTTGAAAGGCATGACTGAAGAGAGCGCTGCTCCCTTTACGCCCGGGACGCGCCGCACCGCGTCCAAAAGCGGCTGCCACACTACCGCGGTTACATTCTGGTCTTTGTAGATATCGCCCGGCATGGTCAGATTGGTCAGCAGCAAATGATCTGTCCTGAAGCCCAGCGGCACATGGCGCAAGGCATACATCGTGCGCATCATCAATCCTGCGCCGATCAGCAGCGCAATCGACAGCGCGACCTCGCCCACCAGCAGCGCGCGCCTCAGCCGGTTCTGTCCGCGATCGCCGGTGTACTTCTGTCCGCCGCTGCGCAATCCCACCCGGGTTCCCGTCCAGGCGGCCAGAAGCGCAGGCACGGCGCCGAACAGTAGTGCCGTTGCCAGAGTGAGGACCACCAGGCTCGTCCAGACCACCCAATTCAACTGGATATTTCCGGCCAGCGGCAACATGGTGCCCAGAGTGTGCCGGAAGATGGTCAGGATCGTGATCGCCAGGCCCAGCCCGCCCACTGCTCCGGCGACGCTCAGCAGCAGGCTCTCGGTCAGGAACTGCGCGACGATGCGCTTTGTTTCCGCGCCGAGTGCCGAACGCACTGCAATCTCCGTCCGCCGCGCGGCGATCCGCGCCAGCAGCAGCCCCGCCACGTTGCTGCAGGCGATCAGCCACACCACCAGAACGGCAATCTCCAACGCCAGCAACGCCGCGCGAACGTGCCTCACCAGCAAATCATGCAAACCAACAAATTGAATTTTTGTCGGCTCAGGGCTGCTGGGAAACTGCGCGTGCACATTGGCCAGCGCGGCCTCAACCGCCTCTGCATGCACTCCCGCATGCAAGCGCAGAATGGGTTCAAAATAAGTTCCGTAAAAGCCTTTGTCCGATTCCGATAACCTAGCGGGATCAATCGGCACCCACACCTCCGGCCGCCGCTCATCCACGGGAAACTCAAATTGCTTCGGCATCACACCGATGACTGTGTGCAGCAACCCATCGATGTGTACGGTCTTGCCCAGCACATTCGGGTCGCCGGCAAAATTGCGTTGCCATGTCCCGTAGCTCAAAATGACTGTGTCGGGACGGTCCGAGGGCTGCTCATTCGGCGGGAAGTCCCGGCCCATCATTGAATGCACTCCGAGCACCGGAAAGAGGTTGGGGCTGATGCCCACCGCTGAGACCAGCTCCGCTCCAGACGGAGCATCGAGGAGGTTCAAACCGTCCGATGAGAACGCCACATCGGCCGATCCCTTCGACGCCTCCTGCCATTCCCTGATCTCTGCGTAAGATAAACCAAGGCTCTCATTCCCCTTGGCGTTGTGTTCGACGATCTCGATCAACTGCCGATCGGCGCGAAAAGGAAGATGCTGCAGGAGAACCCCGTAGCTGATGGTGAACATGGCGGTGACGGCCCCGATTCCCAGGGTCAGCACCAGGACCGTAAAAACCGCAAAACCGGGAGCGCGCTGGAACTGCCTCGCTGCGAAGCGCGCATCCTCCCGGAATCCCCGCATCCACACAGATAAGCAGTTCAAGAGCCCCTCCTCATCTCTCCCAATTCTATGGAGAATAGCGCGCCGGGTGGCAGAATTTCGGCTGGGAAGAGGGTGAGGATCAGCAGTGAACCGCGGCTGACCCGGCGAAAGCCGGGCCGGATGCCACGGAACGCTTGCGGCTGGTATGATCAAAGGCAGGCGCTTGTCTTTCCCTGTTAGCCATCGCCTAAGGTCCTCATTCATCTTTCATGAGTCCCGCCACACAGGCCGCCGATCGCATTGCCGTAGCTGTGCGCCATGCCGAGAGTGCTTCTCACGGGGCATCCGCGATTCATGCGCCCCAGCCCGGAGCGACGGCGCTGATCATCCAGGACCTGCGCGAATTGTTCAAAGTGAAGGTTGTGGGCCTGGTGCTGGTGACAGGGTGGGGCGGCTTCTACCTGGCGTCGATGCAATCGGGAATCAGCAGCCTGCAGAGGGGATTGCTGGATACGCTGCTGGGAATCGGGCTGGTGAGCGCCGGAGCCGGCGCGCTGAACCAGGCGCTGGAGCGCTCGACGGACGCGCTGATGACCCGCACCGCTGACCGGCCGCTGGCTTCGGGACGTTTTCCGCTGTGGGCTGGCGTGGCGGCCGGATTGGGCGCCTTGGGGTTGGGCGCGTGGTGGCTGCTGGTGAGCACCAATCTGCTGACCGTGTCACTGGCGCTGCTGACCGCCTTCACTTATGTGGCGGTCTACACGCCGCTGAAGCGCATGACCACATTGGCGACATTTATCGGGGCATTTCCCGGAGCGATGGGGCCGATGCTGGGATGGACGGCCGCGCGCGGGCGCATCGAATGGCCGGCGGTAGCGCTGTTCGCGATTCTGTTTGCCTGGCAGTTTCCGCACTTCATGGCAATTGCCTGGCTCTACCGCGAGGATTATGCGAAAGCCGGGATCCGCATGCTGCCCGTGGTGCAGCCGGATGGCGGAACTACAGTAGCCGAGGCGTTATTCTTCGCAGTGCTGATGATTCCGGTGAGCCTGGCGCCATGGTGGCTGGGGTTGACGGGGACGACCTATGCGCTGCTGGCCACGGGGCTGGGATTGGTTTACCTGGGCTACACGATGCGGTTCGCGGGAATTCTGCGCGCAAAATCGAAGAATGAGAGCCGCATGCTGGCGCGCGACCTGCTGAAGGTGAGCGTGCTCTACTTGCCGCTGCTGTTTACGGCGCTGATGTTCTGCGCCACTGCAACGCACTGATTCCGAGGCTCCTCAAATGACCACCGCGGCTCCTTCTGCAAGCTCCAAATCGGGCACGGGACGGGCCATCGCCGCCATTCTGGCGGTGAGCGCGGCGGCCATGGCGTTTTTGTTCTGGCTGATCTACGTGCATCCGGCGCTAGACGCGGCGCACCGCGAGTTGACGTTTCTGCCCGCCCTGGACGCGCTGCTAAATGGACTGAGCGCCACGGCGTTGCTCATGGGGTTCGCGTTCATCCGCGGGCCGAAAACATGGGCCGGACGCATCAAGGCGCACCGGGCGGCGATGCTCACGGCGTTCGGGTTTTCTGTGCTGTTCCTCATCAGCTATATCACCAATTACGCGCTGCATGGAGAGAGCCACTACCCGGGGCATAGCCTGGTGCGCACCATTTATCTCGTCATCCTGGTCAGCCATATTTTGCTGTCGATGATCTGCCTGCCGCTGGTGCTGATTACGTTCTTCTTCTCGTTGAGCGGGCGCATTCCCATTCATCGCAAGGTGGCGCGCTGGACTTTCCCGATATGGCTGTATGTGTCGGTTACCGGAGTGGTAGTCTACGGCATGTTAGCGGCTGCGGGGATTTAGAGGGAACCATGTGAAAGTCGAGAGCTCCGAGCCACGCGCCCTCAGTGGCTAAAGCCGCGCTGATTCTGTCTAACAACGGCACGACGGACGCCGTGCCCATTCCAAACGGGACTTTCACGCGAGCACTTAGACGGCAAGGATGAGGCAAGGCACAAAACAGCCAGACGACGGCACCCGGGAACTACTGCGCTGGGGCGGTTCGATTGTGGGCACCGGGGTGGTAGCGGCAGTGGTGC
>JASHOY010000022.1 GCA_030038435.1 Acidobacteriaceae bacterium | reverse complement strand
CATTCTCAAAGGTCTTTTGCAGACCGTCGAGGGCGGCAATCACGCGCATGGCGCAGCGTCTGCCATGCGGCTTTAGCGTCAACAGATAGGCCCGGGCATCTTGGGGGTCGATTTTCCGCTGTACCAGGCCCTTGGCCTCCAGCGACGTGATGCAGTGACTGACGCTTCCGCGGGAGGTTGAAAACGTCGCCGCCAGCTCCGAGGGCTTGACCTGGCGAGGGGCTTCGAAAAACAATCCCGCCAGCACGATCGCTTCGAGAAATCCCAGATTGTCAGCGGCAAGCATGCGTGCGGTCAGCGCCTCAAGGCGACGGGCGGCGCGGCTGACCGCGAACATGGGGCTCTCATGGAGGAAGGCATTGATGCGCATCATTGCATATAGTTTAAGCCTCAACTATTTAAAGTGATACCAAATTACCGTTGAACCGAGCCATGATTCCCTTATGCTTGCATTGATCTGGTGATGTCTTCTCCGCTTCTCAAACTTGTAGCAGCCGCGGCCGGCATCGCAGCGCCTTTGCCCCTGCTTGTCGCGCAGAACGGGAAGCCCGCGCCGACCGGGCCCGTCACCGGCCTCTCCGACACTATGGTTGTCCTGGGGTCGGCGACGCCGGTGCCGCTGGCCGAGTCGCCCCGCCCGGTGGCCGTGCTCCCGGTGGCGTCGCAGTCGCTGGCGGCGGTAACGCCGCTGGACATTTTGCGCAACGATGCATCGGTATTTCTTGAGCAGCGCGGCGCCGGCGGTGCGCAGTCGGACATCGTGCTTCAAGGCGGGAGTTTCGAACAGACGCTGGTGCTGCTTGACGGCTTTCGCATCAACGACAGTCAGACTGCGCACCACGACCTGGATTTGCCGGTTCCGCTGGATGCAATCGACTCCATCGAAGTGCTCGAAGGCGCGGGCTCAACGCTGCACGGGGTTGACGCGCTGAGCGGGGTTGTCGATTTCATCACCCGCGCCCCGGATCACGACCGGGTAAGGCTGAGTGCAGATGAGGGCAGCTTTGAGGAAAACCAAGAGAACCTGCTGGCCGATGCTACGCGCGGCCGCTGGAGCGGGCGCCTTGCCGCGGGACGGAATTTCTCTACCGGCTTCATGACCGACCGCGACTACCGCAATGAAGAGGCTTCGGCGGAGAGCTGGCTGGGCACGCGCCTGGGTGTCACGGACATGATATTTGCCTCAAGCGATCGCGCTTTTGGGGCCAACGGCTTTTATGGGAATTATCCGCAATGGGAGCGGACCAAGGCCTGGTTCGCGGCGGCGCGGCAGGAATTGGGCCCTCACACGGTGGCGGCCTTCGGTTACCGCCGGCACACGGACGACTATGTGCTGGTGCGTGACGATCCGGGGATCTATGAAAACAACCACATCGACGGCTCCTGGCAGGCCTCGCTCCGGCACACTCTGAATCTGCATCTCGGTGCGCTGATGTTGATGGGGCTTGAAGCGGACGGCGACAGCATACGCAGCTTCAACTTTTCCAACGGC
Organism: Acidobacteriaceae bacterium; assembly: GCA_030038435.1. Lineage (GTDB taxonomy): Bacteria > Acidobacteriota > Terriglobia > Terriglobales > Acidobacteriaceae > Telmatobacter. Next base: position 8,932 of record JASHOY010000022.1, on the reverse strand, counting down.
GTTACCTCGTGGGCATTGGGCATTCATGCGCGCAATCGCGGCGCCGGTTATGTTGACCTGGAATTCGCGCCCGCGAAGAAGCGCTGGAATCTTTCCGCGGGTGCGCGCGAAGAGATCTTTTCCGGAGGCGCACAGGCGGTGTTTTCTCCGCAGTTAGCCGGCAGCATGAGGCTCACGGACAAACTGAAGCTGCGCGCCAACGCAGGTTATGGATTCCGTATTCCCACTTACACGGACCTTTATTATTCCGATCCGACCACGATTGGGAACCCCAATCTGCAGCCCGAGTCGGCGTGGTCAGGCAATTTAGGCGCGGACTGGGCGGTGTCTTCGCGGGTATCGCTGTCGGCCACCGGGTTTTATTCGCAGCAGCATGACACCATCGATTATGTGCGCGCCAACAGCAACGATCTCTGGCATGCTGCCAATCTCAATGGGTTGCACTTTGTGGGCGCGGAGTCCACGCTGACCTGGGCGGTTTCCGCCTCCCAGAGCGTGCGTGTGGCCTGGACAGGAATGCACGGGGCGCAGAGCGCGCTGCATGGGCTGCAGTCGGAGTACATCTTCAACTACCCGGTGGAAAATGTGTATGCCACGTGGACGGCGGCGCTGGGGCATGCGATGACGATCCGCAACATGGTGCAACTGGCGCAGCGCTATCAGCAGAGCGTGTATCCGGTGTGGAACGTCTGGATTACGCATGCTTCAGGGCGGATTCAACCCTATCTGCGGCTCACGAATCTGAGTAACACCGGATATCAGGAGATCGAAGGGGTGCAGATGCCGCCGCGGGAGATTGCGGGAGGGTTTGCGGTGCAGTTTGGGCGGTGAAGGGCTGCGCTGATGGTTTGCTGCGCCTGGCTCATTCAGTTTGCGGCTAGGCTTGATGGCTCAATATGAATCTCGCCGGGCTTCTCAGGCCAGATGCTTTTTCAAGAATTCGAGGGAGCGCTGGCGGGCCAGCTTTGCGGCTTCGGGGTTGTAGCCGGAACCGATGTCGCGGTTAAAGGCGTGGCCGGCGTTTTCATACCAATAGATCTGGACTTCAGGATGCGCGGTTTTCACTTTCTCCACTTCTTCGGCGGGGATGTGCGAGTCGGTTTTGCCGAAGTGGAGCATGACCGGCGCCGAGGGAGTTTCGGCGGCATAATTCCCGATGCGACCCCCGTAATAGCCAATGGCCGCCGCTGGACGGAGGCGGGTGGCGGCCAGCCAGGCCATGGTGCCGCCAAAGCAATAGCCAAGGATACCGACCTTTTTGTGGGTGGCCTTTGCGGCATAGTCGAGCGTGGCGGCAATATCCTGCACTGTCTTATCGATATCGATTTTGGGAAAAAGGCTCATGGCCTTCTGCATGTCCGCAGGTTCGTAGCCGAGTTCGATGCCCGGCTCGATGCGATCGAAGATCGCCGGAGCGACGGCGAGAAAGCCGTCCTTGGCATAACCGTCAGTTACGGCGCGGATGTGCGCGTTGACACCGAAGATTTCCTGCACCACTATCAGCCCGGCCAATGGCTCGCCCTGGGGATGCGCCACATAAACGTCGAAGTCATGGCCATCCGCGGCCGTCAGCTTCACATGTTCCCCCATTGGACCCCCTTACCGTCTGTCATTATTCGACGCCCTGGTGGTGTAGAGCAAGTCGTGGGTCCGGTGGGAGCACTGCTTCAATCGAACGCCGTTCAAACTTGCGCGAGTCAGACGATCCCTGCGCACAGCCGTACAGCAGTACCCGCAGCATCACTTCCGGCGCATACGCAGAGCGTCCCCGGCCGCCTGTTTCCCGTCGGAAGCGCAGATTGCGCGCAGATTCAGCGCCAACATCACCTCCGCGAGGAACCGCGCCAGATGCCCCTACGGTAGCCAATCGCGCAACGAGGACGGGAACGGCAGCGACTGGTTCACCACATCGGGATGAAAGCTTTTGCCCGTAGCCGCATCCAAATCTGATGCGCCCGCTCTACAGCCACTAGTATTTGTGAGAGGAATCTATTCCCGGCAAACACTTCTAGCCAACTGCGGGCGTATTGACTTTAGGGAACAGGGAGGCAGGATGACGGCGAAGATGAACGATACGGTTCGGCAACATGCATATTCGGGGCCGCAGGGGCCGCAACTGCCGGAGCCATCCCATGCAGAGCGGGTGAGGACGCTGATTGCGCAGCATGCGATCGGGACGTTGGCTACGATTTCGCGAAAGCGCGAGGGATTTCCGTTTGGATCTCTGATGCCGTACGCGGTGGATGCGGGAGGACGGCCCATTTTTCTGATCAGCAGCATGGCCATGCATACGCAGAACCTGAAAGCCGATGCGCGGGCGAGCCTGTTTGTCGCCCAGGGAACGGCCGATGAGGATCCGCTGGGCGCGGCGCGGGCGACGCTGGTGGGCGAAGTGCGGCCGGTTGCCGAGCATGACGTTGCGCGGGTAGGGGAGATTTATCTGGCCGCGCACGAGAACAGCAGGCATTGGGTGGATTTTGCGGATTTTGGATTCTACCGGCTGGAAGTCGAAGACTTATATTACGTGGGTGGATTCGGGGTGATGGGCTGGGTGGAAGCGCGTGAGTATGCCGAGGCGCGGCCCGATCCGCTGGCCTCGATGGCTGCTGAGATCATGGCGCACATGAATAGGGATCATGAGGACGCCATGATACTGCTGGCATGGAAATATGCCGGGCTGGAGGCGGCGGAGGCGGCGATGACCGCAGTGGACCGGCTGGGATTTCATCTGCGGCTGAGGACCAAGGAGGGGATGAAAGGCATCCGGATCAACTTCCCGGGCGAAGTGCGGACGGCGGAGGCGACGCGTAAGGTGATGGTGGAGATGGTGAGAGTGGCAGGAAACTGGGAATGAGAGACCGGGGAGATTGTGCTGGGGGCGGAGAAATGAATTGCGAGGACGCGAGGGCGCATCTACAGGTTGGCTGCGAGGAAGAGGCGATGAAAAGCATACCCGATATGGTGAGCGAAGTTTTTATCTGGGGTGTGGGGATCACGCGGCCGAAGCCGGGGATGGAAGGAACTGCAGCGCTTTTCATCACCTTTACGCTGGCGGGGACGCTGGTTGCGGTCGTGCTCGCGTTTCTGCTGCTGGTGCGGATGCCGTAAAGCAGTTTCCCCCTTCTGGCTGTGAGAGCCGCCCGACGTTCATGATGTCGTCCGGCCGGTTCCAAGAACCGGGGAGCAGCCAGTGCAAAGCCCCGGAACCGGGACCGGAGCTGGTCCTGTTCGAGCCGCCGACTCGGAAAACGCCATCGAAGAGAACGGGGAAGTTCGCGGATAAGTGTTGCTCGACGCGGAAAGGAGATTGCCACGACCAGCGTTCTGTCTCATCGGCGGCTGGCGGATATGGCAAGGGAGTTATGGCGGGAGATTTTGGGTGACAAGGTGCTTGACGGCGCGGCCGTGATTGCCTTCTTCTCTTTGCTTGCGGTTTTCCCGGCAGCACTCTTTGTCCTTTCATTGCTGCCTTCGCTCTCCATTCCGCATCTGCAGCAGGCATTGCTCGATCTGATGGACCAGGTCCTGCCCACAGGGTCAGCAAACCTTTTCGAGTTCACTGTCCGGTACGTCGGTTCTGAAGGAAAGCGAGGACTGCTGACGTTCGGGCTGGTCTTTGCGCTCTGGTCGGCTTCTTCGGGCGTTTATTCATTGATGGAACAACTCAATGTGGTCCACGATGTAAAAGATCGCCGACCATTCTGGAAAGCGCGGGGAACCGCGATTTTTCTGATGCTGTTCTTCGCCGTGCTGTCGATTGGAGCGCTGTCGCTGGTGATTTTCGGAGGGGTGGTTCAATCGTGGGTGGCGGCGAGGATCGGATGGAGCCGGCCGTTGCTGATTTTTTTCGCGACTCTTCGCTGGATCATCCTTGCCGCCGCGCTGCTGCTGGCTCTGGCCATCGCGTATTGCCTCGGGCCCGATGCTGACGTCCGGTTCCGGTTTATTTCGCCCGGGAACGTAGCCGCCGCCGTTCTGATCGCTGTTGCCTCGGTTGGATTTCGGTTCTATGTCGCGGCATTCGGGGGCTACAGCGTCATGTATGGGAATCTTGCCGCCATGATCGTGCTGATGATGTGGATGTATATGGCCGGAATCGCGCTGCTGATAGGGTGCGAAGTCAACAAGATCTTGCATCGGCGCAAGCCGAAGAACTCTTAAGCTGGCGCCCGATAGTTCTTGGGTTTCGGCGTTTGGTCTTCAAGGGCGCGTGAGGTGGACCGACTGGTCACGATAGTGGCGCCGATCACAGTGGGCGGGGCCAAGGGAGGGATTTGCAGCCTCGGCGCCGCACCATTCCCCGGGGATCCAATGGCGGGTAAGTCGGGTGGAACAGCTTCCAGCGACGAGAAGCGACGGCCCATATGCCGGTCGATTTCATCTGCTTGGAGGTGACTCTAGTAACTATGCAGGTTACTAAGGGAGTATGTTCAGAAGAAATCTGGACTTGCTGAGACAATGTGCGTTAGCATCGGTCAATTCCGGGATCCTATAGCCGGCAATTCTGAAGCATGAGAGGTTACCAAAGATGAAGCTCGTCATTCGTGTGTTCGCAATGCTGGTTGTGTTCGTCGGCCTGTCCGCCGCCTCCATATCTTCCAGCCCGGCTGCTGCCGCCAAGCGGCATTTTGCTGCGATTCCCGGGCATCCGGGACCGATGATGCCTGGGCCGCCCTGTCCGACATGCGGCCTGAACGGCGGGGAACTCCGCTAACGGCAAGGTCCTCCGCTAACGGTAAAGTCCTTCCGGGAGACCGGTGTAGCACAAAAGTCGCAACATTATTCTCCTTTTGTGATTGAGCCGAGGGGCATATTGAGACTATTCTGAAAACGTTCGTGTAAGTCCGAACTGTCATATATGCCTATCAGCAGTGCAATCTTGACGATGTGCGGAGTAGAGTTTTCGCTCTGGGCTTCGCTCGGCCTTCTGTTCTGGAGGAAGGCGCTGTATCGCCGGTTTCCCGCCGTGGGCGCATATCTGGGGATTCACGTCATCTCGGTTCCCTTCCTTCTCTGGGCGCTTCTTGAATGCCAGTGGCATCCCCAATCCACCAATTACATATCTCTTTACACCTACGGCTATTTTTCTACCTACATACTCAGCGCCGTGCTGCTTTTCTTTATTTGCGCTGAGGTTTTTCGCTCGGCGCTTGCTCCATTTACGGGCCTTTCCAAAATCGGCATCGTGCTTTTTCGCTGGGCAGCGCTCATTTCAGTGATCGTAAGCCTCACATCGATTTCAGCAAAGCACTGGGGAATCGGGGTAGCGCTCTCGCATGGAGGGGTTGAGTTCATTTCTGCGGTTGCGTATGCTCTCATGCACTCGGCCAGCATTCTTGAATTGTGCCTCCTCGCTTTTCTGTGCCTGGGCATGAACGCGCTGCGACTTTCCGTACGCGACCTGGGATTCGGTATCGCACTCGGCTTTGGGGTGATGGCGGCAAGCGATTTTGTACTATCCTCGCTCATCTCCTTCAACACGCTGACGACCGCGCCTGTCCAATATATTGAAGAAGCAATGATTCTTGCTGCGCTGGCTATCTGGATCGCATATTGTCTGGTCCCCGAACCTGCCAGCAAGCCGGTCGTAATGCCCGTGAACTCGCGTATCTATCGTTGGAACGAGATCGCCTCCGCGCTCGGCCATACAGGAACGCAAGTGGCGATGCAGCAGCCGGCCAACAGCTTTTTCCTCACCGACGTGGAGAAGGTGGTCGAAAAGGTCCTCAACCGCAACCTGAAAAGCCACGAATCCGAATCGTAGCCAACCTTCCCTGAGATCTCAGTCTCGATAGGCTTCGCGCAACCGCTTCCAGGTTGTCTCCAGATCCTCTGGAAGCACGCGGGTCTCGGCCACGGTGGTCATAAAGTTTGTATCTCCCGTCCAGCGCGGCATGGCGTGCAAATGAATATGCCCGGCCACACCAGCACCGGCAGAACGGCCCACGTTCATGCCGAAATTGAAACCCTGCGGGTTATAAACCCGGGCCAGAACCCGCTCCGAACGCTGTGCCAAATCCATCAATTCGTGTGCAGCTTCGGCGGGCAGCGACGCCAATCGATCGACATGAGCATAGGGCATCGCCATTACATGGCCTGAGGTGTAGGGGAAAGCATTCAGGCAGATAAAACAATGCTTTGCACGGAGAACAAGGCCGCCTGCGGCTTCGGCTTTCTCTCGCTCCGTGCCGTTGGCGATGGCGTAATCGATCGCGGCGATCAGATTGCAAAAGACGCACCCAAAGTCGCCTGGCCAGGCCTGCAGTGCTGTGGGTACACCAGATCGGCCCGGCGCATCGGCCGCGGTAACATAAGCATAGCGCCAGGGTGTCCAGAGATGCTCCATATTTTCCTATGCCGCTCGAATAAGTATAAGTGGGTTTGCTTAGCTGGCTTTGCCCGCCGGCGACCTTCTCATTCCCAGATGCTGGAATTGACGCTGTCCCGTCGACATTGCTAAACTCGTGTGCGTAGCTTCCTGCGCGAATTCCAGCAGCGAGTTGCGGCCGACGTCGATCAAGGCGTAGGCGCTCAGGGTGTTTTCCCGAGAAATCAACCGCGTGCAAATTCCAGCGCAGCAGGTATGGCAGGCAGTTTCCGGACGACAGCCTGGCAGTTCGCGTGACCTAAGGCAGAAGAGGGGATTTTCTTTTCTTGTGCCTTCGCTGCGAAAGCTACACCCAGTGGGGGCAATTTTGCACCCGCGGGCGCAAGAACATCCCGGAGCTGGCAGTAATGGCAAACGTCCTCAATTCCGAACCTGAGAGCATAACCCTGAACACCGAATTGGAAACACCAACACTCGACCCTGCGACGGAGCAGTACGAGCCGTCGCCCGAATCCACGTCCAACCGCGAAACTGCCGAGGCTCCAACCGCCCCTGAAGCCGTCAGCGAAATCTCGCTGGAGGCTGAAAGCCCGATAACCTCCACTGGAGAGCACCACGAGGCTGCCCAGTCTCCGGCTTCCGCCGACGTGCAGGTTGATGCGCCGGATGCCGAATCTGCCTCGATGACACCTGAGTCAGCCGAAGATTTCTCCGCCGCCCTTGAAGCGTTCGAGCGTGAGCAGGCCGCCGAAGCCGCCGCCGTAGAAGCCTATGGCGACAAGATCGTTTCCAGCACGGTGATTAAGCAGACTGATAAGCACCTGGTCGTTGATGTCGGACTGAAGTCTGAAGGGCTTGTCCCCCTCGATCAGGTTATCGACCACACCGGAGCGGTTAAGTTCAACCCCGGCGATGTCATCGAAGTGGTGATTGAGCGCGAGGAGCCGGAGGGTGGTTACCTTGTCAGCTACGAACGGGCTCAGCGGCTCCGGGTTTGGGACTCGATCGAAAAGGCCGCCAGCGAAAAGACACCGGTAAAGGGCACAGTTGTCAGCCGAGTCAAGGGCGGCCTCACCGTCGACATAGGGATCAAGGCTTTCCTGCCCGGGTCGCAGCTTGAAATTCGCCCCGTGCGCAATCTCGACGGCTACCTCGGACAGCAGATTGACGTCCGCGTGATCAAGCTCAACAAAAAGCGTGGAAACGTCGTCGTCAGCCGCAAGGAAATTCTCGAGGAGGAGCTTAACAGCAAGCGTTCCGCCACCATGGAACACCTCGGGGAGGGATCCGTACTCACCGGCACGGTTAAGAACCTTACCGATTACGGCGCATTTGTCGATCTCGGCGGCATTGACGGTTTGCTGCATATTACCGATATGAGTTGGGGGCGCCTTACCCATCCCCGCGATCTGGTTAATGTCGGCGACGAGATCCAGGTCAAGGTGCTGAAGTTCGACAAAGACAAACAGCGCGTCTCGCTCGGCTTCAAGCAGTTGACGCCCGACCCATGGCTGGACGCCGCCGAACGTTATCCAGTTGGCGCGCGCGTCCATGGGCGAGTTCTTTCGGTCACCGATTATGGTGCGTTCGTTGAACTCGAACAAGGCATTGAAGGCTTGGTTCATCTCTCTGAGATGACCTGGTCCAAGCGCCTCAAGCACCCTTCAAAGCTGGTCAAGCCAGGTGACGAAGTAGAGACTGTCGTTCTCAGCGTGAATCCTGCGGATCGCCGCATATCGCTGGGCATGAAGCAGCTCATGGAGAATCCGTGGGAGAACCTCAGCGAGCGCTATCCCACCGGCACCGTTGTCGAGGGCCGCGTGCGTAATCTGACCGATTTCGGGGCCTTTGTTGAAATTGAGGACGGGATCGACGGCTTGGTTCACGTATCCAACCTCAGTTGGACCAAGCGCGTTAAGCACCCCTCTGAAGTGGTAAAGAAGGGTGAGAAGGTCAAGGCTGTGGTTCTTGGCGTGGAGCCGCAGAACCGTCGCCTCAGCCTGGGCATCAAGCAGCTGCAGCCGGATGTCTGGGAGACGTTCTTCGCAACTCACCGGGTGGGCGATGTTGTTCATGGCAAGGTGCTGCGCACCGCGCAGTTCGGTGCTTTTGTGGAAGTCGCCGAGGGAATCGAGGGCCTCTGTCACATCTCCGAGGTCGGCGAGGACCACGACGCCCACACCAAGCTTGAACCCGGTTTCGAACACGAGTTCAAGATCATCAAGATCAATGTGGAAGAGAAGAAGGTGGGACTAAGCCTCCGCGCCGTCGGCCACGAAGCCAGCCGTGCCACCGTGGAGAGCTACAAGGCGGAAAGCCACAAGCATCCGGTTTCCAGCTCTACCACCACGCTAGGCGATCTTATCAACTTTCGCAAGAACGAGCGCTAACGCCATTTTTGCGGACTGGAAGGATAACGGCCACCCGTTGCAGGGTGGCCGTTCTGCACTCCGACGGTGTGCTAGCATCGAATTTGTAATTTGCGCGCTGGGAATGCGACCTCGGCGCTTGATCTGCCTGCTCTCCAGATTCTTTTTTCCGGACCGTGCCTTCAGTCATTACGAGTATCGCGAAACTGCCTGAAGAAAATGATCCATCTTCGCG
>JASHOY010000161.1 GCA_030038435.1 Acidobacteriaceae bacterium | reverse complement strand
CGCAAGTACGCGAGCGTGAAACGTGACGCCGCCGAGGAAAATGCCGCAGCGCAGGGCAGCGGGGACATCGAGCAGGTGTACGACACGAATGAGGGCCCGGTGGTGATCACCATCCGCGGCAGCATGGTGTTTGTGGCGGAAAGCTTTCCGCTGCCGCTGGCACGCCGGCTGACCAACCTGGTGTTTGACGCGCAGGGCACCGGGGCTGTGCAGACGGCCTTTTCAGGACCTACTCCGCTGATTGGGAATCAGCCAGCAACGGAGCCTCTGAGCGCCGACCTGGTGCGGTTTTTCGAGAACTGCGGCGTGATGAAGAGCGCCGTGGATGCCGCAATGCGGGCCGCGCACTGATTTTCCACAAAAGGGCTGAGGAAACCCATGCCAAAGGAAGCGTGCGCCATTTTCGGCGCACCGCTTGCGCGCGCTATGATGAAAATCCGTAGTGGGATTTCCTGCTTTGGTGAAGGCGGAGCGGCGTGCCAGGCAAGATCGAACTGATGATGGGACCGATGCGCAGCAACAAGACGGCGGAGATGCTGCGCCGCTGTGAGATGCGCCGCCAGTATGCGGGCCAGTATGTGATGGTGCTGAAACCGAGCGACGACACCAAGGGAGGTCCGGGTGTGGTGGAGAGCCGCAATCCCAATGGCCACTCGAAATGCAAAGCCTACGAGTTCAAATCGAACGACCCGTGGGAGGTGCTGCGCGCGATCGCGGTCCGGGAGCAGGAGATCGGCAAGCGCGTGGAGTGCGTGGCCATCGACGAGGGCCAATTTGTGGATGGATTGTTCCTATTCACGAAATATCTGCTCGACGCCAATCACGACGTGCTGGTGGCGGGGCTCGACCTGGACTTCCGCGCCATGCCGTTCGGCGAGATGCTGAACCTGACCTGGCTGGTGAACGCCTACGGCGGCAGCATCACGCAGTGCATGGCGTACTGCTCTTGCGGAGCCCGGGCGCTTTATTCACAGCGGCTGATCGAGGGCAAGCCTGCGCCTTACGATAGCCCGATCAAAGTGCCCGGAGACTCGTACGAGCCCCGCTGCGCCGAACATTTTGTGCTGCCGGGGAGGCTGCACTAGAGATTCCCCGGCAAGCCTTTTGCAAGGCGGCGTTTCTCCGGCTGGGAGCATCTTACTTTCCGCTGTGCGCAATTTGAAAAGAGGCGCCGGCGTGGGGTTGGCGCTGTTTGCCCTCATGGCCGCTCAGGCGCTTCTATCCTTCAGTCAGCCGTTCAAGGACGCAGCACAATCTGCGGCTGCCGTCGCAGGCTTCCACTCCGGCTTCCGGCCCGATTTCGGGGCAGACCCGGCTCCACAGGGTGGTCTGGCTCATTACATGCAGCCAAGCCAGAAAGTCAAGCTCGACAGCTATCTTTGGGAGGCATTCGGGCCTTATCCGATTGCTTCGGCTGCGGTGGTGTCGGGCTTTCACCAGGCCACGCGCAATCCGCCGGATTGGCGCGAGGGGTTTGTCGGCTACGAAGAACGCTATGCGTCGGACTTCGGCATCTCGACGATCGACGAAACCGCGCGCTACGGCATGGCGGAAGCCACAGGCGAAGACGTCTTCTATTACCACTGCCATTGCGCGGGTGTTTGGCCGCGGCTGAAGCACGCGGTTGCCGAATCGACGATGGCGCGCCGCGGAGCCGGCGGGCACAAAGTGTTCAACCTTCCCGCCCTGGTTTCACCCTACGCAGGCCCAATGGTTGCGGTCTATACCTGGTACCCGCACCGCTACAGCGCCAAAGATGCGTTCCGCATGGGCAATTACGGACTGCTCGCCTACCTGGGCGACGACATCAGCCTGGAATTCGTTCCATCGCTGATCCATTCCAGTAAGAAGCGGGGCTGGATTGCGCGCCTGCATCTGGAAAACCGGCACGCCGCCGCGGAATAGAGACGGTTTTCAGAAGCAGACCCGAACTGGCGGGCCGGCGAGCCGGCACCGCCGGCCGCGTCTTGGGTTTTGTACCGGTCCTGCTCCACAGACAAATGAAGTTACGGCATTCGCCGCCGATAAGGAAATCATCGGCTTTCGGCAGGGCGCGTTCCCCGCGGTGTCTCGATGCTTGTGGGCGGAGGTTTGAATACCACCCTGACTCGAATTGCGCCCATGCAGTGGCCGATCACGCTGCGCGATACCGACGAAGGATGGAAAGGGGGCCGGATGACGGAGAGAACCGCACTGCTCGAATCCGCGCTGGACAGCCTTCCGGATGGCATCGCGCTCCTGGATATGGAGGGCCGGGTGGTGTATTGGAACCCGGCGGCGGAGGCGATCACAGGCTATGCGATGGCAGAGTTGATGGGGCGGGCTGTTCCCGAGTTGCTGAAGCCGCTGGCGCCGGATGAAAGCCGGCTGGGCGACGGGCCGGCTGCGTTGAGCCTGCAGGTTCTGGTGCATGCACGCCACAAGCTTGGCCATGAAGTGCCGGCATTCACGCGCAGTTTTTTTCTGCGCGACGGTTTCGGAGAGCCGATTGGCACGGCATCGGTGTTTCATCCTGCCGAGCGCATCGATGCGCTGCCCCATGGGGAGAGCGCTGGAGACAGCGAAGTGGAGCTGAGCCAGGCGGACTTTGAAGACCGGCTGAGCACCAAGTTCGACGAGTTCCAGCGGGGCGGCCCGCCGTTTGGCGTGTTGTGGATCCGCGTGGACCAGGGATCTGAGTTGCACAAGACACATGGAGCCGCGGCCTGCCACGCCATGCTCGGGAAGGTGCAGAAGGCGCTGGCCGCTGGCCTTCGCCCGGTGGAGGAATTGGGCCGCTGGGGCGAAGACGAATTCCTGTTGATTGCGCACGAACGCACGCCGCAGATGCTGGCAGAGCGCGGGCGTATGCTGGCCGGCCTGGCACGCACCGCCGACTTTCGCTGGTGGGGCGACCGGATTTCGCTCACCGTGAGCATCGGCGCCGCGCAGGCAGACGCAGAACCGCGCCCCGAGGCTTGCCAGCGAGATTGCGCCTCACTGGCCAAACTGCTCGAACTCGCGCGCGCGGCCATGGAGACCAGCGCCGCGGAAGGCGGAAACCGCGTGACTTGCACGCGGCCCGTGTACTGCGAATGCGCCCATACAGCAAGGGAGGAAAGATGATTGCCATCGTCGGCATTTTCATGGTCTTTGCCGCGGTCCTAGGCGGGTTCCTGATGGAAAAAGGCCATATTGCAGTTCTCGTTCAGCCGGCAGAGCTGCTCATTATTGCCGGCGCGGCAGCAGGCACTCTCGTGGTCGCGAATCCTATCCGCATTCTGAAAGCTATGGGCGCAGGGATGACCGCAGTGCTGCAGGGCTCGCACTTCACCAAGGACCGCTATCTGAACACTCTCAAGATGATGTTCCAGTTCCTCAACAAAGTGCGCAAAGAGGGGCTGCTGTGCGTGGAAATGGATGTGGAGAAGCCGCAGGAGAGCGTCATCTTCAAGGAATATCCGGAGTTTCTGAGCGACCACCACGCACTGATGGCTGCCACAGCGTTCAATGCGCACAATGGACCCGGCCGGTGTCTTCCAATCGCCAAGCAGGCTGGAAGGCTGAGCATAAATCAGTAATTGACTGGCCCAGGCAGCCCAAAGAATCGCGGCTCCGGTGAAGATGGCGCGCAGCTGCATGGCATTATTCTAAATTCGGCATCGTCGCCAGGGCCGGTTCGCGACCGCGCCACGCGCGCTCGGGAATGCGCGTGAGTTCCGCAAGGTGACGAAGCAACGGCGGCCACAGACGCGGTGCGTGCGCGAGCGCCGGCACCGCGACAATCAGGCGTGACAAACCGGTTGCAACAGCAACGGAATGGCGCAACTCGCCATGCAGACGATGAGCAAGACTGTCGGCCGTTCCGCCGCGTGTGTAAAGCTCGGAGGCAAGCTGGGCGCTGTGAAGCGCGATGGAGATGCCGTCACCTGAGAAGGACGGAATGACGGCAGTTTGATCGCCTAGCCGCCACAGGCCGGACGCGGCGCGCCTGAGCAACATGCCGTAGGGAATCGAAGACAGCGCGAGCGGTTTGGCCAGGAGCGCCTGCGCCGATGCGAGGCGCTCAGCGAGAGCTTCAG
>JASHOY010000160.1 GCA_030038435.1 Acidobacteriaceae bacterium | reverse complement strand
AGAAACTCGCAGGCCGCATGCCGCACGCCAGATTCGTTTTGATTCCGGCTTCGATGCGCACTTATGGCCACGGCACGCACACCCACGCCGCAGTCTGGGAGAATTACCTGGTCGAATTGTTACAGCAATCGGCGCAGAATTGAGCGCCGTATCAGTCCAGTAGACTGAAGGCAATGGGAGCAGTTTTCAGACGCGCATGGGCAGCCGCAACGCTGGCCTCGGGCATTACCATGACCGGCTGCGGATTTCCCGCCGCGCCCCTGCCGCCCTCGCTGAACCTGCCCCAGCGCGTGAACGATCTCTCCGCTGCTCGCGCCGGCAACCACGTTTCCCTCAATTGGACCATGCCGGTGCGTAACACCGACAAGCTGCTGCTTAAGGGCGATGTGGCCGTGCATTTGTGCCGTCGCCAGGGAACAACGGGGACCTGCGTGCCAGTCGGCGTCGTGAAACTCGCGCCCAATGCCAAAGGCGCCTTCATCGAGACTCTGCCCGCGCCGCTGGCCTCCGGTCCCGCGCGCGCACTCACATATTTTGTGGAGCTCGATAACAGCAAAGGTCGCTCCGCGGGGCTGTCGAATCCCGCCACCGTGCTCGCGGGCCAAGCGCCAGCCGCAGTCACCGGGTTGAGGGCCGAGATGGGCATAGAAGGCGTCGTTCTGCATTGGAATGCCGTACCATCGGCGCAGGAGCCCGGGCTCACAACGGTCCGGCTGCAGCGCACGCTGCTCACTCCGCCGCCCGCTAAACCTGTCAAGCCAACCAATCAGCCATTCGCAGCTCCGCCGGCGCCGGTCACGCAAAACCTCCTGGTTCCCAGGGGGGGTGAGCCCGGTGTGGTGCTCGACGAAGACATCGAATTCGGCGAAACCTACGCCTACCGCGCGGAGCGCGTAATGCGCACGACTATCGACGGCAAAAAACTGGAATTGACCAGCGTGCTTTCTATGCCGGTCAGCATTCATGCGGTCAATGTCTTTCCGCCCGAGGTGCCCGCAGATCTGGCTGCCGTGGCCACCCCGGCGCACGACAACCTTCCGCCTTCCATCGACTTGAGCTGGAAGCCTGACCGGGATCTCAACCTGGCGGGGTACATTGTTTACCGCCGCGAAAATGGGCAGCCCTGGCAGCGCATTTCGCCACCGGAGCCGGTCATCGGTCCAGGCTTTCACGATGCCCATGTCCTGCCGGGCCACACCTACGTCTATGCCGTGAGCGCGATTGGCAGCACCGGGTTGGAGAGCGCACGCTCTCCAACCGCGCAGGAAACGGTGCCGAACCAATGAGCGCTCGCAAACCCCCGGAGGTTTCCCAATGAAATATTGCCGCTTCAGATCTGAAGGCAAAACACACTACGGCGCCGTGGAAGATCGCGCCGGCGAATTTTGGATTGCCGGCCTGGCCGACGCTCCTGAAGAAGACTTCGCCTTTCGCCTGGAACACGGCGGCGCTTCTTCTTTCGCTCCCAGCTTCCAGCCTATGCGCCTCAGCGCCGCCGAACTGCTGCCGCCGGTCACGCCCACCAAGATTATCTGCGTCGGCCGCAATTACGGCGAGCATGCGCGCGAGTTGGGCAACGAAGTGCCCACCGATCCGCTGCTCTTCTTCAAGCCGCCATCGTCGCTGCTCAAGCCGAGAGGCGTGGTGCGGTTACCGAGATTTTCCGAGCGCGTCGATTTCGAAGGCGAGCTGGCCCTGGTCGTCGGCCGCCGCGCTCGCAAGCTGCCGCCTGATGCCGACTGGCGCCAGACCCTGCGCGGCTTCACGCTGGCCAACGACATTACGGCGCGCGACCTGCAGAAAAAGGACCCGCAATGGTGGCGCGCCAAGGGCGCTGATACTTTCGGCCCCGTTGGCCCAATGGTGAGCGATGAACTGGACCTGGACGCCGGCGTCGCCATCGAGACGCGCGTCAATGGCAAGCTGCGCCAGCAGGGTTCCACGCTCGACTTCATCTTTTCTGTGCCCGTGCTGCTGAGCGCCATCACCGCTGCGATTACTTTGGAACCCGGCGACCTGATCCTTACCGGAACCCCCTCCGGTGTGGGCCCGCTCGCCTCGGGAGATCGCGTCGAAGTGAGCGTGGCGGGCCTTGGAGTGCTCGCAAATACCATTGAAGCGGATTCGGATTGATGGCGTGAAACGCCAGATGCTTTTGCGATCTGCAACCTCCTTCAATTTACGTTAATCCAATAAGCGTTACACTAACGGTGCGCGCCCCGAGCGCCGGAACTTCTTCCCCGAGGAGGAAAAATGCCGCAGAATCTATTGGAACAGTTGCGTAAATACACCGTCGTAGTCGCCGATACCGGCGATATGGAAGCGATGGAGCAGTTCCACCCGCAGGACGCCACCACCAACCCCTCCCTGATTACGGCCGCCGCGCAGATGCCGCAGTATCAGGCCATCGTAGACGCCGTGCTCAAAGCCGCTCACGATGAACTGGGCGATAGCGCCAGCGACAAGGACGTCGCCAATCTCGCCTTCAAGCGGCTGGCCATCGAATTCGGCAAGAAGATCCTCGCCATCATCCCCGGCCGCGTCTCCACGGAAGTGGACGCACGGCTTTCTTATGACACCCAGGCCACCATTGCGCAGGCGCGCAGCATCATCGGCATGTATGATAAAGCCGGCATCGGCCACGAGCGGGTGCTAATCAAGATTGCGTCGACCTGGGAAGGCATCCGCGCCGCCGAAGTCCTCGAAAAAGAAGGCATTCACTGCAACCTGACGCTGCTCTTCGGCGTGCATCAGGCAATCGCCGCCGCCGACGCCGGCGCCACGCTTATTTCACCCTTCGTCGGACGCATCCTCGACTGGTACAAGAAAGACACCGGCAAAGATTACACCGGCGCCGATGATCCCGGAGTGCAGTCGGTCACGCGCGTTTACAACTACTTCAAGAAATTCGGCTATAAAACCGTGGTCATGGGCGCCAGCTTCCGCAACATCGGCGAAATTTCGGAACTGGCCGGCTGCGACCTGCTGACCATTTCGCCGCATCTGCTCGGCGAGCTCGAATCGACGCAGGGCGATCTGCCCCGCAAGCTCGATCCGGAGAAGGCAAAGGCGCAGACCATCGAAAGGATCCATGTCGACAAAGCAACCTTCGACCGCATGCACGCGGAAGATCGCATGGCCACCGACAAGCTGAAAGAGGGCATCGAGGGTTTCTCGGCGGCTCTGGTCAAGCTGGAAAACCTGCTGGCCTCGCGGCTTGCCGAGCTCGAGTCGCGCACGCCCACCACGGTCTAGAGGTGACGGCGGCCCGCGCTTCGCATGCTAATGCGCAGGTCGCCGCACGCGGGCCAAAAGGAGGGTCAGCAGTCCGATGTTGAAGCGAATCGGTCTTTGGGCTTTTGCCGGCGGCGGCGTAGCCATTGGCTGGGCCTTCTTTGCCACGGCGGCCGCATATTTCGGCCATAGCTTTGATTTCTATCATTGGATCGTACTCAGGCTGACATTCCCCCTGGCATGGTTTGGCCTCATGCGGATTTCCTGTTACGAAGCTATCTTCCTGAATGCGGCCGCGTACGCCCTGATCGGCGTGGTTACGGAGCCGTTCTGGCGCCACCCTTAGCCTCGGTCCCCAGGCTTCCAGGACCAGGGAAATCTCCCCCATCCAAGACGCCCGTAACCGCGCGCGCCTTCGCAATCGAGAATCGTCTCTGCTAACAAATTACCTTCGAGCTATTGCACTTCGCGACAAACCCCGTAATCTCAGTGTTACATCCATGTAAATAGCAGCGGCTGACGCCTTCCCCGGTGCAACGCGAGCGAAAGTGGAAAGGTTTGGGGCAGCGACGCCGGCCGCGCATGGGCAACCGGAGGTGCGTATGCGGTCTCAGGCTCATCCGCTCGAACCGTTCTTCCAGCAGGTGGTTCGCAACAGCTATGAAGGCAAGCTGGGACTGCATGATCCTGAAGTTACCGGCTACGTTGCCCGCGTGCTCTGCGAATTCACCGAAGCCAAAAATCTCTACAGCATGCGCGATCCCGCAGGGCACCCCATGGAGGGACTGACCGAGATGATGCAGGCCGCCGATCCTGTGCTCGGCGCGGCCTCTTCCTTCGACGCGGAGCGCGCCATGCGCAAGCACATCGGCGACTACTCTTTGTTTGTTGCCGGTATGTATCCCGAAGCGGCCGGTTCGGGCCGCCGCCAGCGTCGCCATCAGCCCAGCCTTGAAGAGCTGATTCGCGCCGGAAAGGAGAGCTACTTCATCGTCAGCCAATTCAATCTCTTCGAGTACGAGCAGGAAGCTCCGCTTTTCGCGCGCCTCTCCGATCAGTTCGAAAACTGCATCCTTGGCCTGACTTTAGTTCGCGAGGAGCTCAAGCCCCGTAAGGGGCTCCTGCCGCCGCGCGTGAACTGATTCCGGGGATTCTGGGCTGACTCAGGAAGCAGCACCGTGCCTTCAGCCTGGCGGGAAGAGCCTCGCCTTGGTTGCCGCCGCGGCACCCGCAAGATCTGCAAACAACAGTTTCAGCTTGACAGGCTGAAAATGCCGGGATAAGGTTTAGTCCCAACAAGTCAATCCATTATCGGCTTCAAAATCTCAAGCATCTCGGTCTACCTGTTCACTGGCTGTCCCACCGGGCCCGGCTTTGAGTTTTTTGCATGTGTGCATCTGCTCCTGTCGGCGCAATCGCCAGGCGGGTTTCCCTTCCGTAACCGGCCCTTGCGCTAAGGCCGAGAATCCGGCCAGGCGCAGAAGAACCACCATAACCGACCTTCGGAGGTTGCCATGGTTTTCCTTGTGAAACGACTGTGTTGCGCTCTACTGGACCTCACCTTGCTCTTCAGTTTGTCAACCGCTGTTTGCGGCGCCGCCGAGAATGGTTATTCCTCGATCCCCGGCAGCTTGCGCCCCACCACCGATACTGATACCGGCGCATTCACGAGCGCCCAGATGGCCGTCGAGGTTGTCCTGGCGCCAACGAACGGGCAGGAAATTTCCTCTTTGCTCGCCGATCTCTACAACACCAGCAGCCAGAATTACCAGCATTGGCTCCAGAAAGGTGAGTTCTACTCCCGTTTTGCGCCCGACAGCGGGCAGACCGCGGCCATTGAGGCTTACCTCCGTGCCAGCGGATTACAGGTTGAGCCCACTTCGTCCCCCTTCCTGCTGCGCGTAAGCGGGCCGAGCAGCCTCATCGAAAACACGTTTAAAACGTCTCTTCACACCTATCGCAATCCCAGGGGCGTTACCTACTATTCCAACTCGAGCGAGGTTCAGGTTCCCCAATCCCTGGCTTCCGCCGTTTTGGGAGTCGTCGGGCTTTCCAACACCGTGCGCCTCCACTCTCTGGCCGCGGAGCCCAACCGCCGGACCGGTCCTCCCGTTCCCGGCTGCGAAACTCCCTATGTCACGGCGGCACAGCTCTTCAATTACGTTGACAACGGCGTCGGCTTTCCTTACGGCTATGGCGGCGGGCCAGCCTGCACCGGCCTCACGCCCTCGCAGGATAACGCCATCTACGGTGCACCGGACCTGGGACCCCAGGCCCAGGGAGCCGGCGTCAACCTCGCCGTCTTCGAGCTCTCGGCTTACCAGCACTCCGATATCGCCGCCTGGACGAGCTATTTTTATGGCGCCGGTTTCAAGGCTCCGCTGGTTGACATCATCGTCGATGGCGGCCCGCTCAATCCCGTATGCCCCATGAACGATCAGTGCCCGGCGGCTTATGAGGGCTATGCCGGCGACGTCGAGGTCGACGCCGACATCGAGATGCAGCTCTCCATCTCCCCTGCCGCGCAGCACATCCTGGTCTATAACGCGCCCAACGACTACACCGGGCAGACCGAGCTCGACGAGTACACCCGCATCGCCGGCGACGATACCGCCGATGTCGTCAGCTCCAGTTGGGGCGAGTGTGAGAATGACGCTGGCGCTGCCTATGCTGAAGCGGAGAATCTCATCTTCGAACAGATGGCTCTTCAGGGACAAAGCCTGTTCAGCGCCGCCGGCGATACCGGAGCCTTCGACTGCATCCGCAGTGACGGCACCACCATCGTCAATGTCGATGACCCCGCCACCCAGCCCTGGGTGACCAGCGTCGGCGGCACGTCGCTGGAATCCTTCAACCCCAACGACAATCCGAATCCCACTTACCCTGCCGGTGTGGAAACGGTCTGGAACGTCGATGATCTCTGCAACCAAAGCGCGAACGAAGGCGGCACTTCATCGCAGCCGCTTTCCGGCTTCTTCTGGTGCGCGGCAACCGGCGCCGGCGGAGGAGGAAACAGCCAGTTCTGGGGTCGTCCGTCCTACCAGGACGGCCCCGGGATCACCAACCGCTACACGGTCTACGGCCCCACGAATTGCGCACTGGCGCAACGAGGCCAGCCCTGCCGCGAGGTGCCCGACATTTCCGCCAATGCCGACCCGTACACCGGCTACGCCGAATACTGCACCGGCAGCGCCGCCACTCCCAACAGCCAATGCACCTTCAGCACCAGCCTGACCCCGGTCGGCTGGTTCCAGATCGGCGGCACCAGTCTGTCATCGCCGCTCTGGTCGGCAATCATTGCCGATCACGACAGTTATTGGCGCCGCCGTGCCGGCAACGTCAACCCGCTGCTCTATTTTCTCTACAACGTCAATTCCCAGGAATTCTTCAACGACATCACCGGCATCCACCAGTCAACCAATAACAATGGCCTCTTTCCCACCACCCCCGGATACGACATGTCCACCGGCATTGGCACGCCGAAGATGAAGGCGCTGATCACCCTTTCACCGCAGAGATAGCCGAGATTCCCGGTCCGAAAGGCGCATGAGGCCCGCTCAATCAGCGGGCCTTATCGTCTGCGGGCGGCTGAATCCAACCGGTCCCACTATGTAAAAACTTCGCGCCAAGGGAATTTTCTGCATAACCACAAGCCCAGGCTCACCCGAGCAAATCGTTGATTATGAATGGCTTGCACTTTTCCACAAGCTGGAATCCGACTTGCCTTCGAAATAGACAGATTGTCTGTGGAGGTAGGGTATGGAAGGTTCCATGTTTCCAGCTAAGGGTGTGGTGTCCCTGGTGACGGCGATTGTGATTGGCATCGGCGGGTTCAGCTACGCGGTCTATGAGCACCACAGTGCGCAAAACCTGGCTTCCCGGAATCAGCAGGTGACAGCGCAGTTGAAGTCAACGCAGGGGCAGTTGACGGCAACCGACTCGCAACTGAATGTGCTGGCCGCCAAAGTAAACGATCTGGAGGCGGCGCGGCAAAAGCCCTCGCCCGACACCTATGCCGGCGGGGCGGCGCGGCACAGGACCGTGGTGCGGCGCCTGCGCGTGAATCCATATGACGCGCGGTTCAGGAAGATGCAGTCGCAACTGGACGCGCAGGGGCAGGAGATCAACCAGACCCGCAGCGACCTGGCCGGTGCACAGACCACCCTCGGCAGCGGAATTGCCAAGAACCATGACCAGCTCGTGGCGCTGGCCCGGAAGGGTGAGCGGAATTACTTCGAGTTCGACATCTTGAAGAGCCGGGAATACCAGCGCGAAGGCCCATTGAGCGTGCGGCTGACCAAGGCCAACGTGAAGCACCAGTTTGCCAACCTGATTCTGCTGGTGGACGACCGCAACCTGACACAGAAGCACGTGAACCTCGACCAGCCGGTAATGTTCTACACACCCGACAGCCCGCGGCCGGTGGAAGTGGTGATCAACTCAATTACCAAAAACCATATTCACGGCTATGTGAGCGCGCCGAAGTATAAATCCTCAGAGCTGGCCGCAATGGCCAATGGGCAGAGCTCACAGGTGGCAGCAGTAGCGACCACCAACCAGAACGGCGATCCAACGCTGAAGGAACGGGCTCCGGTGACAACCGTGAACCAGCCCGAGGGAGTGCCGCAGGAATAACGACACCGGGCATAACCGGATGCTCGTAACCCTTATCTCGCACCTTTCAGTTCTTTCCTCAGGGACGCGTTGTACGTGGCAAAGCGCGAAGTACGGTCAGGGGTCCCGGTTGGGGCCTCTGCGCGCTTTTTGCAGCAAAACCAGAGGAGATGTGTCCCCAAGTCACTTCGCTCAGGTCGACGCGAACATCAGAGAGCGGCGACCCTGGCTGGCTCTGAGAGAACGCAGCAACTCCGGCTCTGCTCTAGAACCCCATGATGTTGTAGCCGCAATCCACGTAGATGATTTCACCGGTAACGGCGCTGGAGAGCGGGCTAGACAGGAACAGCGCGGCCCCGCCGACTTCGAGTTGGTCCACGTTGCGGTGCAGCGGGGCGCGGTCGGCAGCAGCTTTGAGCATGTCGCCCAGGGCGCCGATGCCACGGGCGGCCAGCGTCTTGATGGGGCCGGCGGATATGGCGTTGACGCGGATGTTTTTCGAGCCGAGATCCCAGGCGAGGTAGCGGACAGTGGCTTCGAGCGAGGCCTTGGCCAGGGCCATCACGTTGTAGTTGGGAACGACCTTTTCCGCAGCGAAGTAGGTGAGGGTGATGATGCTGCCGCCTTCGGTCATCAGCGGCGCGGCGGCACGGGCCACGGCGATCAGCGAGTAAACACTTACTTCGTGGGCGATGCGGAAGCCTTCGCGGCTGGTGTTAATGAAGGCTCCTTTAAGGTCTTCGGGAGGCGCAAAAGCCACTGCATGAACGAGAACATCGAGGCGGCTGTACTTCTCCTTGAGCGTGATGAAAAGCGAATTGATTTCCTGGTCGTTAGAGAGATCGCACTGGAAGCCGGTGGCGCCGGGCAATTCGTCGATGAGACTCTGGGCTTCGGCTTTCAAGCGCTCGTTCTGGTAGCAGATGGCCAAAGTGGCCCCGGCCTCATGCAGTTTGAGGGCGATGCCCCAGGCGATGGAACGCTTGTTGGCCAGCCCGAAGACCACGGCGGTTCTGCCGGTCAAATCGATCATGCGCTGTTGAATCCCTCCGGGAAATTGTCCAGGAAAAACGGCAAAGCCGCGATTTTCAGGATAGCAGAGCGGTTGGGACGAGGAACTAAAGGACAGGGGTACTGAGGGATTAATCAGCCGCCTAGGTCGATGAGAGCTACCGGGCCAACAGGACGGCCGAGGAAACGGGAGCCGAGCCGCTCGAATTTCTCCACCGAGTCGGTGGCGAAGCAGCGAATTTCTGTGGGCGGAGCCGAGGATGTATCCCACCCATGCGCATGCGGTGAAAGGGTCCGCGTGGATGGGTCGCCCCGTGGTTGGGGATCGGCGAGCGTGGTCTTGTCGTTGAAAAGCCGGGCTGCGGCTTCGGCGGTGGATTCCGCGGAGTCGATGACGCGAGTCCCGGCCGTGGCGAGACGCTCCAGCAGCGGCCGCAGCAGGGGATAATGCGTGCAGCCCAGGACCAGGGTGTCAGGATCGAGTCCCTGGGCATTGGCTTCGGCGGCCAATTCGTCAAGGTAGATGCGAATCACCTGTTCCGTGACCGGATGGGCGGTCCAGCCTTCTTCTACCAGGGGAACCAGCAGGGGGCAGGCTTTTTCAAGGGCGCGAAGTTTGAGCGCCTGGCAGGCCGCAGCGTAGGCGTGACTGTGCACCGTAGCATCGGTGGCAATCACCAGCACGTCACCAGTACGGGAGGCGGCACGAGCAGACTGTGCGCCGGGTTCGATCACGCCGAGAACGGGAACCGGCACCGCCTGTTGGATGGCGTCCAGCGCCAGGGCGCTGGCGGTGTTGCAGGCGATCACCAGGAACTCGGCCTGCTGCTCCTGGACCAGAAACTGGGCGCTCTGAACGGCATAGCGAGCGATGGTGCGCCGGGATTTCGAGCCGTAGGGGAGGCGGGCGGTGTCGCCCAGAAAAGCGAAGCGGGCCCGGGGCAGCCGCTGGATGAGGGCGCGAAGCACAGTAAGCCCGCCGAAGCCGGAATCGAATACGCCGATGGTGGTCGTCATGGGTTCGCTCCTGCGGGGATGGGCAAGGCCGGGGCTTCGCTGGCAGGCAGATAGGTGTGGGTCAATTCGGCATGTCCGGCGAGGGTGGCGCGGGGCTGGCCGTCTACCAGAAAACGAACCTCGGATATCCGCGGCAGGTTGTCGTGCAGAGTGTCGCAGATAGACAGAAGAGTCAGAGTCTCGGTCTCGAGACCCGAGGGGTGATTGTTGGCGAATGCGGCAGCGAGGTTCACCACCGCGAGCTCAGGGCCGGATTCCAGAGCCTCTGCTGCCGCTTTGGCAGACAGTTCCCCGGTCGGCGGGGACGAGTCGCCAGAATCTGGGGCGCGGTTCGCCGCGGGCAGCAGAAAGACCTGCAACACGCTCGAGGCTCCGCCGGGAACCGGATGGGCGGCGCCAGGGGTGGCATAGATGTCGAGCAGCTTGCCGAGAACAGCGCGGGCGCGCTGGTTCGGATTGGCAGGCAGCGGCAAAGAAAGCACGCGCGGAGTGAGGGAGCCGTCGGCGTCATTGGCCACATCCAGCGTCGCCTGCACTTCCGGAGCGACCTCGGGCGCTCGCGTCGGCGTGGAAACTTCTCCGGCGAGCATGCGCTGATGAGCGCGCTGGCGCAAGTGCCACAGCTCCGTCCCCATGGCTGCCGAGGCGGCCAGCAGGATCACGAAGAGGATGGTCTGGTAGCGGGGAATCACGGGTTTGATCCCTCCGTGCGCCATTCCAGAAGAGCTGCGGTGATCGCGTCGGCAACCTGGGACCGATATTCAGGGTCGGCGAGGCTCCCCGGGACCGAGGTCCCCGAGACACCGCCGGCCTGCTTGCCCGGGGCGATTTCTAGAGCGACGGCCGGGCAGGTCATCGAGTCAATAGCCGGCAGCAGTGTGCGCCCGAAGGTGACTGAAAGCCCGGCGTGTTGCAAGGCGGAATTGAGCACCCCTTCAAGAGCCACGCTGCGGGAAATCCATGCCGCCTGGGCCGTCTTCCACGGCTCAAAGAGGGTCGCACCGGCAGGGGCCAGCGACGACGTAAATAGATGGATCCCGGCGCCCGTTTCCGAAGCGTGAAGGGTGAGACAGGCCTGGGCGTCGGCGTGGTCGGCAATCTCCGCGCGCTGAACCGCATCGACACTCACATCGGATTCGCGCGTGGTCACCACGGCAATGCCCCGCGCCGCCAGCAAAGAACGCAGCCGGATGCTCATCGCCAGTGTGAAGTCCTTTTCCGGCTGGCCGTCGAGGTTGGCGCCCGCATCATCGCCGCCATGCGCGGCATTAAGGACCACAACAAAACGCGCCGCGGGCGCTGTGGGGGCCGGCGGAGCCTGGGCTTGAGCGTGAAATGCAGCGAAGGCGACGCCGGCCGCCAGCATTACCCGGCTCAATGATCCGCAGTTGCATAAGATCGGAAGCACTTCTCCCAGCGCGCGGCAATAAAGGCGACAACCACGGCGCAGCAGACTATGCAAACCGGCGCCGCTGTGAGGCTCTAAAGAATACTCGGTGGAGAACCGCTTACTCCAGCGCATAAATGGCCAGGCCGCTCAGCAGCTTGGGGAAGAAATCGGTGGACTTCTGCGGCATGACATCGCCGGCGAAGGCGACCTCACGAAGCTGTTCCATGGTGACAGGGTTGGTAAGGAAAGTGACATCCGCTTCGCCCCGCCGAGCCTGTTCGAGAGCCTCGACGGCATCGCGCAGGTAGCGGATGTTGGTCTGCTCGCGCACTTTCTCTGCATCCAGCCCGAGCAGCCGGTCGAGAACGAGGGAATGGAGGTGGGTCAGGTCGAGCTGGCGCTGGCGCTCGGGAACATCGATGAGGGCGGCGGCTGCGGCATCCGGTTTAGAGCGCAACAGGAAACCGCCTGAACGGGTGACAGCGACAAATGCGGGGCCGTTTTCTTCGGACAATTCGGCGAGATAAGTCGCAGCATCGGCTTGGGGCAGCGGATTAACCGTAAAAAATCTCTCCGCAGCTCGTGCAAAAGCGGCTGGGTCGAAGCTGTCCAGGCTATGCACGACGCGATGAGTAGGCAGAATGACCAGGCCGTCCGAATCCATGTTTACAAAAGTCATCATCGCCGCGGCCTCGGCGTAAGGCGGCTGCGGCAGCGGCTGGGTGTTGGTTTCCGTCACCATCGCTTCTGCCGGGGCGTGTTCTTTGGAGTAATTCAGGGCCGTTTCATAGCGGTGATGGCCGTCGGCGATGATGAGCTTTTTGTCAGCCATGGCCCCCACCAGCAGGCGAATCGTGGCCGGATCGGCAACCCGACGGATGGTGTGGACCACATCATACTCATCGGTCAGCTCGGCATCGGGAGGATCGCCGCCCTCGTAGAGAATCTTCTCCACGCTGCCCGCCGGATCGGAGTAAAGCATGAAAATCTGGCCGAAGTGGGCGCGCGTCGCCTTAAGAAGGTTAAGCCGGTCGCTTTTGGGCTTGGAAAGTGTTTGCTCGTGGCGGAAGACTACCTGCTCGGCGTAGTCGTGCAGCCGGCCCAGAGCAATGAATCCACGCCGCTCCTTGGTTACGTTTGTACCGGGAACGCGGAAGCGCTGCGAATAGGCAAAGACGCAGGGATTCTTTTCCTGAATGAGGACGCCCTGCTCCCGCCAGGCGCGGAAATCGCGCGCCGCGCGGGTATAGACGCTTTCCCCCTTTTCGGCGTCAAATAGCTCAGGCAGTCCGAGGATGATGCGGACTAAGTTGTAGGGGCTGCGCTGGTAGTAAGCTTGCTGCATTGCCGGCGAGATCTTGTCGTAAGGCTGGGTGGCTACATCTTGCAGCCGAACTTGCGACGGATTGTAGCGCCAGGCGCGAAAAGGGTAGATCCGGGCCATGAAGTGGCAATTGCTCCACGTTGAGGCGGTCAAACGACGTCCCCGCCTGCAAAAGTTTTACCGCGCGATATGGCGCGTCACTGGTTGATTGTATCTCACGCTTGTGCCTGGTTTTTCCGCTGGGCGGGCAATGGGAGTGTCAGGACGCAAATGGGGGTGCGCCGGGCGTGCGCATTCCGTGCTACTATCGCGTTCAAACTCCAAGGTGCCGCGGATGGCCATGCTTTCTATCTATCGTAAAATCCGCATCGGGTTCGGCAAATCGAACCTGCTTTTCTCGTCTTTGTGCCTCCTGGCTCTGATGTTGGCGATTTGTGGGACGCCGGCGCGGGCTCAGGACGATCCGCTGAATAACCCCAACCTTCAGCCGCCCTCAGCCGCTGGGCCGCCGCAAGGCGAGCCGCCGGGAGCAGAAGCGCCACCTGATTCCGGCGCGGCGGCGCTGAACATTCATCCCGGCTCCTTCATTCGTCTCAACACTGACCTCGTATTGGTACCCGTAACCGTGACCGATCCCATGAACCGTCTGGTGACCGGGCTGGAGAAGAACGATTTCGAGATCTGGGACGATAACTCGCAACAGAAGATCACCAGCTTTTCCTGCGACGACGCGCCCGTTTCCATCGGCATAATTCTCGACCTTTCCGGTTCCATGACGTCAAAGTTGGTGCGCGCCAAAGATGCTGTGATCTCTTTCATGAGGACGGCCAATCCCCAGGACGAGTTTTTCGTCATCGGCTTCAACGACCGGCCGGCGCTGATCAACGACTTTACCAGCAACGTGCAAGACATTGAAGCCCGCCTGGCCACCGTCCGCGCCGGCCATCGCACCGCCCTGCTGGACGCAATTTACTATGGAATTGTGAAGATGCGGCAAGCTCAGCACGAGCGCAAGGCGCTGCTGGTCGTCTCCGACGGCGGCGATAACCGCTCGCGCTATACCGAGGGCGAAGTCAAAGCGCTGGTGCGCGAGTCGGATGTGGAGATCTTTTCCATGGGCATTTTCGATCCCTACGCGCCCACCCCAGAGGAGCGGATGGGACCCGAATTACTGGACGATATCAGCACCGCAACCGGCGGCCGCATGTTCCGCGTCGACGACATCGACGAGTTGAGCGACATCGCTGAAAAAATCTCCACCGACCTGCGCAACCAGTATGTGATCGGCTATCGCCCCACCGACCTGGCGCGCAACGGCAAGTGGCGTAAAGTGAGGGTGAAGGTTGATCCTCCTCCGGGACTCCCGCCTTTGACGGTCTATGCTCGCAGCGGATACTATGCGCCACTACAATAACGCACTTTTCACGTTTGTTCTGTTAGTGATGCTCATGCCTGGGGCGGCCGCCGTTGCGCGTGCTTTCCCCGCACAAACTCCGCAGTCTGCGGCAACTCAGGCGCCTCCCCTCACTGTCGATCAGGATCCCGTTGCTTCGCCGGACACCACAACCGGCAATACGCCCGTGGGCGCGCCCCTGCAAAAACAGGGCAAAGGGTTTGTGCTCCAAACCAATGTCGACGAGGTGGTTTTGAATGCCACCGTGCTGGAAGGCAACCGGCTGGTCCCCGACCTGAGCGAGAACGACTTCCAGGTCTATGAGGACGGCGTAAAACAGACCATCATCAGCTTTCAGCATACCGACCTGCCCGTCTCCATGGGCCTGGTCATCGACAACTCCGGGTCGATGTACCAGAAGCGGCCGGCGGTGAACGAAGCCGCACTGGACCTGGTGGAGTCGTCCAATCCACGGGATCAGGCTTTCGTCGTCAACTTCTCCGACGAAGCTTTCCTGGACCAGGACTTCACCAGCAGCATTGCCAGTCTGCGCAACGGCCTTTCGCATATTGATTCGCGCGGCGGCACGGCGCTTTACGATGCCGTGGTCGCCTCCGCGGATCACCTCGTAGAACAGGGTACCCGGCCCAAGCAGGTGCTGGTGGTGATTACCGATGGAGACGACAACGCCTCGACCCTGACCCTGGAACAGACCATCCGCCGCGTTCAGGATCTCTCCGGCCCGGTGATTTACACCATCGGCCTGTTGTGGGGCGACGAGATGAGCCGCGAGGAAGTGCGCCACGCCCGCCGCGCGCTCCAGGAGATGGCGGAGGAAACCGGCGGCATTGCCTTCTTCCCCAAGAATCTAAACGAGGTAGACGAGATCGCCGGCGAAGTGGCCCGCGACATCCGCAACCAGTACACCATCGGTTACCGCTCGACCAGGCCCATGTCGCAGGGCGGATTCCGGCGCATCGAAGTGACTGCTGAGGCCAAGGGCATGGGCAAGCTGACCGTGCGCACGCGACCGGGCTACTTCCCCTCCGTGCCGCTGGGCAGACGGCAAACCACCACGAGCGGACAATAGATTCTAAATAGTTTGAACGCACTCAGTTCTTGGCCGGGCGGTCCACCCGCTACCCTTGCCATGCGCGTCGCCCTCAGTGGTTTCCCTTCTGAGCACTACCTGGGCGGAAGGCGAACCCCAATCTTTCAGGATTGGTCACGGGAAATCGTCACTCCGGAACCCCGCGAACCCGATCGCCCGAATCGGCTGTTTTGCCTTTACAACGTTGCCTCTGTGCAACTCTGACTTGCAAAGAGTTTTCACCCCAATCCGCCACAGACGCACAGTTTCAGCCTTCATTCGCCAGCAAGGACAGAAACATACCAACCCGGCCGCCAACATCCGTGCGGCGGCAATTACTGACACCTTCTCCGGCCTTCAGGCTCCAGCCTGCTTCTCGGCAAAGTTGCCGATGATAGGCAGCTTGAACCACTTTCCCTGCGCGGCATTGATCAGGCAAATCAGCCACACCGCGATCCAGAACAGCGAGATGAGCGGCCACAGCGCTAGGTGCAGAAGCGGAAGAAACATAAACGTAGCGGCCATCACGATGCTCAGCGCGATGTCGATAACAATCGCCGATATGCACAGAATGATCGATTGCCAGGAATGGAAGCGCACAAACCGGTTCTGGTTGTAAGGCGCGACGATCAGGAAAATGATCGCCGGAATGATGGTCACGTAGGCCAACGCGCCGGCGGCGTTGTCGGAAAGGCCGGACTGTGCCGCGACCGGCATCTGCGACGGAGCTTGCTGTTGCTGATACGACGGCGGCACCTGCTGGTACGGAGGTTGCTGCTGATAGGGGGGCTGCGGTTGAGACTGCGGCTGGTAGGGCTGCTGCGGCTGAAACGGTCCCGGCGTCTGGAATGGGTCTGACATGCGCTCTCCTTGCGATGTAAACTCCGGACCTGCCGTCCCCCATCTTAAGCCTGGGGTAGCGTGCCGGCTGATTGCAAGGAGAAGCCGAAACCTAGAGGCCGCTTGAAACAACTTGAATCTAGAAAGCGCCAGCCCCCTCCCGGACTAGTCCGATAGGACCTTCCGTGAAGAGAAGGCGCAGTGCAAAGGTTATCCGGTTCCGGTATTTCGCTTGACTTCAACCTGGGCCAGAATGCACGGGGTCCGTGAGTTTTCCGATTAGCAAACAGGAAAGCCCGAATCGGGAGCTTTGTCAAGAAGAATCGCCGGTGTGGATTCTAGATCAGGAGAAGAAGCCAGCCAGAGGAAAACAGGGAACGGTCAGAAACGCAAACCGGCCAGACCCAGCTTTTCTTCAACGATCGTCTCGGCCGCAGCCACCGCTTCATCCAGGGTCATGTTGGTTGAGTCGAGCAGAACCGCATCCGGCGCGGGTTTGAGCGGTGAATCGGCGCGGTTGCGGTCACGCTCGTCGCGAGCATGCAACTCGCGGATGACTTCTTCCGGTGGCGTCGTGCTTCTAGCGCCGAGCTGGTCAAAGCGGCGCTGCCCGCGCACTTCGGGCGCAGCATCGAGAAAGATTTTCACGCCGGCGTGGGGAAATACGACGGTCCCGATGTCGCGGCCTTCCATGACCACGCCGCCTTGAGCGCCCATCTCCTGTTGCAACCGGACCATCCTGGCGCGAATGGCCGGAAAAACGCTGATCCGCGACGCCGCATCGGTAACAAGCTGATTTCGGATCAGCCCGGAGACGTCCTCGCCATCAAGCAGAACCCGATTCTCATCGTCTCCCGGTTCAAGACGAATGCTGGTTTCTGCAGCGATTCTTTCCAAAACGGCCGGCTCATCCAGCGCTAATTCTGAGCGAAGCACCTTTAAGGCGAAGGCGCGATACATTGCGCCCGTTTCGAGATTGAGCAATCCGAAATGCCGGGCAAGATGCCGCGCCACCGTGCTTTTACCCGCTCCCGCGGGGCCGTCAATGGCGATGATTGTCTTTGAAGGATCAGTTTGTGTACGCAAACCGCCTTGATCCTGGGTCATCCGCGCTTCTTTGTCCCCTGCTTCGCCGGAGCCCTGAACCCATAGCGCCCGCCGTTTCCGGCCTTGGTGCCTGCCGTCAAAGCCGGTTTGCGGCTGCGCGATTCGGTCTTGGCGCTTTTGTGCACGCCGTTACCGCTTCTGCTTGTGCCGCTGGCGCCGTTGTTTGATTTTCCATTGTGCCCGCTGTGATTGCTCCAGGTCTGATGAGATCCGTTCCTGTCCCTGGCGCCTGTGGTCGAACGGCTCACTCGTCCGCCATTTCCATTGCTGTGATGATGGCCCGCCGATCCGCTCGCGCTGTGCGCGCCGTTTCGTTTGCCGTGGTCGGTCTTGGAAACACCCGCGCTCCAGCGCGCGCCCTTGACACGAGATTCACTGCTCGTCCGTCTCATATTGCGGCTGCTGGCAGAACTTTGCGCCGGCTTGCGATCGCGAGCATGCACCGCCGTGCGGCTGAAATGACGCGCCGCCGGCTTGCCATTGGTCACCGCTTTTCGCGCTGCCGGCACTCGGTGCTCGTGAGGCTCTTCGACCAGCTCCGAGGAATGAGCCGCCAGCTCCGGCCGAGGCTCGGAGACTTCATGATGATCTTCGTAGCGGTTGTTGAAATAGGACGATACGGACGCCATCGCCGCGCTCGCGTAACTTGCCGGCGCCGGCGTGAACTCAGGCAGTGTCCCCGCCACATAAAAATGTGGTGCATGACCGAGCTGGATGGTATGCACTTGCCGGGTCGCCAGCAATCCCCGCAACACTTCCCTCACCTTGCTGCGCGCTGTGAGCGGCGAAAGGAACAGCTCGACTTCCTCCATGCCGGCGGCGATCACCGCCTGCAAATAGATGGAGGCAAGCACTGAGATCGCCGTAACCTGCGAAGTCGATGCACCTTCGGCGATGGCTTTTTGAAACCGCACACGTAGAAGCTGCCATTTGGGCGTTTCACCGGGCGCCGGGAACACGGGAACGATTCGGAGCTGCTGCCAGAGCTCCGTGATGGCGCGAACCACCGCCTGCTCGCTCACTTCCTTGCCCAAAGCGTACTTTAGGCGGGGGATGGTCTGGTCACCGGACTCGAGCAGTTTGTAAGCTTCTACCGCCAAAGGCGATACCTGGCGTGAACCGGTGAGCTGAGGACTGCGGCGCCAGTCGCGGTCGCCGCGCAAAGCGTACACGTAAGGCAGCACCCAGGTTGCAACCACGTAATCGGCCTGTTCGCCCGGCTGACCCAGCAGGTTGAGCCGGACCGCCACATCGTCGCGCTCCAGGCGAACCAGGAGGTCCTCGGCCAGGGCGATCTCCTTGGGACCCGGTGCCTGGTCGTGGCGTCCTGCAACGGCTTCAACAAACGAAGGCGCGGTAAACGTTGAGAACTGGCGTCGGGGCGCAAAGGGACACAACCCCGTTTCTTCCATCCAGGTCCGGGCGTCCTCCAATGTCAAGGCGCCATGTCCGTCCTGGCGCATCCTCTCGGCACGCGATGCTTCCAATTGCTCGGCTGTCAAAGAAAAACCTCGCTTCTAGGCTGGCGTCACAGCAAAAAACAAGGAACAGCTTCCTGCAAGTACCTTGGTGTGAGCCGCTTGTCCGGGCGGCAACTCTTAAATCGAGCCGCTGCAGCTTCTTATTGCGTCGTCCCGCTTTTGCTACTGGCGCCGAGCAATCTTCGCTCCTGGGAGTGAAAACTACCGCCTTCCATACCTTCTCAAACTCGTTGGAAGGCCCGCTGGATCATATTCCAAGAATACAGCAAAGCTATTGGACGTCCATGCGGGCAACTGGTTGGGTGACTGGTTCTCGCAAGTTCCAACAATAGCCATTCCATACGTGCCGGGTCAAGTGGGGTATTGACCTTTATCGCTGAATGGCAGGCGATGGAAGCGGCGATCCGCGTTCTTAGGGCGAAAAGATCCTCTTTTCTATCAGAGGCTTGCCCGTCGGCCGCCGTCTGTTCAATCACCTCGGCCAACAGCCGCTCCAGGGCTGCACCTTCCAGACCCACCGGTGCGGCCTTCACGGCCAAAGTCTTCGGTCCAAAAGGCTCTACTTCAAAACCATTGCGCTCGAGTTCTTCAGCGAGGCGCGCGAATACCACCATCTGATCTGGACGCAGGTCGACGAGCAAGGGCATAAGCAGGCGCTGCTTTTGAACCTGCTCTACCTGGCGTTCGCGAAGAATTTTCTCAAACAGCACCCGCTCGTGGGCTACATGCTGGTCGATGATCCATAGACCCTCTTCGCCGGTAGCCAGAATAAAGGACTCGCGCAACTGACCCAGGGGTTTGAGCGAACCCAGACTGTTGAGATTGGCGCTTGCCTGTTCGGCCTCGACGCGCGCCGTTTCGAGCGCTCGGTTGACCCCGTAAGCCGCTGCGTTATCAGCATTTGAGCTGCAGCTACCGTTAACCGGCAAGGGATGAAAGACCGCCTCGACGGCCGCGCCGATAAGACTGGTGCCGACGCCTCCGGCCCTCAGATCAGCATCCGGAGCCTGGCCAGCGAATGGCAACTTGGACGCGATTGGGGTCGGGGGCCGTGAGGTAAGACGAAAAGCATCATCTTCGGGATGGGCGCTTCCCAGGACGAGCGGTTCCGAGTCAGGGAGGGGCGGCGGCACGCCGGGGCCCGGCTCGCCTGGCAAGGGCGAGGCTGCAGGAGTCACCAGGGAGGGGTTGGCGGTGGGTTGAGCGTCAATCGCGGCCAGAAATTCCGCTGCCGGCCGCGCTTTGATCAACGCTGTGCGCAGGCTGTCCCTCACAAAATCATGGATGAGCGACTGCTGGCGAAATCGGACTTCGGTTTTGGCGGGATGAACATTGACGTCGACCTCCTGCGGAGGCAGTTCCAGGAACAGCAGCACCACCGGGAAACTGGTTGGCGGGATGACGTTTCGGTAGGCCTCGGTGATCGCGTGCAACAAAAGCCTGTCGCGGATAAGACGTTTATTTACAAAAATGTATATGGAATTGCGATTGAGCTTTTGCAGTTCCGGCTTGGAATAGAAGCCGGAGAGGTGAAAGGATCCTGGATCACCCTCTGGCTCGTCGGGGGCCTTTTTCCACGGAGGCGGTTCGGGCAGGCCGGCATGCTCCAGGCGACTCTCTGCAGCGACGGGCAGGAGCTGGGCCAGCGTGCTCTTGCCGAAAATCTGGTAAATGCGCTCGGCGGTTCTGGTTACCGGTGGCGTTGCAAGGATGGTATGCGTTGCCGAGAGCAGCTCGAAATGCTTTTCGGGATGGACGAGAGCGTAGTGGGTGACGAGAGCTGTGACCAGGGCCAGTTCAGTGGATTCGGCACGCAGGAATTTGCGCCGAGCCGGGGTGTTGAAGAAGAGATCGGAGACAGCAATGGTGGTTCCGCGCGGCCGAGCCGCGTCTTCCACGCGCATCATTTTGCCTCCGGCGATCTCGATGCGCGTCCCGGAGTGATCTTCGCCAGCAGCCGTTTCCAGAGTGACGCGGGCCACGGAGGCGATGGAGGGGAGCGCTTCGCCGCGGAAGCCGAGCGTGGAGATCGCCAGGAGGTCATTTGCTGTGCGCAGTTTGGAGGTGGCATGGCGCTCAAAGGCCAGCAGTGCGTCGTCGCGGCTCATGCCGCAGCCATCGTCGTCGATCCGGATCAGTCTCCGGCCTCCTGCTTCGACTTCCACACGAATCCGCGAAGCACCGGCATCGAGGGCGTTCTCGAGCAGTTCCTTAACCACAGACGCAGGACGATCAACAACTTCGCCGGCGGCAATCTGATTGGCCACCTGGTCGGGAAGGATTCGAATGCGTCCCATCTCAGCGATTAGGGTAACGCAACAACAGCGGACATTGGTGAGTGTATGGGGGCTTTCGAAGTGGAAAACGGGGCCGCAGTTATCTGCGCTTCGGCTGCTTTGCTATGCCTTGGTTGGCCATATTCCTTGCGCTGCGGGGCGTCGCGCAGCATGGCCACGCGTGAATTCGCGAGCCCTGAATCCTGTTTTAATCCTTAGCGCGGCTCAGATGCCCATGCCAAATTCACTGGCGGGCTGGTCGCCTACGTTGGAATAGAAATCATAGGGTGTGCGCCGGTTGAAAAGATAACGGCTGCGCAGCTCGACCCCGAGGTAGATGCTCACGGCCGCGACCACGAGCCCTGCGGAAAACCAGCCGATCATTTGCAGCATGGCGGAGCTCTTCCCCGCGCAATCGCTGCTTTCTGATTCAGGCATGAGAGGAACTGGTTCGGTGGACATCGGCTGGAGCGCCTCCTACTCGCATCATAGCGCAGTTTCAATTCTGGGCGCTTGAACGCCATGTTGTAAGGGCACAGAAGTGTTAGGGGGTTGATTCAATCCGGGCAAGCCATGCGGATTTTTCCGATTCGGGAAGGAAGCTGGCGCGGAACGAATTTTCTGCCAGACGCCGCAATTCGTCGCGGGTAAAGGCCTGCTGGGTATGGGCAAGCAGGTATTCGTGGGCAAGGTCGGAGCCGAAGAAGGCGGGGTCATCAGAGTTGAGAGTGACCAACAGGCCCATGTCGAAGAGGCGGCGCAGAGGATGGGCGGCAAAGGAGGGGCTGACGCCGGTGCGGACATTCGAGGTGGGGTTCAGTTCAAGCCCGATGCCCCGCAACTTCAACTGCTGAAGGAGGGCGTCATCATCGATAGCGGAAAGGGCGTGGCCGATGCGTTCGGAGCCAATGGAGAGCGCTTCCCAGATAGCCTCAGGGCCGGCGGTTTCGCCGGCATGGTTGGTCAGGCGGAGGCTGGCGCGGCGAGCTTGCTCGTAGATGGCACGGAACGGCTCTGAGCCGCAGCGGCGCTCGTCGCCGCCCAGTCCGATGGCGACAATGGCCGGGTACTCGGCACGCATTTCGGCGGCTTTGCGGAAGACGCGCTCGGCTTCGGCCACGGTGAAATGGCGTACGGCGTCGAAGATCCAGTAGAGCGACAATCCCAGCTCTCGCTGCGCTCGCACGCGGGCGCGTTCCAGCCCCGCAAAGATGGGCTCGAACGCCTCGGGATCGTGATTGCGCCACATGTAGATAACACCAACCGAAATAAAAACTTCCGCATGCACAACGCCTTGGGCGGCCAGGTGCTGCATCATGCGCCAGGCGGCGTGTTCGTAGTCCTCCGGTTGGGCCAGTAAGCGGGTCACGGCCTTGAAGGACTCGATGAAGCCGGTAAAATCGGTGAACTGGTAATATGCTTCCGCTTCGGGTAGGGTGAGGGGCAGCCGGCCCGGCCGGGAACTGAGCTCAACGAGCGTCGAGGGGAGGATTGTGCCTTCCAGGTGCAAGTGCAGCTCGGCCTTGGGCAGGCGGCCGATGAAGTCGGAAATTGTGGAGTGATCGTCCATCATCTTCGGCAGGTCCCGGCAAATTCAGTGGGCGGGTATAACAGCAGATAAGGCGATGCATCCGGACGGCCAGTGTAGAGGTAGCGCTTGATTTCAGGCTGGTTATGGTGGGCGCTGTAGGATTCGAACCTACGACTTCCACCGTGTGAAGGTGGCACTCTACCGCTGAGTTAAGCGCCCTTGCTGAAAGGGAATGGACAGAGGCCTGCTCTGGGTTAGAGTAACACCAGCGGGCCTTGCGGACCAAACGGGCGCCGGAAAGGCGGAGCGTGGGCCGGACCGCATGCACTGACCTATGGGCTGGAGCTTGAAACCGGTTGGCCGCGATGGCGGATGGTGGCCGAAATGGTCGCTGCAGCCACAGGCCGCAGGCGCCGTGAACTACGCGGCGATTGCAGCCACGATCCGCGCCTCTGAAAACGGGCCGGGACGGGTGTTGGCCTTGGGAAAAGGACGCGGGAAGGAAAGCGAGGCAAAAGTAACGTCGCGGCAAAAAACGGCTTCGGAGACGGTGCAGGCAGCGCAACCTTCAGAAACCTCCGGTGTTCCAAAAAATGTGGCCACCATGGTGTTGGACAACTCGACGCTGGGTGCAACGCTGGCGCTCTCGCCGGAGATAACGGCCGGTGGCGCCCTGAGGCAGAGACCCGAGGTTGATCCGCAGAGCGACGCCGCGTTGATGTTGCGGCTGGCTGCGGGCGATGAGGCATGTTTCACCGTCC
This sequence comes from Acidobacteriaceae bacterium, assembly GCA_030038435.1. Classification (GTDB taxonomy): domain Bacteria; phylum Acidobacteriota; class Terriglobia; order Terriglobales; family Acidobacteriaceae; genus Telmatobacter. The sequence continues at coordinate 3,586 of JASHOY010000160.1, read as the reverse complement.
TGGCCCAAAAATACCACCGGGCGATGATTCATTTTTTGTTCCGGATGGTGCGCAACCAGGCGGTTGCAGAGGAATTGGCGCAGGAGGTTTTCCTGCGCGTCTATAGATCGAGAGAAAGCTACCGGGCGGAAGCCAAATTTACCACCTGGCTTTACCGGATAGCGACCAACCTGGCTGTGAATTATGCGCGCGACACGCGGAGGGAGCGAGGTGCGCAAACTGTATATCTGGACGCGCCGGACGAGGAGACCGGCGCAACCCCGGACGTTGCCGACGACAGGCTGAACGTGGAGCAGCGGCTACTGCGCGATGAACGCATGGCAGCAATCCGCGCCCAGGTGATGAGCTTGCCGGAGAGGCAGCGTGCGGCGGTGCTGATGCACAAATATCAGGGACTGGATTACCGGCAGATCGGGGAGGTGCTGAAATTGAGCGAATCGGCAACCAAGTCGCTGCTCTTCAGGGCCTACCAGACGCTGCGCGACAGATTGAAGGATTTTGTAATGAGCAAGTGAAGCCGGGATCAACCGGCAGGGATTGGGGGGAGCAATGAAACCGCACGAAAAGAGTTACGCCGGGAAGGATGCAGAGCTGGCTGCGATGCTGCTGGATCCGGAAACGGCGTCTGCCAAGGTTCAGGGGCACTTTGAGGTGTGCCAAGACTGCGGGAAGGAGCTTGGAGAGCTGAAGGCAACGATGGCGCTGCTGGACGCGTGGGAGATTCCGGACCCGAGCCCCTATTTCATGACCCGGCTTGGAGCGCGGATCGAAGAGGAGCGCCAGACCGCGCCGGCCGGATGGCTGGGACGCAGGCTGGCCGCCATGCGCGCCGGTTTTGCCTATGGGCCTCGCATGCATGTTCGTCCGCTGACGGCCATGGCGCTGACGGCTTTATTGCTGCTGGGAGGGGGAACGTATCTGGATTTGACCAACTGGGATCAGGCAGTTGTGCCGGCGCAACCAACGGCCGTGGTTCACGACCTGCAGACGATGCAAAACAACGCGCAGTTGCTAGACCAGTTGGAAGCACTTTCAAGCAATACCGATGCGACGAATAACGGCAACTAGCTGTATATGAGTATGCGGCATGAAGCCGAAAGTGAGACCTTTGACCTGCCTATCCAATGCGGGAAGATTGCGTGCTGCAGCATTCGCTGTGGCGGCGCTGCTGGTGTTTTTGCCCTCCGCCGCGGCGCGCGGCCAGCACGGAGGGCGGGAGGGTGCGCCGGCGCCTCGCACTTCCCGGCAGAATAACGGCAACCGAAATTTTGGCAACCGCGGAGCTTATGGAAACCGGAACTTCGGCAATCGGAATTACGGAAATCGAGGTTACGAAAACCGCGGCGCCGAAAGGCGCGCTTTCAGAAACTGGCAGCGCAACTGGCAAGCTCGACAGCAGCAGCAGGAGCGCAGAGGACAGGGTTACCCGAATACAGGCCGTCCGCAGGGTTATCCGGGAACCGGGCGGCAGCAGATTCCGGGAACCAACCGCCCCCAGGAGCTGCAGCGATACCCGGGAGCCGCACGGGAGCAGTATCCCGGAGTTAACCGACAGCAGCAGCCCCAGGGTTACCCAGGAACAACTCGGCAGCAGGGCTACCCTGGAACAGCACGGCAGCAAGTCTATCCAGGAGCGGGGCAGCGGCCGGCTTATCCGGGCAGCAGTTATCCGAATGCGCGCTATGGCACCCCGGCCCGCCAGCAGTACCGGTATCCAGGTCAGGGGCAGAAGGGGCATCTTCCCCAATGGCTGAATCAGCACCAGGGGATGACGCAGCAAGAGAAGTTGCTGCGCAATGATCCCAGTTTCAAAAAGCTTCCTCCGGGCAATCAGCAGCAGTTGATGCAGCAATTGCAGCGGGTTGACCGCATGCCCGAGGGAGTGCGCCAGCGCACACTGGCGCGCAACGAGATGCTGGAGCGACTGTCGCCGGAGCAACAGATGCAGATCAACCGTTCGGCAATGCAGTTCCGGCAACTTCCGCAGGCGCGACGGACGCTGGTGGGTCAGGCGTTCCGCCAATTACAGTCGGTGCCTTTGAATGAGCGGCAGACGGTGATCAATTCCGCGCGCTACCAACAGATGTTCAGTCCTCAGGAACGCGGCATCCTGTCAAATCTGCTGCGCGTCGAGCCCTATCAGCCGCCGCAGTAGTATCCAGCTCATGTCTCATAAATGCGCTCCCTGGAAAAGCCCAGGTCAAGCTCTGGAGAATCCGATACGGGCTGGCTTAGACTGGACGCATGGCGCTCAAGTTCACCACATCTTACGTTGAAGACTCCCTGGCGGTCTTCCGCTATTACAAGAGACTGGCGGATGGCGCCATGGCGCAGGTGCGCGATGAGGACCTGTTCAAGGTGCTCAACAGCAACGACAATTCAATCGCCATCATCGTGAAGCATGTTGCGGGCAACATGCGCTCGCGGTGGACGGACTTCCTGACCACCGACGGCGAGAAGCCTACCCGCGATCGCGACAGCGAGTTCGTTGATCCGCCGGCGACACGGACGGCATTATTGGATATGTGGGAAAGCGGATGGGCGTGCCTGTTCGGGGCGCTGGAACCGTTGACGGATGTAGACCTGACGCGGACCGTAACGATTCGTGGCGAAGCGCACAGCGTGATGCAGGCGGTGAACCGGCAGGTTGCGCACTACTCCTACCATGTGGGGCAAATGGTGCTGCTCGCCAGGCAATTCGCGGGAGAAAAATGGGAATCGCTGAGCGTAGCGCGAAACCGTTCGGCAGAGTTTAATCGCAGGGTTGCGGCAGGCGAAGCCAGTCAGCGATAGATGTGATCCGGATTCTCCGCTGTCTCCAAAAATGTTCTGGCGGAAATGGCCGCCGCCGGGCTCCATCGCGATCCCCGGAGCCGCAGCATGTTCACTAGGTCGCGAAGTCGTAAGCCGCAGGGATTTCGTAGGAACCGCCTCTCCATGCAGCAAGTTCGTCCTCGAAGTATACGCGCTGCCGCACGGACGGCGCGCCCACGTATGTCCAGTTGGCGTTTCCGGAAATTTCGACCCTCCACCCTCCACCTGGAGGTGCGCCGCGCCGTTCGATCTGAAGGTAGGCCAGAATGTTGGCGGGAGGGATAAACGGAAACGCCTTTTCTCCGGGGCGCCACTGGCGGCTGTTGGGCAGGTTGAGCTGGTACTGTTCGGTGTCGAATCCTAGGAGCGGGCCGCAGTTGACCGCCCAAAGGTAATAGTGCCCGGAGGTTTCGCGCTCCGGAAATGCAGTGCCGCCAAAGAAACTCCTGCTGACGCAGACCGCGGTTTCATTGAAGATATCGTTGTTTCCACTCCAGCAACACGCCTTATTTTGGTCCATCATGATCGTTGCGTCGAAACGAAGGCCACGCCGTGGCCTCAGCATGAAAGCTGAATTAGTCGATCCTGAAAAAGTGATTTTCACATCGTGTGCGACAGCACAAGCTGGTCGATGGGAGCCGAAACCGCCTGGCATTGGCTCCAGGCCGCCAGCAGGCTGGGCAGAAAATAGAGCCAAAAAGCTCTGAGGAGCTTGTGGAAGTTCATGGCGGCGGCCGCCAGCATGGCGTTGATCGCGTCGCCGTAAATGCCT
>JASHOY010000021.1 GCA_030038435.1 Acidobacteriaceae bacterium | reverse complement strand
CGGCTGGGCGCAACGCCCGGCTTTTGCCACGAACTGCTATGGCCTCTAAGCAACACCAGCAGGCGGTGGTCTTAACAGGCCATAGATGGGAGAAAGCCGAGTAAGCTGGAAATTTAGACTGACGGACGGAGCTCGACTTGCTTTGTGGTGATACCCAGTTGCGCCGGGGCCAGGCCGTGGCTTTGCGCGGTGATTTGAATTGTGCCCGAGGTCTTATTCGATTGCAGAATCACCTGGGCAAGGCCATTGAAGAGAGAACGCATCGGCTTCTTGTCGCTTTCCTGGCAGTTGGGATTGCCGTTGCCCACGCCAATCAGAGCGCCTTCGCCGGAGACTTTGAAGTGGATCAGGTTATCGGCGGTCGGGACCAGACGGCCATCCTTGTCGAGCGCTTCCACGGTGAGGACGGCGACATCTTCCCCGTCGGCGTTGATTTCCGTGCGGTCGGCGGTAAGGCGGATGGTGGCCGCGGGACCGGTAGTTTCACGCTTGTCAGTGAGCGCGAGCTTGCCGTTCCTGTAGCCGTGCGCTTCCATTGCGCCCGGTTCGTAGCGAACTTTCCATTCCACATGGCCGAGGTGCGGCACTTTCTGGCGTCCCACGCTTTTGCCGTTGACCAGGAGCTCGACTTCATCAAGGTTCGAGTAGACCCAAACGGAGATTTCGTCGCCCTCCTGGCCTTCGAAGTTCCAGTGCGGGAAGAGGTGCAGCACCGGATCCCTGCCCCACCAGGCCTTGTAGTAGAAGAAGTCGTCTTTGGGAAAGCCGCAGGTGTCGACGATGCCGAACTGCGAGCTGATGGAGGGCCAGCCGTAGGGCGTCGGTTCACCGCGATAATCAAAGCCAGTCCAGGCGAAGCCGCCGGCCTCCCATTGGCGCGTTCCATAAAAAGTCCACCACGATTCGGCTGATTCGCCCCATTGCACCGGGACGTCATACGCGCTGACGATGTTGCGCAGCGGGTCAGTCGTGTATTCGCCGCGCGTGCCGATGGCGCTGGAGGTTTCCGATCCAAAGAGGGCGCGTGTGGGATGGGCCTGGTGGTAGGCGTCGGGGAATTGCAGGTTGTAGTTGAAGCCGATGATGTCGAGCGCATCGGAGACGCCCTGTTTGTTGTTGCCGTTGACGGCGGCGGAGACAACCCGCGTGGGGTCCAGTTCGTGGCACTTGCGCACCATGGCTGCGGCGATTTTCGCGCCCTGCTCGGCCATGGGAGTCTGGAGCAGAAATTCTTCGTTGCCGATGGACCAGATGATGATGGACGGTGAATTGCGATAGCGCTTGACCATGACTTCAAGCTGCGCCATGCCGCTGGGGTTGGAACTCATCTGGCGGGTTTCGCACATCATCATCATGCCCATGCGATCGCAGGCGTCAACCCACTCCGGCGTGGGCATGTTGTGCGAGGTGCGCACCGCGTTGCAGCCCATCTGCTGCAGCACACCGACGCGAAAGGCCTGCAGGCGATCGGGCAGCGCGGCGCCAACGCCGGCATGATCCTGATGATTGCAGGTGCCCTGAATCTTAAGCGATTCGCCGTTGAGGAAGAATCCTTTTTGCGCATCAAAACGCGCCTCGCGCACGCCAAAGGTGACGCGTTCGGCGTCGCGGGCTGTGCCGTTGGTCGAGACGGTGACGATGGCGGTGTAGAGATTGGGTTCGTCGGGTGACCAGAGTGCGGGATGCGCAAGACGCGCGCCGGCACTGAAGGCTGCCGAGCCGTCCGCGGCAACCTGCTGCGCGGGAGCATCGGCAGTGGCAACAGTATTGCCGGTGGCATCGAGGATCTTCCAACTGACGCTTGCGTTTTCGGGCTGCGCACCCTGGTTCTGGACGATGGTGTTGAGGGCCAGCGCGGCAGAATCGCCGGAGATTGTGGTACGAACGAAGCTCTCCCACTTCCCCAGGTGGAGCGGGTCCATTGTGTTGAGCCAGACGTGGCGATATATTCCGGCGCCTTCGTAGAACCAGCCGTCGCCGAAGGCCGCATCGACGCGAGCGACGATGTAATTCTTTCCGCCGTAATGCAGGAAGTCGCTCAGGTCGAAGCTAAACGGCGCGTAGCCGTTGTCGTTGCGGCCGATGTAGCACCCGTTGACAAAGACGAAGACATCGCGGAAGGCGCCGTCAAACTCGATCCAGATGCGGCGGCCTTGATCGCTTGCGGCAATGTCGAATTCGCGACGATACCAGCCCACGCTGGTGTCGGGATAGCGGCGTCCCAGGGGCTTGTAGCCGTGCGACTTCTGTTCTTCATCCCAGACGAACGGCAGTTCGACGGCCCAGTCGTGGGGCAAGTTAAGCGAACGCCAAGCGGAGTCGTCGAATCCGGCTTTGGCAAATTTGAAGTCGCCGGTTTTAGCGAAATCGCTTTGGCCGTATCCGAAGCCGAGATCTTTCGAGGGGTCGTTGCCGTTGCCGAAGGTGAATTTCCATCCGAAGTCGAAGAGCAACTGCTCCCGAGGAGCCACGGCGAGCGGCGCCGCTGCGGAAATCGCCTCAGGGCTGCCGGCCGGCAGGTCCGCACCACGAGCCCAGGAGACGCGTGGCATAATCGACGACGCGGAAAGAGCGAATCCAGAGCAGAGCAAATCGCGACGTGAGAAAGGAGACATAGGAATCCTCTTGCGGGATGAATTTCCGCCCTACCCGGCGAGCGCTGGAATGGCAGCAAGGGTGAACTATAAATCACCGGGGGAGGCCAAGTAAACGGTTTCATAAATCCGTGGTTGGAATGGCAGGGAAATTCGCAGCCAAAGAGGGGAGCGAAAGCGAAGTCGTGATGGGGGGGCCAGGAAGAGGTGATTGTGTTAAATTCAAGAAGTCATAACCACCCCGCAGGAGAGATGGCCGAGTGGTTTAAGGCGCACGCTTGGAAAGCGTGTATACCCAAAAGGTATCCAGGGTTCGAATCCCTGTCTCTCCGCCAGTTCCCCTCATGGGAATGTCGATCAGCTCTTTCCACCGATACCTTGGCTGCTCAGCGTTAGTGAACCGGATGGCTCGCGCCACACCAATGGCCTTGCGGTAAATGAGCAGTCGGCAACGAATTTTGGCTTTGCCGGCGCTCCGGCCAAGGCCGGCAGCATTGCCGCCGGCCTTTTCCCGATTCGCTCAGAAACTGGCGCGCAAGTGGAATTGTAAGCTGCGCGCAGGCAATTGGTTGGTGGATTGTCCAAATGAACTGCTGGAAAGGTCCGACGTGACACCCCAAAGATTGGTGCGGTTAAACAGATTGAAGACTTCGCCCTTGGCCTCAATCTTGATCTTCTCAGTAAAGAACCAGGGGGCATTGAAGTATTTCTCGAAGGTGAAGTCCATATTTTTGTAACCCGGCTGGTCGTAGGTGTTGCGGCCAATATCTCCTTCCTGACCGAGGCTCGGAATGGGGAACTTCGACGCCGCCAGACCGCCCGCAGGCGGACCGAAGATTCCATTCAGGAAGCTGCTCTTCGATTGACCGCTCAGGTGACGACCGAAACCGGGCACGTTGGGTATGTCGTAATTTGTGCCGTCGGCGTTGTAATCGCCGCCAGCGTTGCCAATGACATTGCCGTTTGCGTCATATATCGGTTTGAAAGCCGCGCTGGTGTACGCAGTGAAGGGCAATCCGGTTTGTCCAACCCACTCGCCGCCGAATTCCCATCCTCCCAGGACGGCCCGGACGGTCCTGCGGGAATAGGAATTCGGAACGTCCCAAACGCCGTCGGCCGTGAATTGCTGGTGGATGTCGAAATCGGAGCGACCGCGCTGGAAGTTCAGGTGTTGTGTTTCAATGACGTTGTCGCTGGTGTTGGTGATGGCATTTGCGTCAAGCGACTGGGCGTTGCTCATGGTATCCAGGGTCTTCCCAAAGGTGTAGATGCCGCGCAATGCCAAACCGTGATAATAGGTGCGGGACAACATCAGCGAAGCATAGTTTCCTACAGAGTTGCCATTGGAAAACGCGTAAGTCGTCTGGCCGAAGTCCGCACTGAGCCGTTCCAGCGTGCCTTTGTCAACAATCAGATCGTCGGCAA
>JASHOY010000159.1 GCA_030038435.1 Acidobacteriaceae bacterium | reverse complement strand
GTCCACGGCGTCAGCATCATCACCTGCGCCAGAAGGAACCGGAGCGGCGGCAGCTTCACATCCTTGCTGCTCTTCGAGACGTCGGCCAGCCACTCAAGTGTCGGCCAGTGGTAGTGGATCTGCCACAGGAGATTCGGCAATGCCAGCGCCACCATGATCGCTACGGCTAGGCCGAACCACCGGCTTGCCAGCATCCTGCGCTGCGGCGTCAGGAGCAGCGCGATGAGCATGCCCACGAGGAAGAAGACCACGGTGTCCTTGTTTTCGAGGCCGAGCCCGGCGCTCAGCCCCAGCACGATCCACCAAAAACGGATGACTCGCTCCGAGTCAGGCGTGGCTCCCGCCTGCGCAATCCGGACCAGGGCCAGGGCGCACAGCATCCAGAAGACCGGATCGAACGAATTCATGGAGAGAAAGCTGTCGATGCCGAGGTAGACGCCCGCGACCGTGACGCCGAGCATGGCCAGGGCCGCAGCGCGCCGGTTGCCGCCCATTGCCCATACCAGCGCTCCGGTCAGGAAGACGGTCGCCGCTCCGGCCAGCGCGGATATCAGCCGCAAAGACCACATGTGCTGGAAGCCGAAGAGCAGGTCGGTTAGCCGCGCCTGCAGCGCCACCATGGGTGGCTGATCCACGTAACCGAAAGCCAGATGCCGGCCGCAGATGAGGTAATACATCTCGTCGCGGAAGATGCCGTAGCCCGCGTGCTGCGCAAGAATGTTGCCGACGATCTGGATCGCCAGCTTGACGGCGGCCAGAGCGAGGCAAATCCACAGAAACCGGCGAAAGCCTTCTCGCTGGATGCTGGAGGCTGCGGTCTGTGTCGTCAAAGTGCTCATGGGGATCGGTCGAGAGAGGGTTGTGGACAAGCATAAAATACGCATGGAACTCCAGGATAGTTCCGAGAGTCGACGGCGGACTGCTCCCGTTCCGCCGCCATGATCGAAAGACGGTGAAGGGGGAGCGATGATCTTCCACGATCGCGTTGAAGCTGGCCACGCGCTGGCCCGCGCCCTCCGCGAGGAGCCAGATTTGGAAGGGGCTGTTGTGCTCGCCCTGCCCCGCGGAGGCGTCCCCATCGCCTTCGAAGTCGCTGGCGAGTTGCGCCTTCCGCTGGACGTCTTTGTGGTCCGCAAGCTCGGCGTTCCCGGCCAGGAGGAACTGGCTCTGGGAGCAGTGGCGAGCGGCGGTCTGGTGGTCCTCAACGAAGATGTGGTCCGAGCCTTTGCCATCCAGCCGCAGGAGATCGATTCTCTGGTCGCGCGCGAGCGCCTCGAGATCGCACGTCGCGAATCTCTCTACCGTGGCGGACGGCCACCGCTTTCCGTTGCCGGCCGTTCGGTCATCGTTGTCGACGATGGCCTGGCCACCGGTTCCACCATGACGGCTGCTGTACGCGCGCTGCGCTCGCAGGTGCGGGTGGTTCGGGTGGCCGTGCCTGTCGGCTCGCACACTGCCTGCGAGGCCCTCCGTGGTGAAGCCGATCGGGTCATCTGTCTCGCTGCCCCCGAGCACTTTCACGCGGTTGGCGAGTTCTACCTCCGGTTCGATCAGGTTTCGGACGCCGAGGTGACCGACCTGCTGGCCCGGGCTCACGTTGGCGCATAAGAGCGGCCATGATTTCGGCGATATTCCCCGTGGGTATCCCGGCTTGCCGCTATCGTTCGCGGCATTGGTACGGATGTGCTATCGCCAACGCCAATCGGTGTTCCTAGACTGATTTCACTTCCGGCAATCCAGGAGCCTTATGAGCGTGAACCCGGTTCATCTTACGCTGTGCGTGGGCTTGGTCTGGGGTCTCCTCAATCTGGGGGCAGCCCTGTTTTTCACCACACTATTTGTTGTGGAACAGGCGGCGTTTGCGGTCATTCAACGACGCATTCGCCGACAGCACGGCCCCGCCTCCGTCATCTCGATCTCAGACCGCTGATAGAATCGTCTCGATGCTGCTGCTCTGATTCGGGCTGCTGCATCTGTGCGTCGCGGGCGGTTAGCTCAGCTGGTTAGAGCGCCTGCCTTACAAGCAGGAGGTCGCAGGTTCGAGCCCTGCACTGCCCACCATAGCCATTCCGTCATGCGCAATCTTCTGCAGAGCGGCCTCAGCGCCGGCCCAGCCGCTGAGGGTCATCCCTGTGTGTACCCGGTCCGGCCGGGCGGCCCACAATCGCTGGCTGATACGGCTCCAACTTCCTCCAAACTCCGGGAACTCCATTGACCCCGAAGGAAACCGGAGGATACACTTATGTCACGTTTAGCAGCAGAACGGGACCCCGAATGGATGCGGTTCGCCTGGCGCATCCGCCGACTCAGATCGCTTGGTTTGCTTCGGAAACTCTCCCTTCTGTTCTCGATAGACCGCCTGTGTCCGCTATGGCGTGGGCGGGCTGCACTCGAATAGGGCTTAATTGCGGAGTTCTTGCCAGGAACCCTGAATAGTGAGAGGTTTGGTGCAACACTCGATTCGCGGCAAAGTTGTCTCTACCGGTCCTGAGACCAGGGAACTCTCCCTGGCCGATTTGTGGCTGGTGATCCGCAAACGGCGCGTCCTGCTGCTGAGCATGGCGCTCGGCATTGGTCTGCTGGCCGCTGGGTATGGAGTTGAACGAGGCAAACGCTATACGGCGACCGGGGAAATCCAGATCCAGCCCGGCTCTGCGTCAGACCTGAAGGAATCGCTCACCTCCGCGCTTGGTTCCGGCATGGGTTCGTTTGACGACATCATGGAGAGCGACGTTCGCATCCTGCAGAGCGAAACTGTGCTGATGCAGGTCGCGCACACTCTCAATCTCCAGGATAATCCGGAGTTTCTCGGGGCCAAGTCCCCCTTGTTGCACGGGAATTTGGATAACCTGTACCTGCGCAATGCCATCGTCCACACATTGCGCGCTAATCTCGTGGTGGAGCGCGTCCCTCGAACCGAGATAATTTCCATCCAGTACAAGAGCCGCTCACCCAAGCTTTCCGCCGACATCGTGAATGCTCTCGAGAATGATTTCGTCGAGAATAACTTCGTCAGCCACTTCAATACCACCGCCAGAGTGACGAAGTGGCTTACCGGCCAGATGGACGATTTGCGTGCAGTGGTGCAAAAGTCGCAGGATGAGCTGGTCGATTTGCAGCGCCAGTTGGGGGTCTATGCCCTCGATCCTCAACATAATCTGATCACTTCGGAGATCGGCGACCTGGAGAAGGGGACCTCCGATGCCACGCAGCAGCGGGTTCTGGCTGAGGCCCGATATCGCATCCTGGAGTCCATGCCTCCGGACGAGATCCAGGATTCCGGCATCACGCCCCTTGGGACCGAGAGCACCCTGCTGAGCACGCTGCGCGCTCAGCGCGACGAGGTCGCGGCGGAGCTGGCAAAACTGCGGCCCGTCTACGGTCCCAATTATCCGCAGGTAAAGCAGTTGACGGCCCAGGTTGCCTCTCTGGATCGTCAGCTGACTCAGCAGGAGCAGCGGATTGTCACCCAGGCGAAGGATGCCTATAGCGTCGCCCAGACGGCGGAAGACCGGGCGCAAAATCTTCTTACGAGCCGGGAACAGCAGATATACGGACGGCGGGACGACATGGTTCGCTACATGCTGGTTTCTGAGGAGTATGAGTCCAACCGGCTGATGTACGAGAGCATCCTGAGCCGCCTGCGGGAGGCTGCGGTCGATGCCGGTCTGGATGCCGCCGATATCAGCCTCGTCGATCTTGCAACTTCTCCCGTTGGGCCTTCCAGTGCACCGCCATTGGAGCTCGGACTAATCGGCATGTTGCTGGGCGCCTTCGGGGGGCTCGGGCTCGCTCTGTTCATGGAAAAGATCGACACCCGCCTGCGCGACGCTCACGAGATTCAGGAGATACTGGGCCTTCCTCCGCTTACGATGATTCCTCAGGGTCACTGGAAGAACAGGGAGTCGGAAGTGGAATGGGCTGCTGGTCCGGAGCTCCTGCGGGATCCCCGCTCGCCATTCTCCGAGTCGTTCCGTGCTCTGCGCACGTCCATGCGCCTTTCGACTACCTCCCGCGAGTCAAAGGTGATCGCCCTGACCAGTTGCCAGCCTGCAGAAGGCAAATCGACGGTTTCGGTCAACATGGCGGCGGTGCTGGCCCAGGGCGGCAAGAAGGTGGTGCTGGTGGACACCGATATGCGCCGCCCCACCGTCTATAAGCGGCTTCGCCTGGAGGGTGGCAAGGGCCTGTCGGAAGTCCTGACCGGCTATTACACGCTCGATGAGGTTATACAAACCCACGAGAGCCTCACCAGCCTTGACGTTATCCCTTCGGGCACCGTTCCCCCGCTTCCTGCCGATCTGCTCGCGTCCGATCAGATGACCGAGTTGACGCGGCAGTTGCGCGAGCGCTACGACTACGTCATCTTCGATACGCCACCGGTTCTGTCGGTCACCGATCCCGCCATCGTGGCGGCTCAGGCTGATGGTCTGGTGCTGGTCATCCGTCAGGGTTATTGCACGCGGCGAATGCTGGTTCGCGCGGCGGAGATTCTCCGCGATCTTGATGTCAAGGTATACGGGTTTGTGTTCAACGGCGTCGATACCTCGCTCCCCGAGTATTACGGATATCTCGGCTACTACACGTACGAGTACGGGAAATGACGGAAGATCGCGGTGCTCCAACCAGGCAGGGGAAATGATATGGATACTCAGGTTAAACCGGGACTCTGCACGGTAACTGCTGTCGTGGCGATCCTGATCTGCGGGGCGGGTGCGGCGCATGCCCAATATGAAGGGCCTCCGGTTACCTCGCCGTCGCCCGCCGCCAGCGCTCCGGCTTCGGCCATGAAGGTGCCGTCAAGCAACATAGCCATCGTCCCCGGAGACGTGATTGCAATCGCCACCTATGGCGTCCCGGAGCTAACCACCTCCGGTAGCGGCGCAACGGCTGGACTGAAGGTAGATCCCAATGGCGACATAGTTCTGCCGTATGTCGGCACTGTGAAAGCAGCGGGAATGACTCCTCCCCAGCTGGGTGTCTATCTTGAGAAGGAACTGAAGGATAAGGGTATTCTGGTCGACCCCCAGGTGAGCGTGGAGCTCATGACCTCCCCGGCGCAGACGATTACCGTAGTCGGTGAGGTCATGAAACCGCAGCCCGTTCCTACTCTTGGAGTGCAACTGCGGCTCCTGGATGTGATCTCGGCCTGTGGCGGCTTCACCCCGATGGCCAGCCATGTGATCACGGTGGATCGGCCGGGCGACGCCCAACCCATTACCGTAAATCTCGGGGTGGACGCGGACAAGACCGACCGTGCGAACATACCGCTGCTGCCAGGCGACACGGTGGTCGTCCCGAAAGTGGCCAATGCCTATGTCGTCGGCCAGGTCATGCACCCCGCAGCTGTCCCGCTCGCAAACAACGCGCCGATCACCGTGGTTCAGGCCATTTCCATCACGGGAGGGCTAAAATACGGCGCGGCTCTTTCCAAAGCCATGATTATCCGCACGGCACCGAACCACCAGCATGTGGAGATTGTTTTCGATCTGAAGAAGGTGCTGGCCGGTAAGGAAAAAGATATCGCGCTCAACTCCAACGATATTCTTTATATCCCGACTAACGGTTTCAAAGCCGCCCTCTCGACCGGAGGAACTGCCTCGGCCGCTCTCTACGCGGCCACCAATCTCGGCTATCTTTATTTTCCGTAATCAGACCTGCCTGGAGTTGTAAATGCGGCCCGTATTGTGCGTTAGACAGGTAGCTACGCGATGAATCGACGATTCACCCTTTCGCCCCTGGTAATCCTTGGCGTAGTCAATTTCCTGATTATCGGCGAACTGGTGTCCGGTACGAGCCCTTATTTTGTGGGCATGATGGCCGTCGCTGTCGTTTGCATTTGTCTGACGTACAACTTGCTTGGCGGCCTTGGGACGATCGGCGGGATCGCCTTCACCTCCCTGGCTCTCAACTCGCTCATCATTTCGCAGTTTGCCAAAGTTGCTATGTTCGAGGCCGCCGATCTGAATCTTCGTGCCCCGGATCTGACCATCTCCGTCTACGCGGTTTTCTACTTCTCGCTCATGGTCGGCACCTTTTTGTTCGGATGGATTCGCCTGCAACTGCCCAAACCCCTTGAGCCGACCAGTACTTCGCATTCGGACTCTCTCTATGTCATTTCTCTTGTAATCGGCCTCGTCGCCACCTTTGCCTTTACAGCTGCTACGCTCGGCGGCGCACAAGAGCAGGCCTCGATCGGGCACGGGTTTGCCCGGGCCTTTGCTTACCTGCTGCCCTTTTCGCTGGTCTTGGCCGTCGATCGGCGCATCCGCAAGACCGAAGGACGGCACTGCTTCGGGTGGGCGGCGGCCTGGCCTACCATTGCCATCGTTTTTTTTGGCTTCCTCGGCGCCTCGCGGCAGGGGTTTGTCGAGGCCCCGTTGATTGTGGCTATCACCTGTTACCTTCGCGGGTATAAGTTCAGACGAAAGCACTACGTGACCGGCGCGGCGCTGATAGCCATCCTGTTTTTCATCGTCTCCCCTTATTACCTTTGGTCTCGGGCCTTCAGAAGTGAAGAACACAGCATCGGTGCGGAGACGTCGGTTATGACGAACGTTCTTTTGTCTGCGCCTTCGCACTGGGAGTCGATCCGCGAGACAGTCCTGAACGACGTCCAGCAAGCGGGCGAGCATGGAGGTGAATACTTCAGCCGTGCCGGTACTGTCACACTGAATCGCTTCGCATTGATTGCTGAGGATAGCGCCCTCATCCAGGCTTGTTCCGGGGGGTTTCACTATGGGCTCCCGTTTGTTGAGTCGGAGATTGTGGACAACCTTCCTCATCTTTTGCATCGGAAAGACGTCACTCTCGGGGAAGCTATATGGTACCGCGGCTCCATCGCCGGCCTTCAATCGAGCGACGCATCGAATTCCTTTATTGTCCTGACAGGCATTGCGGATAGTTATGGTGCCTTTGGCTGGCTGGGAGTCATCTTCTTTCCCTTGCTGATTATTCCGGCGGTATTCGTTGTCTACGACAGCGTATTTGATAAGGATCGACCGTGGGGAACAGTGGCTGTCGCCACCATCCTTTTTCAGATAATTCCAGCAAGTATCGGCATGATGATCAGCACGGTCCTGTTTAGGACCCCTGTCTACCTGCTGGCGATTTCATGGTTTATCGGATGGGCGGCCCGGGTGTTTCCATTCGGGGAGCATTCTCGGCAGAACCGGAGTCCCGGCATTTTTGGGAAGGCTGAGATCGATAGAAGGGTGAGCATAACTTAGCTTCCCGGGTATGCAGGAGCGAACGGGACAAGCTACCTGCGGACGGCGCACTCCTCGAGGCGTCTTATGATTTCCCGTGCGCGGTCGGTATATTGATGCCGCGCAGCCACGATGGCATGCGCGCGATCCGCAATCTGCCTCCGTGCCGGCTCGGCGGCCAGATATTCGCGAATTTTATCGAGGCATTCCTTTACATCCGAGAAATATTCACCCGTTTCGCCCTCGGGAAAAAGGGTTGTCGCGCCTCCGCTCCGGGTTGAGAGCAAGAACCCGCCTGCTCCCGGCACTTCGAAATGGCGCATGATCAGGCCATCCGGCTCGCCATCGACGATGTGCTGGGTTCGCAGGATGTTCAGGCTAATGGCAGATTCGCGTATGGATCGAGCCGCCTCGGACAGGCGCAAATCCGTGCCTTGCCAGCAGTTCCGAGCCGGGCCGGCGCGTCTGGCTCTCGTCTTCCAATAGCCGGGGCCGTAAATTCGCAGAGGAACATAGGGCGCGAGCTCGTCCAGAAATTCTTCGCGCTCCCTGTCCCAACCGCCAAGGAACAGCACGCCAGGCCAGGTTTCCTGCGGCCGGTCATTCTGGTAGGGGAAAACCTCAGGATCCCAGGCAAAGGGAAGAAATGCGGGGTTAGGGACGCCAGCCTCTCGAAGTTTTGTCACCAGACGCTCGCTCCAGATGAGACATACGTCTGACGCCCGCGCAGCCGGCAGCGTCTCCGGACGCGCGCCATAGTGGGGTGGAAAAGGATTATCCGCATAAAAGCAAGCCACGCGGATGCCCCTGGCACGGAGATTTTCCAGTGTTTCCGCGGAGATAAACGCCATGCTGAAGACCAGCAGCGCTGTCGCCCCGGATTCGATCACGCGTTCTTCCAGCCAGCGGTTAGCCTCTCTTGCCGAGCGCGAGCGGATGAAGCCACTTCGGATGGTGAGACGGTGCCCTATGCGATTGCGCAAGGGCCAGCCCAGTTCGTGAACCAAATCGTGCATGTCGATCATGTGAGCCCGCACGCCGATGGCGTCGAACGCCCGCCGGTACGACGAGCCAAGTGTGCCGGGGCTGAAATATCCAAGTAGGGCAATCGAATCGAAACTCATTGTTTCTAGCATAACCGCGGAGAAGGGGGCCAACAGAGGACGCGCAGCAGTTTTAGCCCAGCGGATCGCCCGGCACGCGCAGAACTGTCTACTTCGCCCCAGCCAGCCGGGTGAAGCCTTCTAATGGGCGCTGCGAACAACTTCAGTGGCCGGCAGGTTTTGCCCAGATTCTTTCCTGTACGGTATTCAGGCCGAAGACAAACCAGGAAACCACGCAGAGCACAAGGGTCGCTGCGGCGGCAATCGCGCCGTCGACTGCCAATGGCCGGCGCCGGGCGTGTTCGAGCACCATCATGCACAAGGGAAGCGAGATTCCCACTACCGCAGCGAGTTTGGCAACCGGAATCAGGGTGATGGTGGAGTCACCGGCAAAGAGTTTTCTGTTCTCACGGTAGAGGAGCGCCATCTGCGTAGTCTCTGACACCAGCCACGTGACCATGAATCCATGAATGCCGAAGCGCATGGTGGCGGGGATGCTGACGCAAATCATCAGCAGGTTGCCCCAGAAGACGATGTGGGCGAGGCGGTGGTGAACGTTGGTGGAGAATTGGAAGTACTGCTTGTGCTCGCGCATGCTCATGGCCGAGGAGATGAGCGCCATGAGCGCGTAGGTTCCGGGCTCGAAGAGTTCGGGCTTGTGAAGCCAGATGGCGAGCAGAACCGGCGAGAAGAGAAGCGCTCCGAGGTTAGCCACCGGAATTAAGGAGAAGATCAACCGTTCAGAATAGTGGAAGATGTCGAGGAGTTTCTTCATATCACCGCTGCCGAAGCTGAAGGTGATCTCCGGGGCGATGGAAAAGGTAATCATGGAAAGGAGCCGGCGCGCGGTGGAGAGTAGCGTCCGGCAGATAGAGAAGAGGACCACGATTTCCGGACCCAGCAGCCGCTGCAGGACGATGACCGGCATCTGAAAGAGCAGGAACTGCTGGGTAAAAATCATCGCGAACATGCCGCTGGGGCGGAAGGCGGATTTCGCGGTGGCCCAGCTTGCTCCGCTCAGGCCGAGGGGAAGACTCCCGATCCTCCGTTTCAGATCCACGACCGTGGCCAACCCAATCACCAGCGCTGCCAGAAACTGGCCGAAAGCGATCTGAGGGAAAGAGGCATGACGCAAAGCAAGGGGAATGGTAATCACCGTGGGCATGAAAAAGCGCCAGTTGGCCCACATGGCCCCGCGGTGCGTTTCCTGGACGACCATGAAGAGATTGTTGTAGTAGCCAAAGAGGATATGGACGACAACCAGGAGTCCGAGGAAGGCCGCTGTCAGTCCGGCGGTCCTGCGGCTCATGCTGGTCAGGTGCAGGAGCGCGGGAAGAGGGAGAAATCCGACTCCAGCGCAGATAAGGACTCCGGCGAACACCAGCACAATGAGGAAAGCGAAGGTGCTGGCCTGCAGGCGCTTGTATTCCTCAAGATCGCCACGCTGCCGCAGGATGGTGAGCTGGTTGCTGGAGTAGGTGGTTAGGCCGAAATTGAGCGAACTCAGATAAGAGATAGCCGCAGCCAGCGCCAGCCATTCGCCATATTTTGCGATTCCGTAAGACTTGATGAAGACTGGCGGCAGCAGGTACTGGGTGAGCAGGGCCATCCCCACTGACGTGCCCTGGGCGCCAAGCATTTTGAGGATGCGCTTTAGCATGGCCTGGAGAGGAAGGTCACTGAAACGAGCGCGCAGACAGGCGCTTTCGTTGAAATGGGAACGACTTCATCAGTGTTAACTGCGTCGTGGGTCATCCCGCAAACTCTGGAACGGCAAACGCCAGCGCCTGGCGTAATCCTCTGACGTTCTCTTCAAAACTATACCGGTCGATGATGCGCAGGCTGTTCTCGCCCATCGAGGCGCGTAGTGCGGGATCGTCGATCAGACGCCGCAAATACTGAGAAAGCGCATCAATATCGCGCACCGGATAAATAAAGCCATTGACTCCCTGCTGCACTAGGTCGGGATAACAACCGACTCTGTCGGTGACGATTACGGGGCGGCCTGCATTCATCACTTCATTGATCGAGAGTCCCCAAGCGTCGTGGGAAGAGGGAAGAACAAAGATATCGCAAAGGTCGTAGAAGCGCGGCAATTCGGTCTGATTGCGGAAACCGAGGATGCGAACCCGCGACAGCCTGGCCTCACGAACGCGAGCCTCGATCGCGGCTCGCTCTGCGCCGTCCCCGACGATCAAAAGGTATGCTGCCGGATCCTCTCCGGGCCCTGGAGCGAGCCGGATGTACGCTTCCAGCAGGTCGCGGCAGCGCTTACCGGGCGTCAGCTTGGACGCGAAAAGAATCACCGGAAAACGGTCGTCGATGTCGATTTCACGCCGCAGTTCGTGATGCGTTGCGGCGGCCTCAATTGCCTTCTCGTGGAAAAAATCGTTATCCACTGCGTAGGGCATGCTGAAGATGGGAAACTGATCGCCGAAATAATGCCGATAGTATTGCCGATTGGCCTCTCCGATGGCTCCGACGCAGCTGATTGCGGGCCGCAGCAGACGGGTGAAAATCTTCTTCGATGCTAATGTCGTCCTGGGTCGAATTCGGTCGAAGAGGCAGGAGTCGGAACGCAGAATCACAGGAATCCCCAGCAGTTTCGCCGCCAGGATGACATTCAGCGCAAACAGCTGCGCGTACCCAAACAACCATACCGCGTCGAATCGGCCGCGGCGCAGCCGGCTGAAGACGCCATAGTTCAGCGGGCGCGCAAATCCGAGCCGGTCCGAGTCGCGCAGGCGCGGCAGAAACTCATGCTTGTACCCGTCGAGCAGGGGAACATCCCACTGGACCGATACGCCGAAACCAGGGTCTTTGTAGGCCCGAACGGAGAGGTCGCTGCTGAAGAAGACCGTCAGATCGATATCCGGCTCCTGCGCGATGCGCCGCAGAAGGGGAGCCTGATATTGAATCGGATGACTGACGAAATAAGCCAGACGCAGTGGCCGCTCCGCTTTCGCGGAGGTTTCCGGCAAGGATGGCGCATTCAGACTGGAAACGGGACTCACGCTGTCACTCTGGCAGGCGGTAGGACGATGGGATATCCGAATGGTAACATTGAGGGC
>JASHOY010000158.1 GCA_030038435.1 Acidobacteriaceae bacterium | reverse complement strand
TATCGCGCGCTGCGCGAAATCCCGGTTCGCACCTCCGCCAGCATTCACAGAACGGCGCAACGGCCTATGTTAGCTTAGGAAATGGAGAATCCTGAGCATCATGTCTGCCATCACTTCCTTCATCAAGCATCACTATCGTCATTTCAATGCAGCGGCTCTGATTGACGCGGCTGAGGGATACAACAAGCTGCTGGCTTCGGGCGGAAAGATGTTCGTCACCATCGCCGGCGCCATGAGCACCGCCGAGTTGGGCCTGTCGCTGGCGGAAATGATCCGACAGGACAAGATTCACGGCATCTGCTGCACAGGCGCCAACCTGGAAGAAGACGTCTTTAACCTCGTCGCGCACGATTTTTACGAGCGCGTGCCGCATTATCGCGATCTGACTCCAGGTGACGAAGCGGCGCTGCTCAAGCGGCACATGAATCGCGTCACCGACACCTGCATTCCCGAGATGGAAGCCATGCGGCGCATCGAGAACGAGGTTCTGCAGGAGTGGATGCGCGCGGATCAGGCGGGCGAGTGCTTCTTTCCGCATCAATTTATGTACAAGATATTGCTGTCGGGCGTGCTCAAGGGTTCCTACCAGATCGACCCCAAGAATAGCTGGCTGCTGGCCGCTGCGGAGAAGAATCTGCCCATGTTTGTGCCCGGCTGGGAGGACTCGACGCTCGGCAATATGTACGCGGGCCACTGCATCAGCGGCGACGTGAAGAAAGTGCACACGGTACGCACCGGTATCGAATACATGATGGAGCTG
This sequence comes from Acidobacteriaceae bacterium, assembly GCA_030038435.1. GTDB lineage: Bacteria > Acidobacteriota > Terriglobia > Terriglobales > Acidobacteriaceae > Telmatobacter. The sequence goes on along the minus strand of JASHOY010000158.1, from coordinate 8,548 downwards.
GCCGAGTGGTACACCTCCACCACGGCCAAGACGCCGCTGGGGTTCTTCCAGATCGCCGGCGGAATTGCGGGCGATTTTCCCATCTGCGTGGTTCCCATGCTGCACCAGGATCTGCAGCGCGAGAATGTGCCGCTGTGGGCATACTTCTGCCAGATCAGCGACTCGACGACGAGCTACGGATCGTACTCGGGCGCGGTGCCCAACGAAAAGATTACCTGGGGCAAGCTCGGCGAGAAGACGCCAAAATACATCATCGAAAGCGACGCATCGATTGTTGCGCCGCTGGTGTTTGCGTATGTTCTCGGGTGGTAAGGCGGCTCGCAGCAGGCAGCTTTTGGCTATCAAACGCCGGCCTCCGGCTCTCCGTTTTCAGGATTATCGTCAGGCGAATTGAATGCGGAAATATTTTGCAATTTTCGTGACCGCGATGCTCTTTGCTGTCTCCTCGTTTGCGGGCCTGGCGCAGGATCTGGGCTACTGGCGAGCAGCCAGCTCCAATGCGGCCACGATCACCGGCGACATCGGGATTGGCAAGGCGAAGGTGATTATCAACTTCGCGACCTTTCCCCTGGTGCAGGTGCGCAGACTCAATCCGGCGGAGGTCAGCTCGGTCTTCGATGCCGACGTGAATGCCGGGATCGAAGGCACGCTTTACCGGTCGCGGGTACCGGGAAATAAGAAATTCCTCCACCACAACACTCTCTGCGGCGACGAAAATACCACCTGGATGGCAACCTACGTTTCGGGAAAGTCAATGCAAGTGGCGTTCTTTTCCGGCGACACGGAGCCGGTGTTCAAGTTTGGCGCCATCCAGAATTCCCCGGCGTTGTGCGGGGTTTACACCTACGTCCGTTGATAAAAACAGCCATCAGCTCCTGGCTTTTAGCCGGCAAGACGCGGGCCCTATTTGCCCAGCTTATCCAGCGCCAGGTTCAGTTCCAGCACGTTGACGCGCGGCTCGCCAAGAAAGCCCAGCTGGCGCGGCGTGATGTGCTGCTTGACGAGCGCATCAATCGTCGCCAGGGGAATGTTGCGCGCCTTGGCTACGCTCGGGGCCTGGTAGTAGGCGTCGTCCGGGGTAATGTCTGGATCGAGGCCGGAACCTGAGGTGGTGACCAAGTCGATGGGCACCGGCTTGCCGGGGTTCTCCTTCTGCAGCTTGTCAACGTCGCCTTGAATGCGCGCGATCAGCTTGGCATTGGTCTGCGCCAGGTTGGATCCCCCCGACGACGTCGCGTCGTAGCCGTTGCCCGCGTCCGACGGGCGAGGATGGAAGTAGCGGTCCGAGGTGAAACTCTGGGCAAGGAGCGAAGAGCCGATGATCTGCCCGTTATGAAGTATGAGGCTGCCCTCGGCCTGGTGCGGAAAGATCAAATGCGCGAGCCCGTCAATGGCAAAGGGGTAGGCGAGCCCGAAGATGACCGCAGTGACCAGGGTGAAAAGGATCGAGGTCCTCCAGATGGAATGGCGAGCCGATCCCTCTTGCGCCTGCGAAGGTTTCCCGGTGTGAACGTCCATTTCGGTTTCCGGAATCAGTGTACTCGATGCATGCATCTTCAAATCTCCATGCGGGGCGGTTTTCAGGCCCTTTTGCTTACGCCAGGTGCAGCGCCACCAGAAACAGGTCGATGGCCTTGATGCCGATGAACGGGATGATAATGCCGCCGACTCCATAGAGCAGCAGGTTGTTGCGCAGCAGCACGCCGGCGGGCTTGGGTTCGTATTTCACGCCTTTGAGCGCCAGCGGTATCAGCGCGACGATGATAATCGCGTTGAAAATCACCGCGGAAAGAATGGCCGATTCGGGGGAATGCAGGTGCATAATGTTGAGCGCGCCAAGAACCGGAAATACCCCGAGAAACATGGCCGGAATAATGGCGAAATACTTGGCCACGTCATTGGCGATGGAAAACGTGGTGAGTGCGCCGCGCGTCATCAGCAGTTGCTTGCCGATTTCGACGATCTCGATGAGCTTGGTGGGATTGGAATCGAGATCCACCATGTTGCCGGCTTCCTTGGCGGCCTGGGTGCCGGAGTTCATGGCCACGCCCACATCTGCCTGCGCGAGCGCCGGCGCATCGTTGGTGCCGTCGCCGGTCATGGCCACCAGCTTGCCCTTGCCCTGCTCGCGCTTGATGAGGTCCATTTTGTCTTTGGGCTTGGCTTCGGCCAGGAAGTCATCGACACCGGCTTCGCGCGCGATGACCGCGGCGGTGAGCGGGTTGTCGCCGGTGATCATCACGGTGCGGATCCCCATGGCGCGCAGCCGCGCGAGGCGCTCCTTGAGTCCACCCTTGACGATGTCTTTGAGGTAAATAACGCCGAGGGCGTTCGCATTTTCGGCCACCACCAGGGGCGTGCCGCCGTCGCGGGCGATGCGCTCGACACTGTCGCGCACTTTTTGCGGCAGGGCGGATCCCTGCTCCTCAAGAAAACGTGCAATCGCGTCCACTGAGCCTTTGCGGATACGGGTGCCGGGCAGGTTGACCCCGCTCATGCGGGTTTGCGCGGTGAAGGGGACGAACTCGGCGTGCATTTCGGCAATTTCGCGCCCGCGCAGGTTGTATTTTTCCTTGGCCAGGACAACGATGGAGCGGCCTTCCGGGGTCTCGTCGGAGAGAGAGGCGAGCTGCGCGGCGTTGGCCAACCGCTCATGGCTGACGTCGGGCGCAGGAATCAGTTCCGTGGCCTGGCGATTGCCGAGGGTGATGGTTCCCGTTTTGTCGAGGAGCAGCGTGTTCACGTCGCCGGCGGCTTCGACGGCGCGGCCGCTCATGGCCAGCACGTTGTATTGAACCAGGCGGTCCATGCCGGCAATGCCGATGGCCGAAAGCAGCCCGCCGATGGTCGTGGGGATGAGGCAGACGAGCAGCGAGACCAGCACGAAGATGGTTTGCGGCGCGTGCGAGTACATGGCGAAGGGCTGCAGGGTGACGACGGCAAGAAGAAAGATGATGGTGAGACCGGAGAGCAGAATGCCCAGGGCAATTTCGTTGGGCGTCTTCTGCCGCGATGCGCCCTCAACCAGCGCAATCATGCGGTCGAGAAAGGTCTCGCCAGGATTGGAAGTGATGCGGACCTTGATCCAGTCGGAAAGTACGCGCGTGCCCCCGGTGACGGCCGAGCGGTCGCCGCCGGCTTCGCGAATCACCGGGGCGGACTCGCCGGTGATGGCCGATTCATCGACCGAGGCCACGCCTTCGATCACTTCGCCGTCACCGGCGATGAAGCTGCCGGCTTCGATATAAATTAGGTCGCCGGCCCGGAGGCTGCCGCTTATGACCTCTTCAAAGCTGCCGTCACTGCGGTAGCGTTTGGCGATGGTTTCGCCCTTGGCCTTGCGCAGCGTGTCGGCCTGAGCTTTGCCGCGGCCTTCGGCCATAGCTTCAGCGAAGTTGGCGAACAGCACCGTGAACCACAGCCATAGCGTGATCTGCAAATTGAATGCGAAGCCGGGACGGTGGTAGACGACGTTTTCGATCAACAGCGCGGTGGTGAGCACGCTACCCACCTCGACGACGAACATGACCGGATTTTTGGCCATGCCCCGCGGATCGAGCTTGCGCACTGAGTCAATTGCCGCCTGAACGACGATTTGTGTGTTCCAGAGACTTTTTTTGTGAGCCATTCTCAGTTCCCAGTTCGAGGTTCTCGGTTCCTAGGTTGCAGTGGTCAGTGAACAGTGGTCAGTTCACAGATCAAAAAGTGTGTCCTGCGTGCAGCAGCAGGTGTTCGAGAATTGGTCCCAGGCTCAATGCCGGGAAGAAGGTCAAAGCGCCAACAATGATGACCACGCCGATGAGCAGCACCGTAAACAGCGGCGTGTTGACGGGGAATGTCCCCGGCGAAGGCGGAACGCTCTTCTTCTGCGCAAGATTGCCGGCCAGGGCCAGCACCGGGATCATCATGAGGAAGCGCCCGATGAGCATGTCCCAGCCCATGGCCACGTTGTACCACCAGTTGGTGCCGAGGCCGGCGAATGCCGAGCCGTTATTGCCCGCACCCGAGGTGAAGGAATAGAGAATTTCGCTCAGGCCATGGGGGCCGGGATTGGCAATCGCGGTTAGCCCCTGGGGAATCAGTACAAAGATGGCGGCAAAGGTGAGAATGATGAAACAAAAGATGAGCGCGTAGAGCATGGCCATCTTGACGTCATAAGCTTCGATTTTCTTGCCCAGATATTCCGGGGTTCGGCCCACCATAAGGCCGGCAATGAAGACGGAGAGCACGACGAAGATCAACATGCCGTACATACCTGCGCCTACGCCGCCGAAGATGACCTCGCCCATCATGATATTGACCAGCGGAACCATGCCGCCGAGCGGGGTGAAGCTGTCGTGCATGCCGTTGACGGCGCCGCAACTGGCGTCGGTGGTAATGGTGGCGAACAAGGCGCTTTCGGCCACGCCGTTGCGCACCTCCTTGCCTTCCATGTTGCCGCCGGGCGAGCCCGCGGTTCGCGTCTGCTGAACGCCGTGGATGAGCGGGTTGGGTTGCGACTCGGCCCAATAGCAGACCGCAAAGCCGGCGGCGAAGAGGATGTACATGGCGGCATAGACCGCCCATCCGTGACCGGAGGATCCGGTCATGCGGCCGAGCGTGTAGGTGAGGCCGGCGCCAATAACGAAGATCGATAATATCTCGATGTAATTGGAGAGCGGCGTCGGATTCTCATAAGGATGGGCGCTGTTGGCATTAAAGAATCCGCCGCCGTTGGTGCCCAGCATCTTGATGGCTTCCTGTGAGGCAACGGGCCCCTGGCCGATGGTCTGAATCTGCGAGGGCTGCTCAAGGGTATGTGCCGCGGTATAAGCGCTGAAGTTCTGCGGAACTCCCTGCCAGACGAGCAGCAGAGCGTAAACGATGCATGCCGGCGCAAGGATGTAGAGCAGGGTGCGGGTCATATCGACCCAGAAATTGCCGATGGTGCCCGAAGTGGTGCGCTTGATGCCGCGAATGAGGGCCACGGCAACAACGATGCCCGCAGCCGCCGACCAGAAATTGTGCATGGCCAGGCCCATCATCTCGGTGAAGTAGCTCATCGTAGATTCGGGCGTGTAGAACTGCCAGTTGGTGTTGGTGGTGAAGCTAGCGGCGGTGTTCCAGGCCAGATCGGGTGCGACGGCGCCGAGATGCTGCGGATTGAAAGGCAGGTACTGCTGCAACCGCTCGATGGCGTAAGTGAAGACCAGCGTGACGGCGGAAAAACCAAGCAGCGCGTAGGCGTACTGACGCCAGTTCATTTCGTGATCGGCGTTGACCGCGCAAAGCTTGTAGATGAGCCGTTCGCAGGGGCGGAGCACGGGATCGAGCCAGGTGCGCTCACCCTCGAGAACGCGCGTCAGATAGGCGCCGACGGGGCGAACAGTAAGAAGCAGGATGATGCTGTAAACGGCGAATTGCAACCAGCCATTTGCGGACATATTCAGAATTTCTCCGGGTAAAGCATGGTGGCGGTCAGATACACCAGCAGAAGAATGGAGATGACGAGGCCAACTAAATCCAAAACCTGTCGCATTAGGATTACCTCAACTTTTGGCAAGCTTTGACGTAAAGGAAGGCCACGGCGAAAAACGCGGCAGTGAAAAACAGCATGGCTAGATCCTGCATGACAATTCTCCGAATTCGGGAATTAAATTTCCAAACTTAGCCGGCCTGCCAGGCGCGCAGTTCCTGCAACGACAGGCGTTCACCGGTAAGATTTTCACTCGCGCAATCAAGCTAGACAGTGTGGCGCACAGTTTTCCCTTCCACAGCAAGTGTTGCGCGAGTTCTCTCTGAGTATCGAAAAGAATTCCTAAAAAAGACGTAAAGGCAGGCGTCAGAAGCTGAAACCGGCGACAACCATCCATCCGCAGATTCGAAATCCTCTCCGCGGGGCGATGACGCACACTTCTGTGCGCGGATCTTCTACAGGGAGGTTTGAAGCGCTTGCGCGAGGTCCTCCGCAGCAACAATCGGCGGCAGACAGGTGCGGCCGCGGCAAACCAGCGCCCAGGCTTTGGCACCCGGCGGCGCCGGCACGAACAACGCTGTTTCTGCCACCGCATCGGGAAGTCCGCCGGGAATGTTGTGCGATGGATCGATGCAGATAACGGTTTTGTTCACGGCGAAACCTTTCGATGCAACCGATTCCAGAAGCTCACCTTCAGGGCCTGAACCGATGACGAGGATCTGGATGGGATCGAGGAGCAGGCGCTCGAGTGCGAGCCCGTAGGCGCCCGCGTAGAGGCCAAAATGCTCGGCGATGCCGGCGAAACTGGCCAGCGTGTCCTGGGCAATGTCGCGGTATTCTTTGCGTCCGCTGAGGACCTCGAGGCGGAGCAAAGCCGCAGCGGCGGTGGGATTGCCGGCGGGCGTGGGCGAATCCTGGAGCGGCTTGCGGCGCGCGCCCAATGCGCCCAGCGGTGCGGGGCCGGCGCAGGCTGGCGTATCAAAGAAGCCGCCGGCGGCGCTGTCGTGATAGGCGGCGATCATGGCATCGGCCAGTTTAACGGCGGCGTGATAGTAGCGCATTTCGCCGCAGACGAGCCAGGCATCGATGCATGCGTGGATGGTGAATGCGTAATCGTCAAGCGTGCCGGCGGTATGGGCTGCCGGCGCCTCGCCCTGGGAATAGGCGATAACGTGGCGCAGAGTGGCGGCGCCGTCCCATGCTTCGGCCAGAAGACGATCCAGAGTTCGCCGCCCAAAATCCCGGCACGAATCGCTGCGCAGAACTCGCGCAGTCTCGAAATAAGCGGTCACGGCCATCGCGTTCCAGCCGGTGTAAAGAGTGCGGTCAATAAACGGCGTGGTGCGTTGAGCGCGCGCGGCAAGAAGCTTTTGCCGGGTGCGCTCGCGCAGAGCGCGAAGCGTTTCGAGGCTGGGACCCGCTTTGGCAGCGCGTTCCTCCAATGTGATGTTGACGTGGAGGACGTTTTTAGCGGGATTGTGGTGCATATCGCCGAGGGCGCCGATGTCCCAGTAATCTGCGGCGAACCTGAGTTCAGCGTCGTCCAGCACGGCGCGGGCTTCCTCCTGCGTCCAGGTGAAGTAATCGCCATCGTCGTCGAGGCCGACGTCGGCATCCTGCGAGGCGTAGAAGCCGCCGCGCTCGCGGTCGGTCATTGTGGAATCGAGCCAGGCGACGATTTGCTCAGCGGTTTCGCGAAACTCTTCGCGCCCCAGCGCCTGCCAGCCGTGAACGTAGTTGCGCAGCAGCTCGCTGTTGTCGTAAAGCATCTTTTCGAAGTGGGGGACTACCCAGCGCTCGTCGACGGAGTAGCGATGGAAGCCGCCGGCAAGCTGGTCGTAAACGCCGCCCCGCGCCATGTGATCGAGGGTGACGGCAAAGGCTTCCCGGGCGCGCGTGTTGCCGCGATTGACGGCGAGATGCAGCAGAAGGTCAAGGGTGGCGGGATGCGGGAATTTTGGCTGCGAGCCGAAGCCGCCGTTGCGGGAATCGAAGCTCGTGAGCGCCGCCGTGGCGAGTTTCTCGGAGATGGCGAGTGTGAGTTCGCCGCCTCGGCCGGAGAAGCTCTCGTTGTGCTCGATAGCAGCCATCACACTGGCAGCGGTCTCTAATGCTTCATCGCGGCGCTCGCGCCAGACCTGAGCCATGGTGAGCAGAACGCGTCCGAAGCCGGGACGGCCGTAGCGGTCATCGGGAGGGAAATACGTTCCCCCAAAGTAGGGACGGCCGTCGGGAGTGAGAAATCCGGTGAGCGGCCAGCCCCCCTGGCCGCTGATCGAGGAAACCGCGGCCTGATAGCGCGCATCGACGTCGGGACGCTCGTCGCGATCCACTTTAACCGCGACGAAGTGCTTGTTGATGATGGCGGCGATCTCGGGATTCTCGTAGGACTCGCGGTCCATGACGTGGCACCAGTGGCACCACACCGCGCCGATGTCGAGGAGGATGGGCTTGCCTTCAGCTTTGGCGCGTTCGAACGCAGCTTCGCCCCACGCGTGCCATCCCACGGGCTGATGGCGCGCGGAGCGCAGGTAGGATGACGCAGCCGATTCAAGCTGATTGCCGGCGACGGCGGTAGGGGAAGAAGCATCGCGCATAGGGTGAGGATAAACTGTCGCGCAGATGAGTGCCAGCAACTACGGATGCGTACAAGAATGGAGAAGAGCGGCAAGGATGCGGGCTTGCGCGCGGAGCACTTCCCGGCTTCGCCGCGGTGCTTGCTTGGCGCTAAGCCTTCGCCAGTTCATCTTCGATTGCGGCTACCAGGGCCGGATCATCAGGTGCAGTGTCTGGCGAGAATCTGCGCACGACCTCGCCGCTGCGGCTGACCAGGAATTTTTCAAAATTCCAGAGGAGCTCCGGCTCGGGAAGTGTTTCGATGCCATAGCCTTTGAGCTTCTCGCGGAACGGTACCTCGGAGACGCTGACGGCTCTGGGCTGCGCGGCAATGAGCGCCTGGTAGAGCAGATGCTTGTTAGTGCCGGTAACTGTAATCTTAGTGAACATGGGGAATTGCACGCCATAGTTAATGGTGCAAAAAGTCTGAATCTCGGCTTCGCTGCCCGGCTCCTGGCTCATGAAATCGTTGGCGGG
>JASHOY010000157.1 GCA_030038435.1 Acidobacteriaceae bacterium | reverse complement strand
CTGGCGGCAGGTGGACTGGGTGGGCCGCGGCGGTATCGCCGTGCTCGCCGTCGCCGCCATCGACATCGCCCTCTGGGATCTGAAGTCGAAAGCCGCGGGCATGTCTCTTCACCGGCTGCTCGGCGGCGCGCGCTCGAGCGTTCCGGTCTACAACACCGACGGCGGCTGGCTCAATCACTCCATCGAGCAGCTCGTCGAAGAGACAAAACAGATCGTCGCTGCGGGCTTTCGTGGAACCAAGATCAAGGTCGGCAAGCCCGACCCATCAGAAGACGTAGAGCGCATCGCGGCCGTCCGCGAAGTCCTCGGTCCCCACCGCACTCTGATGGTTGACGCCAACGAGCGCTTCACCTCGGCTGAGGCCATCCGCCGCGCCCGCATGTGGGAACCCTACAATCTTTTCTGGTTCGAAGAGCCGCTGCCCGCCGAAGACATCCTGGGCCACGCCGCGCTCAAGGCCCACACCTCCATCCCCATCGCCGTGGGCGAGTCGCTCTTCACCCGTTTCCAGTTCCGCGACTATATTGCCACCGGCGGCGTCTCCATCGTGCAGCCCGACGTCTGCCGCTGCGGAGGCATCACCGAATGGCTTAAGATCGCCCACATGGCCGATTGCCACAACATGCAAGTGAGTCCTCACTTTGTGATGGAGCTTCATCTTCCTCTGGCGGCGGCCATCCCTAACGGTCTCTTCGTCGAGTACATCCCCTCGCTGAACCCTGCACTGACTGAACCTCTCCAGCTTGTCGACGGCTGCTTCGTTCCCAGCGAAAAGCCGGGCCTCGGCATTTCATTCGACTGGGAGCGTCTGCGCGCCTTGAGGGTGAACGATGAGAATTGACAGTCACCAACATTATTGGAAGGTGGCCCGCGGCGACTACCACTGGATGACGCCGGACGTCCCCGTTCTCTACCGCGACTATCTTCCCGCCGACCTGCGTCCATCTCTCGTCCGCCACAATATTCAGAAGACCGTGCTTGTGCAGGCCGCGCAAACCGTCGCGGAAACGGATTTTCTCCTCGATCTCGCCGCCAATGACGACTCCATCGCCGGCGTCGTCGGGTGGCTCGACCTCGAAGCCGAGGATTTTCCCGCGCAGTTCGATCGATACAGGAAGAATCCGAAGTTCATCGCTCTGCGCCCCATGCTGCAGGACCTCCCGGACGACCGCTGGATTCTGCGTCCCAATGTCCTCGCGTCCCTCCGCCTCATCGCCGAATCCGATTTCCCATTCGAATTCCTCACCTTTCCGCGCCATTTACCGTTTGTCTTTGAAGTTCTCGAGTCCATCCCGAATCTGCGCGCCATCATCGACCACATCTCGAAGCCCGCAATCGCTGAGGGCAAACTCGATCCCTGGCAGACCTGGATGGCCCGCGTAGCGCAGCATCCAAATCTCTATTGCAAGCTCTCAGGAATGATCACCGAGGCCGATCATCACCATTGGAAACCTGATGACCTGCGCCCCTATGTCGATCACGTCGTCGAATGTTTTGGCTTCGACCGCCTCCTCTTCGGCAGCGACTGGCCGGTCTGTCTTTGCGCCGGGAGCTACGATCAGGTCATTGGCGCGCTGAGCGAGATTCTTGCGCCTGGGCTGAACCCAGAGACCGAGCCAAAACTCTTCGGCGAAAACGCAGTCCGCTTTTATAAGCTCGATGCGGAGGTTTCCGCATGAGAGATCCGATTGGCGTCGCCTTCGTTGGCGCGGGCACGGTTGCCGAGATGCACGGGCGGGGACTGGCTGCCGTACCGGACGCAACGCTCGTCGGCACATACGACCTCGATGCTGGAAAGGCACGTGCGATCGCCGCACGCTTCGGCGGCCGCGTCTTCGACAGCTTGGATGAGCTCCTCGCCGATCCGGCGATCGACGCGGTCCACGTGCTCACGCCGGTCGAGCGTCACGCTGCTCACGCCGTCGCCGCCCTTCGCGCGGGTAAGCATGTTCTCGTCGAGAAACCTGTGGCGCAGACCCACACCGAGATTGCCGAACTCAAGGCGGAAGCCTTTCGCGCCGGCCGCGTCTGCATGCCGGCGCATAACTATATCTATGCGCCGTCGGTGCGCCGCGCCCGCCGGCTCATCGAGGCCGGAAATCTCGGCAAAATCGCCAGCCTTTGGATCCTTTACAACATCTATCACTCCCCGCAGGCCGCAGCCATCTACGGCGGCGTTCTGCGCGCCGTCTGCACCCATCACGCCTATTCGCTCCTCTATCTCCTTGGCCGCCCGCGGCGCGTGACCGCCGCCGCCTCCCGCGTACACGATTCAGGCGCCGGATGCGAAGACCAGGCCATGATCGTCTGCGAGATGGAAGACGGCGCGATTGCCAATCTCTGGAGCAGTTTTGCGGCCGACGATCCCACCAGCGACCCTTGGACGGTTGTATACAAGATTCTCGGGACCAACGGCGGCGTCAGTTACTCCTGGAATGAAGCCCAGTTTACCGACGACGGCGGTCCGGCGTGGGGAATGCCCTGTTACGAGGAGAGTTTTGCCGGAGAGATCGATTATTTTATTCGCCGCAGTCTGCTCGGCGGCGAAAGCCCCTTGTCCACGCTTGACGACGCAGCCGATGCGTTGAGCATTCTCATGGCCGCGGAGCAATCGATATTCAATCGGGATGCCATGACGATTGTCCGTTTTGAGAACCGATGACCAGGGCCTTTAATATCAAGGGGCCGGATGAAGTTCGGCGTCGGCGGGCAAAAGCAGCGCGCTGAGAACTCCGTGTGCGCCACAATACGGAACCACCCGAAAAAGCGACACCGGCCAACAGACTGCAACTGATTGTCAGATTGTGAGTTGAATGGTGCGCGGAGAGATTTGAACTCCCGACCTACTGATCCAGAGTTATGACGAAAGCACACCCAGCGCGACGACCCAAGTCGTTGCATAACAATCATTTAGGAATACCGCAGCCCGCACAGAACGACCGATAAGTTCGTTGCAGCTTGTTGCTTTGTTTTCAAAGACTTACAAAAACGTGCGCCATAGCGCATGTCATACTTTATGTCATACTTTTTGGCCTTGAAGGTGTGCTGACCAGCAGCTGACTTCTGGTCAGCGTGCCATCAAGGCTCAACGAGTGGGGTGGCGACTAGGCACCCGTTGACAATCTCTCTCTTCCCGCACGCAGCGATCAACGATGTTCTTGACTCTTGAATGTCTCGCTTCATCCCCTTTCGATATTGCTCGTCGGTGACGCGTTCCATCCAGCCTCTCCTGAATTGCGATATGGGTAATTCCGGTTGTGAGTGTTCCACCATGCCAGTGCTCTTCGCGCGGCTCAAACCGAACAACGTCTCACGGTCGAACGTCCTCAACGGGGCCGCCCGTTGGACCCATCCACAGCCAGTGTGAGGACCAGGGTCTGACCGAGGGGATGCATATACTATGCGGTACGCGGCCGGGGTCCAAAGTGACGCTTGATCCAGATAGGCGTGCGGTATCGGGGCTCTGAAACAAAGGATCGATCCGCGCACCGCCCGTGAATCACGCCGCGGGGCCTTTGCCGAGCCTTGGCTTCCTCCGCTCCTGATCTCCATCTGTTTGCCTCACTTTTTGATTTCCTTGATCGGCGCCTGCAAATCAGGGTTCTACCGGTGTCACGGCTCTCGTGCTTCATCAGGTAGGGCCCATATTCTGATCACCTCAGGCAGAGACAATATCCCGAAGATGAGGGCTGTGATTGTCACCGCGCTTACCAGCAGTCCAGATCTCATCGGGCCGATGGGAACGCTCAGACAAAACACCCAATACACAGCGACGGCGACCGGTAATGCTCGATTCAGGATCCGAAATGCCAGAGCTTGTGCATCCCGCAAGGCAGAAGTCTGTTGTTCGTCCGGATGGAATGTTCCCAGATCCGACCGAACCTTCCACTTCACTCTGTCCTTTTGAATCGCAGTCAACTGCTGGAACGGTTTCGCGAACGTCATCTGAGCCCGATCTTCGGTGTTCACCTGTAGGAATGTTCGGGAGGCCAATCGAAGCAGGAACAGTCCTAGCCAGACGGCCATTGCGGCATCAATGCATGATCCAATTCCATAGAGCCTTCCGGAGTCGCGCCATGGATAGAGACCGAATGTTGCGGCGAAGAAAAACCCAGCCGGCGTAAGCAGACAGACAATCGTCATCAGGCGGCGCTTCTTCCGGGTTGGGCGATTGCCCCAGGAAAGAAGCTTCGTCAGCCATCGATTTTGCATCATGACCTAATTTCTCCTTTTATAGGCACGGTTCCCGCGCCTTCGCGGGAAGTCTCATAGACTTGCTCGCTGAGCAAACGAAATGGCTCAGACGAGAAAACCGCCTCGACTGGAAGGTGAAAGAACCGAGCCAATTTGAACACCAGTTCCAGCGAGGGGATATAGTCTCCTCGTTCGAGGAAACCGATTGTCTGAGGGTGAACGCCGATTTCACGCGCGAGAGCCTGTCGACTGAGGGAACGCTCGACCCGGAGAACGGCGATACGATTATAAATCATACGCAGTTTGTTATACAGCATATCATTGCGTATACGCAACAATACGAGCACACGATCCAACTAATATTTCGAGTATTTCGTATATTTCGAGTGCATGGTATGATGGTCATTATGTCCGTGGCGACCCAAAAGACAGTTTCACTTCCTGAGTCCGAGCAGCAGCAAGTGCAAGCCGTTGAGCGGCTATTGCATCGCGGCGTTGCCGTGCTGATCAATCCTTCCGGGGAACGAATCGAGCTGCCGAAGACGGTTTTCGAGGTGCTGAGAACAGCAGTGAAGTTTATGTCTGACGGCCAGGCGGTCACTCTCGTTCCCGAAAACAAAGTCATCACGACGCAGCGCGCCGCCGACATCCTGGGCATGTCCCGTCCGTTTTTCATTAAGCTCCTCGGCTCCGGCGCGATGCCTCACCATCGCGTGGGGAATCAGCGCCGCGTATACCTTCGCGATGTACTGGCCTACGGAAAGAAGCGCGACCGGGAACGCTTGGCCGCTCTGGATAGGCTGGCGCGCGATGCGTATGAATCCGGACTATACGAACGCAATGCGATGCCGGAAGGCGGCTCCGACGAGTGACGGGACCGCGCACTGTCGTCCTCGATGCGTGTGTCCTGATTCCGATGCCTCTGGCATCAAAATCTCGCCTCGCAGGACCGTCAAGGGGGTGCTTTCGGGCGGATAAATCGTAGCCATCCGGGCAACTCCACGGTTGACGGCTTGGGCGCTGAGCTGAGAAATTAGTTTGCCAGCCTGGTGGCGTAGGCGGTGGGGGTCAGTTCAGCGAGGGACTGGATCGAGCG
>JASHOY010000020.1 GCA_030038435.1 Acidobacteriaceae bacterium | reverse complement strand
ACCACCTTGAAGCAATCCTCTTCGCAGTCGAAGACGCGCGCGGGACCGCGATGTTCGTAGCGATCGGCGGCGGCAATTTTCATCACGCAACCTTCCGGCGCCAGGTTTCCTTTCAGGATCACCAGGCCGCCGTTGGGCTTGATGGGCTTTTCGAAGGTGTGAATCACGACCTGCCCCGGCGTCTCTTCGGCAAGCGCCGCTTCTTCTGCCAATGTCCGCCCGCTGATCGTCAGAGCTCCGCCGTCAGCATGGCTCGCATCGATCATGCGCTTCGCCAGTAGCCGCGATCCGCCGGCCGCCTGGTAATCGGAAGCTACATATTTCCCTGCCGGTGTGAGGTCGCAGATATAAGGGGTGCGCCTGGAGATGGCGTCGAAATCGTCCACTGTGAGATCGACGCCGATTTCGCGGGCGATGGCGATCAGATGAAGGACGGCGTTGGTGGATCCGCCGCTGGCAGCCACGCTGGCAATGGCATTCTCCAGCGATTTCCGGGTGATGATCTGCGAAGGACGGCGGTTGGCGCGCACCGCGTCCATCAACATGCGTCCGGCTTCGCGGGTGGCCTCGCGTTTGTTTGCGGCCGTGGCTGGAACTCCGGAAAGCTGGATGGGCGAGATGCCCATGATTTCCGCGCTCATGGCCATGGTGTTGGCCGTGAATTGTCCGCCGCAGGCGCCGGCGCCGGGGCAGGCATTGGCCTCGAGCGCTTCCAGACCGGCGTCGTCAATGCGGCCGCGGGCGTGTGAGCCGATGCCTTCAAAGACATCCTGGATGGTGATGTCCATGCCGTTCAGCTTGCCGGGGGCAATCGATCCGCCGTAAAGCATCATGCCGGGAATGTCGAGCCGGCAAAGAGCCATGATGATTCCCGGCATGTTCTTGTCGCATCCGCCGATACCGACGAGTCCGTCGAAGAGATTGCCGCGGGCGACCAGTTCAATGGAATCGGCAATAAGCTCGCGCGACACCAGCGAGGCTTTCATGCCCTGGGTGCCCATGGTGATGCCGTCGGAGATGGTGATGGTGTTGAACTCCATGGGCGTGCCGCCGGCCTCGCGGATGCCCTCTTTCAGAGCTTCGGCGATCTCATGGAGATGAACATTGCAGGTGCCAATTTCCGTCCAGGTGTTGGCAATGCCGATAATCGGTTTGTGCAGATCGTCTTTGCTGAACCCCGACCCGCGCAGATAAGAGCGCGCCGCCGCCCGGCTCGGTCCCTCAGTCAATGGAATGCTTTGCCGCTTGCCTTCAATGGTCATATGCTCTCTTGGTTTGCGAGCCGTCAGCTATCAGCTTTCAGCTTCTTGTTTTCGCACTGCGATGAACGTTCCTGATGGTGACTGTTATCCGCTTGCCTTTGTGCGGCCGTCTCGGCCTACATCGGCAAAACGGAGATCCGTTAACAGAATGCGTATTCGGCTACGCTTTTGCTTTCAGCCATCCCGCATGGTCGTGGGCGGTTTCAAAGCGATCCAGTTCGCTGGCGTGGCGCAGGGTGAGTCCGATGTCGTCAAGGCCTTCGAGCAGGCAGAACTTGCGAAAGGGGTCGAATTCGAAAGTCGCGCTGAATCCGTGGCCGTCGGTCACGGTCTGCGCTTCGAGCGAAACGGTGAGTTGATATCCCGGGATCTTCTTTGCATTCTCGAGCAGTTCGGCCACCTGCTGCTCGCTCAGCCGCACCAGGACAATGCCGTTCTTGCCCGCGTTGGAAAAGAAAATGTCGGCGAAAGTGGGCGCGATGACCGCGCGGAAGCCGTAATCGGAAAGCGCCCAGGCGGCATGTTCGCGGCTCGAGCCGCACCCGAAGTTCTTTCCGGCAATGAGAATCTGTGCGCCTTTGTACTGGGGATCATTGAGCACGAATTCCCTGACCGGCTCGCCCTCAGGGGTTTGCCGCCAGTCGAAGAACAGGAAGTCGCCGTAGCCGGTGCGTTCGATGCGTTTCAGGAACTGCTTGGGGATGATCTGGTCGGTGTCCACATTAGCGCGATCCAGAGGCATGGCCAAGGAAGATAAAGTTTTGAACGGTTGCATCAGGCAGTTACCTCCTCACGGGCGACATCGTGCGTGGGCCAGGTGCGGATATCGACAAAGTGTCCGGCAATGGCTGCTGCTGCGGCCATCTGCGGGGAAACCAGGTGGGTGCGGCCGCCGCGGCCCTGGCGGCCTTCAAAGTTGCGGTTGCTGGTGGGGGCGCAGCGCTCGCCGGGGGAAAGGATGTCTGGATTCATGCCCAGGCACATGGAGCAGCCCGGCTCGCGCCAATCAAAGCCGGCCTCGCGGAAGATGCGGTCGAGTCCTTCTTTCTCCGCCTGTGCCTTTACCTGCTGCGATCCGGGAACCACCATCGCATTCACGTGGCTGGAAACTTTTCGTCCCGCGGCGATCTTTGCCGCCGCGCGCAGGTCTTCAATGCGGCCGTTGGTGCAGGAGCCGATAAACACGCGGTCGATGGGGATTGCATCGAGCGGGGTTCCGGACTTGAGCCCCATGTAATCCAACGCGCGCTCGAACGATTTGCGATCGATCTCGGTTTTCGCCGCCGCCGGATCGGGGACCGCCGCGGTCACCGGGGCCACCATGCCCGGGCTGGTTCCCCAACTGACGTAAGGCACGAGGGTAGAAGCGTCGATGGTCAACTCGCGATCGAACTTCGCGCCCGGATCGCTGGGCAGCTTTTTCCATTCGGCAACGGCTTCGTCCCAAGCCGCGCCCTTGGGGCTGAAGCGCCGGCCCTGCAGATATGCGTAAGTGGTCTCGTCAGGAGCGATCATGCCCGCGCGCGCGCCAGCTTCGATGCTCATGTTGCAGACGGTCATGCGGCCTTCCATTGACAGGGAGCGAATCGCCGAGCCGGCATATTCGATCACGCAGCCGGTGGCGCCGTCGGTGCCGATGATGCCGATGATGGCCAGGATGACGTCCTTGGCGGTGACGCCCTGCGGCAGATCGCCTTCGACCGCGATGCGGAAGGTGCTGGGCTTGGATTGCGGCAGGGTCTGCGTAGCCAGCACGTGCTCGACTTCACTGGTGCCGATGCCGAAGGCCAGCGCACCGAAGGCGCCGTGGGTCGAGGTATGGGAATCGCCGCATACAATGGTCATGCCCGGCTTGGTGATTCCCATCTCCGGCCCGATGACGTGCACGATGCCTTGCTCGCGCGAGTTCACGTCGTAGAGCTCGATGCCGAAATCAGCGCAGTTTTTGCGCAGGGTGGCAATCTGCGTGGCGGCAATCTGGTCCACGATGTTGAGCCGGCCCTCGATGGTGGTGGGCACGTTGTGATCTACGGTGGCGATGGTGCGATCCGGCCGGCGCACCTTGCGTCCGGCGAGCCGCAATCCCTCGAAGGCCTGCGGCGATGTGACCTCGTGCACCAGTTGCAGGTCGATGTAAAGCAGCGTGGGCTCGCCCTGCGGCTCAACCACAACATGCTTTTCCCAGACCTTTTCAAATAGCGTTTTGGGTGCGGTGCTCATTGTTTTCCTTCTGCTGCGGCTTTGGCGGCCGCGATGATGGTGGTAGGAAACGACACAACGTACTCTCCGTTCCTGCGTTTTATAGCCAGACCGATGTCATCTTTATCGAGGTCGTCGCGCAGCCGCTGCCAGATGCGCTCAACATCTTCCGGATTCGGAAATGACCCGGACATCAGATCTTCAAAATTCAACTCCAGAGGGAAAGATTCCATCTCCGTAGCCGGCAGATTGGCTTCAGCGAAGAGAGCTTTCAGACCCTCGAGAGAAAGCGCATGCGCATGTGAGGGATCGCGCAGCTTCTCGAACTGATCGTATGCCTGCAGTTTTCTGGCATCAGGCGTCACGTCGGCCACCACCACGCGTCCGCTGGGGCGGCAGACCCGCTTCATCTCCGCCAGCACCACGGCCGGGGAAAGAAAGTGGTGAAAGGTGTAGCGCGTAACCACCATGGAAAAGCTGCCGTCGGCAAATGGCAGGCGGGAAACATCGCCGCAGGTCCAGGTCATGTTGGTGAGGGAGCGTTGAGCCTGCCGCGCTCTGGCGCGCTCCAGCATGGCCGGGGCCAGATCGATGCCCGTCACGTGGCGCGCCACTTCCGCAAATGCGCAGGAGACGATTCCCGGCCCGCATCCCAGGTCCAGCACCGTATCCTGGGCAGTCACGCCGGCCAGGCGCAGCATTTTATCGAGAGCGGCGGTGTGGCCATGGCGCTGCTCAAAGGTCGCAGCCTGGCGGGTGAACTGATCGACGATGCGCTCATTGTGGATGAGCGCATGGCGCGCTGCCGGATCGACCACCGTGTTTGCATCTGCATTGAGCACCAGCACTACTCCCATCCCGTTGCCAAAAGAACCTTGCAAAAGAGCGCCGCCGGCTAGACGCGCGACGCCAACTGCTCCTTCACCGTCTGGCGCACTTTAGCGCCCATCTCTTTAGTCGAAAGCACGGTGAATCCCTGCGGATTGGCGCGCGCCAGATCAGGAGTGCGGAATCCCTGCTCGAGGACCCTGCGCACTGCGCTCTCGACTGCCGCGGCTTCGGCTTCAAGGCCGCCGGAGTGGCGCAAAATCAGCGCGCCGGTGAGAATTGCGCCCAGCGGATTGGCCAGCCCCCTGCCTGCGATGTCGGGCGCCGACCCGTGCACCGGCTCATAGAGGTTCACCTTGCCGCCGATGGTGGCCGAAGGCAGCATGCCCAGGGAACCGGTAATCACCGCGGCTTCGTCGGAGAGGATGTCGCCGAAGAGATTCTCTGTAACCACCACATCATAATTGCGCGGCTGGTTCATCAGGTGCATGGCCATGGCGTCTACATATTGGTGTTCCACCGTCACGTCTGGAAACTCCGCCGCCACTTCATTCACCGCCGCGCGCCACAGTTGGGAAACCTCGAGCACGTTGGCCTTGTCCACGCTGGTAACTTTTTTGCGGCGCTTGCGCGCCAGCTCGAAGGCCACGCGGGCAACACGCTCGACTTCGCCCCTGGTGTAGCGCATGGTGTTCCAGGCTTCGCCGCCGGCGCGATTCCACTCGCGCGGCCTGCCGAAGTAAAGGCCGCCGAGAAGCTCGCGCACGAAAAGAATGTCCGCGCCATCCACGACCTCGGCGCGCAGCGGGCTGTTGACGGTCAGCTCTTTGAAGGCGAAGGCCGGCCGCAGATTGGCAAAGCCGCCCAGCGCCGCGCGAATCTGAAGCAGGCCGGCTTCGGGCCGCTTGTCCGGAGGCAGCGAGTTGAATTCGTTGCCGCCCACGGCGCCCAGCAATACCGCGTCGGAAGCAAGGGCGGCCTCCAGCGTATCGGCGGGCAGCGGGGTTCCGTCTTGCACAATGGCCACGCCGCCGATGCGCCGGGCATCAAATTCAAATTTGTGGCCGCCGATCTCCGCCACTTCGCGCAGCACAGCGACTGCTTCGCTGGTAACTTCGGGGCCGATGCCGTCGCCGGCGGTAACCAATATTTTCAAAGTCATCTTGTCTCTACCCAATATTCGGTGATCCGTGGTGAGTCTGCAGATGCCGCAGACGAATCATGAAGTTTTGCGCACGGCGCTCCGCGATCTTGAATATCAATCCAGCTCCGCCACCGGCTCGCGCCGCCGCTCGCGGATCTGGTCGGGCAACAATCCGATCAGATCCTGGTCATAGATATTCTTTTTGCGGTCGGCCAGCGCCACGAAGCGGTAATAGACATGCTGCAGCTCGTCGCGGCTCACCGTGAAGCCCAACTGCTCCAGCCGGTGCCGCAGCGCCGCGCGCCCGGAATGCTTGCCGAGAACCAGGTGGGTGCGCGCGACGCCCACCAATTGCGGGGTCATGATCTCGTAGCACAGCGGATTGGCCAGCATGCCGTGCTGATGAATGCCCGATTCATGCGCAAAGGCATTGGCGCCCACCACCGCCTTATTCGGCGAGGGCCGGAAAGTAATGAGCTGGCCAAGCACTTCGCTGGTGGGATAAAGCTGGTCAAGCTTAATACCCGTGCTCACGCCGAACTGGTCGCCGCGCACGTAAAGCGCTGCCGCAATCTCTTCGAGTGCCGCGTTCCCAGCCCGCTCCCCAATGCCGTTGATGGTGCATTCCACCTGGCGCGCGCCGGCCTGAATTGCGGCCAGTGAATTGGCCACGGCCAGGCCCAGGTCGTCGTGGCAGTGCGAAGAAAGAGTCACGTCCTTCTCATCGATCGCCGGAACGCGCTCCCGCACCTCACGAAACATCTTTGCGTATTCTTCGGGCGTGGCGTAGCCCACCGTGTCCGGCATGTTGATGGTGGTTGCTCCGGCTTCTACGGCGATGCGCACCATCTCCACCAGAAAGTCGCGATCGGAACGCGTGGCGTCTTCCGGAGAGAACTCGACATCGTCGCAAAGCGACCGCGCCAGCCGCACCGATTCGCCGCATAAGTCCAGCGCCTCCGCACGACCGATCTTCAGCTTGTACTCGAGATGCAGGTCGCTGGAAGCGAGAAAGAC
>JASHOY010000156.1 GCA_030038435.1 Acidobacteriaceae bacterium | reverse complement strand
TTACGCTGGCATACGTGGGCGGGCGCTCGAGAGCGAAGGACGGATTCGAATCTCTGACGGAAACCTACCTCGAGCGCTGCACGGGGTTCGCGGGGTGTGCGACAGAGGGATTCCGGAGCGAGGCGGCGCTGCTGGAGCGGTTGACGAAGCAGAAGAGCCGGACGGCGTGCGTGCTGGTGCTTCTGGACAGCCGCGGCAAGCAGATGCCGTCAGAGGATTTTGCGAAGTGGCTGGGAACCCGGCGCGACGATGGGGCGCAGGAGATAGTTTTTGCGGTGGGCCCAGCCGACGGATGGACAGATGCGGCACGCGGCCAGGCAGGTCTGACGCTCTCGCTGGGCACGATGACCATGGCGCACGGGCTGGCGCGATTGGTGATGGCGGAACAGATTTACCGGGCGGTAACGATTCTGACCGGGCATCCGTATCATCGCGGACACTGAAAGACGGGGGTCAGGGCTCAGGGGTCTGGGAGCAGGGGCCAAGCACTGCGGCGTCTGCGCGAGGAAATTCAGCATAGGCGATTACAGGCTCGCAATACCGGATTCCGCAGACTATTGCGGCCCGACGCGACTTCACAATGGACGAAGAGACACAAGTTGAGCCCGGTTCTGGAATAACTGAAAGAACTTTCGCCGTCCGATATATCCACGGATTGATCGAGAGCCGTCCCATTCCCTATGGGAAGGACCGCAGCTCGAATTGCACGGGCATCCGAACGAAGTCAGTTGGTCGGTCAGCTCAGTTGCCAATGGGCCGCACGATGATTAATTGGGTTGTGCTTTTGCACCCAGACCTCCCATTCGTTCGCGCGAAATACTCCCACCACGAAATGATAGGCCGTGGGTTCATAATCAAAAGGTTGCGCTTCAGCAGCCTGGCAACCCCAAACGTGAACCGGACCAATATTGTTGGCGTTCCCAAAAGCGGGAACCGGGACCACCGGCGGAGGGGCAGGAATATTACCTCTCAGTGTCTGCGCGAGCTGGTAGAACCTGCCGTGGGGTGGGCCGCTGGGGTTGATGTGGATTGCGGTCATGTTGCCGCCCGCATGGCAATACATGAACGAGCACCCCGAGAAACGGGCCGTAAACATGAGTGTCGCTGCCCCTGCTACGATCAGGTCGCCTGGGATGGCGGCCAGATTGGCCTCAATCGCGGTGAATTCCTGAATACGCACATGATGCGCCGGAACGGTAATGTAAACCGCCCGGTTGCCGTTGACTCCCCCGAGAGGAATGATGTTGTTCACGTTTGCGCCCGGCGGCGCAAAACAGTAGGTCCCATTATCGTGGTGCTGGTAGAAAATAAAATTCAGTTGACCCGAAGCGCCGGCCTCCGTCACGTAGAGAACGTTATTTTGGAGGAAATTTCCCGGGGTGTTTTGCAGCGCATGCAACTGGTTCTGCAGATGATGCACCTCATGGTTGTAAGCATCGTTCAGGTTAGCGCCGAGCGTCGCCGGTAGAGCAGCATCCGCGATTAGAGACACAGCTTGCGCTGCCGCAGCGACGGGCTGACCCAGTATGGCTGCCCGTATCGCGATACATGCCCTGCGATAATGGCGGTTGGTCTGAACGGGTCCCCGGCCAATAACCGTCCAGTTATGCCCCTGCGACATCCCGATGCTGGTGGCGTTGTCGATAGGATATTTATGTGTTAACAGATCCGCGACCAGCTCTCGGAGGTTGCCATGCGCCGGCACCACCGCATTGCGTAGAAAGGCAATTGTCTCCTGTTCCCTCACTGTCGCGTTCTTCATTTCCTCATCCTCCTTGCGCTACTTCCTGGCGGGGATACGTTGCAGTCCCCAATCATGATCTTTTCCGCACTTCAACTTTCGGGTCCATTGCAGGGGCGGCGACAATACAACGGTGGGACAAGGCAAACCTCCGAGGCTCAGTAGCTGGTCCGACCAAACCCGGACCATGTCTGGGCAATCTCGTTTCAGAAAGAATGCTTTTTA
Source organism: Acidobacteriaceae bacterium (assembly GCA_030038435.1). Classification (GTDB taxonomy): domain Bacteria; phylum Acidobacteriota; class Terriglobia; order Terriglobales; family Acidobacteriaceae; genus Telmatobacter. The sequence goes on along the minus strand of JASHOY010000156.1, from coordinate 5,747 downwards.
CCAGTATGTTTTCCCACCGTGACAGAGTTTAGCACCCCAGCGCCTATCCATCTCTTTTTGAATCGTCGTCAACTCTTCACAAATTCCTCCATAAATATCCGGCGATCTTAGGACGACGCATGGTTCAAGGTCCCGGCTCATGTCGCCACCTGATCCCTGTTCTCATGCCCCGAGATCCCCGATCCCTCCGGTAGACTAAGCGCTGGATGCCATTGACCACGCATGATATTGCCTGGGGTCTGGAGTTGTTGACCACGGCCATGGCGGTTGCCGGAATGGGCTACATGGCCGTGGCCATCGTGGCCGCGCAGATGTACCAGCTAAGCCGGCGCGGAGAACAGGCGGGGTATACGCCAGACGTGAGCGTGATGAAGTCGCTCAAGGGCGTTGATGCGGAGATGATGGAGGCTTTTCGGAGCCACTGCCGGCAACAGTACGCCGGCGAATTCGAGCTGCTCTTCGGCGTCTCGTCTCGGGATGATCCGGCGGCGCAGGCCGTGGAGGAGCTGAAACGCGAGTTTCCGTCGGTCGCAATCAGGCTGATTGTGTGCCCGGAGCGATTGGGGACCAACGGCAAGGTGAGCACGCTTGCGCAGATGGCGCCGCAGGCGCGCTACGAGTATCTGCTCATCAACGATTCCGACATCACGGTTACGCCGTTTTATCTGCAGCGGGTGATGGCGAAGTTTGCTCCGCGCGCCGGCGCGGCGGTGGGTCTGGTGACGGCGCTTTATCGCGGGCGGGCGCATGGAAAGCTCTTCAGCAGGGGCGGCTTGGCGTCGCGGCTTGAGGCGATGGGGATTGCCACGGAATTCATGCCCGGTCTCTTGGTGGCGCGGATGACGGAGGGCGGCTTGCACTTCGGGCTGGGATCCACACTGGCAGTGAGCCGGGAGGCGCTGAAGAAATCAGGGGGGCTGCTGCCGCTGGTCGATTACCTGGCCGACGACTACGAGCTGGGGGCGCAGGTGGCGCGCGCCGGTTTCGCCGTGGAGCTGTGCGCGGAGGTGGTGGAAACCGCGGTCCCCGCGTATGGATGGCGGGGCTTTTTTGAGCACCAGTTGCGCTGGCTGCGCACGGTGCGCGCCTCGCGGCCGGGTGGGTATGCGGGCCTGGTGTTTACGCACGGGCTGGCGTGGGCGCTGGTGAACATGCTGGCCAGCGGAGCGAGCGCGTTGAGCATCTGGCTGCTGGGAATGAGCTTTTTTCTCCGCCTGGCGCAGGCCATGACGGTGGGCGCGGAAGTGCTGGGCGACCGCCAGGTGCTGGCGACGCTGTGGCTGCTGCCGCTGCGCGATGCCGTGGCGATGGGCATGTGGCTGGCGGGTTTTGCAGGGGACACGATCATGTGGCGCGGCGAACGGTTTGTGCTGGAGCATGGACGGCTGAGAGCGGAAAAATCAGAATAGAAGGCAAGGGCGGCGGAGACGAGTTTGGCGGGGGCTAAAGCCCCACTCCTTTTGCCTCCCTTGCGGCCAGGCTTAAGCCGTGCCCTGGTTACAAGGCCTCTTTCATGGGGTTTTTCAACAAGCTGTAAATCCGTGCCCTCCCTGGTAACAAAGCAGGGCAATTGCATTTCAAGATGTGCGAGATTTTGTCTTGAAGGGGCAGGTTGCGGAAAGACCTATAAGTTGGCCGAAAACTTTAATAATCGACCCTCAGGGCCCGAAGGCCCGATTGATCTTGGTGCGTTTTGCGGCACGGATAAACTGGTGCCCTTTCAAACCAGCAAGATTTTCCGCGGCCTGTGAAGCATTGCCCTTTTTAAGTCGCTGCCAAGCCGCAGCCCCGACCCGCCCGCCGTGCCCTGCTGCAATGACCTTCCGGCTATTGGGTGGCGCTGATTTTCAGGCCCCGGTTGCGGCGAATGCGGCTGGCTTCGAAGCTCACGATCTGCCACTTACCCTGCGGACTGCGCACGTAAACCCGGGTGTAGCGGTAGCTGCCCGAGACTTCTCCCTCGCCGGTGCTGCCCCGTACGTCGGCGCGGGAAGTAACGACGGCGGTATTGCCGTAAAAGCGCACCTTGCGGTCAGAAACGTTGAGGGTGGTGATATGGACGCGGCCGGAGCTGAGACCGGCGAGCCATTCTTCCTTGGTTTGCAGTGTGCCGTTGGGGGTGATGGCCGTATAGTCATCCGCCAGCAGCGCGCTGATCGCCGAGGTATCGGAGGTGAGGACCGCGTTGCGCCAGAGTTCCTCCAGCTGATCGATTTCGCGATGGCGATGGTCATGCTTTTGGGGATTCGGCAAAGCCGCGCAGAGGGGAACGGCACAGAAGACCAGAATAAAGAGGGAAACCAGCCTGAAACCGGACGCTGATGGAGAGGCAACTTGCGCAGTAACGATGGATGCTGCGGACCGCATGCGTGTATCGGATGGTAGTCCCGGACTGCTGCAAAGGTCAACGCAATTCCGGCGAGGAAGAACGAAACGGTGCGTTTTGGTAATCATTGGCACTGTCTTGCCGACCCGGTGTACGCCGGGTCGGCTGCAGATTGGACGAGCAGGGAGGGTCAAACGAGAGCGAAAAGCGTTTCCAGGGAGCGTTCGCGCATTTTTTGGTAGAGCCCACCGACGACATATTTCTTGAAATGCGGGGTTTCCCGGTGCTCGGCGGCCGCTTTCTCATCGCGGTACTGCTCGTAGATGACGATGGTGTCAGGGTCTTCCTGTAACCGGTGGGGAATGAACACAACGACGCCGGGTTCCTCACGGGAGGCAACGGCCAACTGGCGCAGAATCTCTGCGATTTCGGCACGATCCTCCTGCGCAAACCGGAAGCGCACAACAACGCTCACCATCTTCTTGGGCTCCTTTCCTCGACGGAGGAGAATGCCGTGCGGGGTGAATCAAGCATACGCGCGCAGGCCGCCCAGCGCCTCTGCAAATTCGGAGAGAATGATGGTTTGGTCGCGTTCGGGGCCGGTGGAGATCATACCGATGCGAGCGCCGCTCTCGCGCTCCTGGAAGCTGAGATAGTCGCGTGCGGCCTGGGGAAGCCGCTCGTAATCAGTAATTCCCTCGGTGGATTGCCGCCAGCCTTTGAGGCTGGTATAGCGCGGCTTGACGGCATCGAGGCCGGCGACATCGGCGGGAATCTCATCCGTTATTTTTCCGTGAATTTCGTAGCCGGTGCAGACGGGGATTTCGGCGAGCTGGTCAAGGACATCGAGCTTGGTGACCACCAGCCACTCGGTGCCGTTGAGCTGGTTGGAGTAGCGCAACAGCGGAATATCGAGCCAGCCGCAGCGGCGGGGACGGCCAGTGACGGCGCCGTATTCGTTGCCGCGGGCGCGGATGGTGTCGCCGGTGGGGTCGTGAATCTCGGTAGGGAATGGGCCTTCGCCGACGCGGGTGACGTAAGCCTTGGTCACGGAAATGACGGTGCCGATGGCCGTGGGGGCAACACCGGTCCCGGTGGATGCGCCGCCGGCGGTGGCCGATGAGGATGTGACGAAGGGATAGCTGCCGTGGTCGATGTCGAGCATGGTGCCCTGGGCGCCTTCGAACATGATGCTGCCGCCGGAGGCGAGAATGCCGTTGAGCATGCGGCCGGTGTCGGCGACGAAGGGGCGCACGCGCTCGGCGGCAGCGGCGTACTCTTCGAACATTTTTGCGGGATCGAGGGGTTCGGCGCCGAAGAGTGCGCGGGCGATGGCGTTTTTCTCCGCGCAGGCCGCTTCGATGTGGGTCTTGAGCAGCGTGGGGTGAATGAGATCGATGACGCGGAGGCCGCTGCGCGCCATTTTGTCTTCGTAGGCGGGGCCTATGCCTTTGCTGGTGGTGCCGATTTTGAGGCGGCCCGGGGCGCACTCGGCAGCCAGCTCGATCATGCGGTGATATGGCAGGATGACCTGGGCGCGCTTGGAGACGAAGAGCTGGTCGTCGACGGCGACACCGAGCTTGCGCAGGCGGTCGACTTCGTCGAGGAAGGCGATGGGGTCGAGGACGACGCCGTTGCCGATGACGCCCTTACAGCCCGGGCGGAGGACGCCGCAGGGAACAAGCTGGAGGACGAATTTCTGGCCGCCAGCGATGACCGTATGGCCGGCGTTGTGGCCGCCGGAGTAGCGGGCGACGGCGGAAAAGCGCTCACTCAGCACGTCTACAATCTTGCCCTTGCCTTCATCGCCCCACTGGGCGCCCAGAACCACCGCCGTCTTCGCTCGCATCATGACCCTCGTTGAATGTATTGCAACCCTGGTTGGGAAGCCGCCGCAGCGTGCGCCGCGATAGGCGTGCGCAGTGAGGCGGCAAAACAAAGGCGCGGACTCGTCCGCCCGCACCCCATCCGATGATAAATCAGGGGCGATGATTTTGCCGGGGTGTGGCTACGGTCGAGGCGCGGGGAGAGAATAGGGAGGTCCAAAGAAGAAGGGAGTGTGCGGATTAGTGGTGGAAGGTGTGCAGATTCTCATGAAATCGCGGGTAAGATTCGCGATGTTGTTGGCTATGGTTGTCGTATTCACCGCGATATCGAGTGCACAATTGACGTCGCCTGCCGCAGGGCCGGGCGGGACCGCTTCGCGCCAGGCGAAGTTTCCATCGGTCCAGTTTGAAGTGGCTTCCATCAAGCCCCATGCGCGGGATGCGTCATTGAATGGTGGATGGGGGTTCACGGCGGACGGCTTTTCTGCCACCAACCTGACGCTGAAAATGCTGATTTTTTATGCGTACAACCTGGAGATGGATGACCAGTTGCGCGGGCTGCCCAAGTGGGGCGACTCGGACCATTGGGACATTGAGGCGCGGTTAGACAGCGGGACCGCGGCGGCGATGCCCAAGCTCGACCGGGAGCAACACATGGCGGAAATGCGGTTGACGGTTCGGAAACTGCTTGCGGCTCGGTTCGGGCTCACGGTTCGCGAGGAGACGCGAGAGCTGCCCATCTACGAACTGGTGATTGCGAAGAGCGGATCGAAACTGGAGGCTGCGAAGACGGGTGTAAAAAGAAGCGGCTGGAGTTCGGGAGACGGCAGGATCAGCGGCGGGAACGTGGGTGCGGATACGCTGGCTGGCGCCTTATCGTCGTCGGATGATGTAGGGCGGCTGGTAGTGGACAAAACCGGGCTGAAGGGAAAGTACAATTTCAAGCTGAAGTGGACGCCGGAGAGACGGCAGGAATCGGCAGACTCGGGGCCGTCGATTTTCACGGCGCTTCAGGAGCAGCTTGGATTGAAGCTGGTTCCGGCGAAGGGGCCGGTAGAGGTTGTCGTGGTGGACCACGTCGAACCACCGACGCCGAATTAGGGCCCGTTAACACTCTTGGGATGGCGGCGACGGGAGCCAGATTTGCCGAGTTCTAGAAGCGAGGAGCGCGCTGTGGTCGATCCCTGGAGCGACGAGCGACAACGAAATCGGAAAATCTGGCCCCGTCCCTTCGGGTTGCGGCGTAAATTCGGCCATACTTCGTTGCCGGCCTCGACGGTGGGGCCTGCCACAGCCTTCGGCCGTCCTCTCGACTCCACCCCACGGACAAAGAACTGTCCGCGGGGACCCCGGTGTCTGGCCGAATTTACACTCGCAACGCCATCCACCCCAATAGTGTTGTTAGCGCTCATCTGAAAACGTATTTTTCTGAACATCTGCCGGCGGTTTCTGGGTTGCCATTCGTAGCTTGAGGCGGAGGTAATCGCGGTAGTTTTGCGGGGCGGGATTTTCCTGGAGTTCCTCGATGACAGGGCGGAAGTAGGCCAGGGAGCGGATGGGCGCCAGGCGCGGAGAGTCGGCAGGGCGGATCAGGC
>JASHOY010000155.1 GCA_030038435.1 Acidobacteriaceae bacterium | reverse complement strand
GATGTTGTCGGGCAGACACTGATGCTCGACCAGACAGCCTATCGCATCATCGGGGTGATGCGCAGTGACTTCGCCTGGCCAAGGCGTTGCGAAGTATGGGTTCCCCTTGCTCTGCCTCCCGAGGCGTTCGCGCCACATCATGACTTCGATGAGTGGTATCAGGCTGTAGTGCGGCTGCGACCCGATGTTTCGGTGCAACAGCTCAACGCGGCTCTTTCTGCCACAATGTGGAGCGAATTGCGGCGCTCAGGTGGTGCCAACGACGCGAGGAGCTCCGGGTGGTCGATTTATGCTACACCGCTCACGGAATTCGCCGCTGGATCGCTCCGCATGCCGCTGTTTATCCTCACCGGCGTAGTAGCTCTCGTGCTGTTGATCGCCGCAGCCAATGTGGCAGGATTGTTTCTGGCGCGGACCTCGGCCCGCACGCAAGAGTTTGCCGTTCGCATGGCGCTGGGCGCCGGTTCTGGCCGCATCTCGCGACAGATCTTTGTGGAGACCTCGTTGCTGGCAGCCTTGGCTTGTGCCGCCGCCGCAGGAGCAGGGCCACTCGCCGGCCGACTGCTGCTCCGCATCATTCCCAACAGTTTGGCAACTGGATACTCGGTTCATTTGACCCCCGTTGCACTGGGATTGACATTAGGGGCGACCCTGATAACCGTGCTCATATCAAGCGTGGGGCCGACTTTTATCATCCTGCGGCAAAAGCATGGATTGCGGCTACGTGAAGGAGGACGCAGCGGCACAGCGACAGCAGAGAAACAGCGGTTGCGGCGGGGTTTCGTAGTCGCCGAAGTTGCGGGAGCATTTGTCCTGCTCACCGCAACCGGATTGTTTCTCGCCAGTCTGAAGAAGCTCCAGCAGGTCGATCCGGGCTTCAATCCGCGAAATGTACTCACTGGAGTGGTTAATTACGCTGGCGACGACTTTCTCCGAAGCCAGCCTCTGCAGGCCGCCTTCGTGAGCGGCGTGGTTCGGCAAATAGCATCGCAGCCGGCTGTCATTGCGGCGGCTGCAGTGGAGCCTTTGCCCTTCGCTCCGGAAGGATCACAGTCCTGCCTTTTCTCCATCATCGCGCATCCGGTCGGTACTGGAGAACCCAGTCCACACAGCCATTACTCGATTGCGACCCCCGGCTATCTACAGGTCATGCAAATTCCGCTCATGGCCGGGCGTTGGTTCAATGCCAGCGATCTTGCCCCCACGCAGCTTGTAGCCGTAATCGATGAACGGCTGGCAAAGCGCTACTGGCCCTCAACGAGTCCCCTTGGGCAGCAAATTTCGTTCGGGTGTGGAGGAACGACACGACCCGCCGTGGTCATTGGCGTTGTCTCGACCATTCGGCAGAGTTCTCTCGAACAAGACAACACTGACGGAATGCGCTACTACGCCTTTGCCCAGAGCCAGGCTTATATGGACCAGTCTTCGGCAGATTTTGTGGTTCGAACCGTGGGGGCTCCGGACGCTATGGTGCCGGCGCTGAAGCGCGCGGTCTCATCGACGAATTCGTCTCAGGCCATTACAGGCGTCATCTCAATGCAGACTCTGGTTCAGGATTCCCTGGCGGGGCGCCGACTGATTGTCTGGATGCTGGGGGCCTTTGGAGGACTTGCGCTTCTGCTGACGGCTGTCGGCGTCTACGGTCTCATTAATTATCTCGCAGCGCAACGCCTCAATGAGATGGGCGTGCGTATGGCGCTCGGAGCGCGGCGCGGTGATGTGATCCGATTGATCCTCGGTAATGCTCTGGAGATGGTTGGAATTGGCCTGGGAATTGGAGCGATATCCTCCCTCGTGGCGTTTACGCTGCTTCGCAGCATTCTTCCGTACTTTGGCGGAAGCACGCTTGTGTCGTTCGGACTCGCGGCCCTAACCATGCTGCTCGTAGGTAGTCTAGCTGGTTTGCTTCCGGCATTGCGAGCATCGAGTGTAGACCCGATGCGGGCGCTGCGATCGGAATGATGCGGAGGATTGGAAATGAGAACGATCAGGCGCTTCCTTGCACGAATCCGGAACTTCTCAACAAATCGCCTCGACCATGAGCGTCTACGGGATGAGATAGAGGCGCATATAGAAGCCCAGACTGAGGAGTTGGTCCGCGCCGGAGTCTCGCCGGAAGAGGCTCACCGTCAGGCAGTTCTGAAGTTCGGAGAGGTTCAGGCAATCCGAGAGAGCTACCACACCGAAGAAGGATTGCCGTCGGTCGACCATTGCTTCAGCTGGAAGTATGGATGGGTAGTGGGTCTCGGACATGGTTCGACCATGCACCTGGCCGTAAAGTCGTTAGCCTTGGTCGGAAATGCTTCGGGGCGAGTCCTCCCAGCTTGGCCCTGTTCGGCCGCTGCTGCCCCGAGGCATTTTCGATAAGGAGACTAGAAGGAAGGCGGTGGCAGTGGCGGGCGCTGCTATGGAGCTAGGTGCGCGAGTTGGCCCGCGTAATTCGGGTAAGGAAGCTGGATGAGCCGGTCTGGATAAGGCGCGAAGGGCGATACATCTGTCGTGATGGAGTGATTTCTTGAACGGCATGCAAGTCGGAACTGATCATGAATTCGCCACTTGGCTCTGAAGACACAGGCGTGCCAAGACATGGGGTCACATCTTCGCGGGCCGTTGGATGGAGTTGGCATCATGAAGTATCGGGACATCGAAACGCCAGTTGCTGCGCGGAGAGGTTGGGACCGATGTTCATGTTGGCCCCGCAGCGTGGGCAACGCCAGGCAGCTTGCGAAGGGCTGGTGAGATGCGAAGTTGCTGGAGGCAGGCAAGCCAGCTGCCGGCGAGCGAGCGCAATCAGAGCCGTGCGGCGGGCGTTGGCGAGATAGCCGAAGTGTCGGATGCGAACGAAGCCCCTGGGCAGCACATGCTGACAGAATCGGCGCAGAAACTCGCTTGCGGTGAGCGTCATGATGCGCTGCTTGTTGCCGTGCGCATAGTCTTTCCATCGGAAACTGACGCGCTGGCCGTCGAAGCTGAGCAGGCGCTGGTTGCTGATGGCGACGCGGTGGGTATAGCGGCCGAGATAACGCAGCACGCGAACGGGATCTCCGAAGGCAGGCTTGGCATAGACCACCCAGTCGTCCTTGAGCAGCGCGCGCACCAGTGTTGAAGGACAGTCGATGCGGCGCTTCCGGAGCGCGCGCTGGAGCAGAGCGAGGTACTTGCCGCGGAAGACACGGCTCAGCACCTTGACCGGCAGGAAGAAAGCATACCTGGGATGAACCCAGCGCGAATAGTCTGGATCGAAACCGCCGGCGGGAATGACGCAGTGGAGGTGAGGATGCAAGCGCAGGTTCTGTCCCCAGGTGTGCAGGATGCTGAGGAAGCCGATCCTGGCTCCGAGATGCCTTGGGTCGGCTGCGACTTCGAGCATGGTCTCGGCGGTGGCGCGGAAGAGCAGATCGTACAGTAGCCGGGGATGTCGCTGACAAAGCGGGTTCAACACGTGAGGCAGAGTGAAGACGACGTGGAAGTAGGGCACGGGGAGCAGATCCTGCTCACGGCGCGCAAGCCAGCGCTGACGCGCCTGCGCCTGACACTTCGGGCAGTGCCGGTTGCGGCACGTAATGGAGTGCACTCCATTACGTGCCTTATGGTGAGTGTTTACTTCTGGGGAGTTGAGGTCACGAACAGCGAGCGCAGCAGCGTGTGAGAGGCGCTGCGTCTCCCCATAACAAATAGGGTTCTCCGATAGAGTGATGGATTCCTCCCCCCATTCGAATCCAGGAGAACTGTAATGATCGAAAAGTACTTTTCTGCCCCCAAGACACTTCGGCGCTTACG